>CAZDMB010000066.1:9021-11995 GCA_964506175.1 uncultured Planctomycetales bacterium | reverse complement strand
GCCATGAGCCCCACGCGTGGCGGACGGACCCCACGGCGCGGAGGATGCTGAACGGCAATCCGGCGGCATTCCTCAGCTATTCTCGCGCGTCAGAGCGCGCCTGATGCCTGGCCACTACCGCGGCGGCAGCCCGAACACCCGCTCGGCCACGGCCTCAGCAAGCCGCCGGTTTCCGTCGGAATTCATGTGCCAATCCCAGGGAATGCGCTGCTCGTACGGGATCATTTCCGCCACGATCTGGATGCCTGCGTCCAGGCACAGCCGCGCCATCCCCTGCGACTCGGCGTCCGCGTGGACGAAGAGGACTCTCAACTCCGTGCCCCCGGCGCGGCAGGCATCGCGCAACTCCAAGAGAGCGCGCGCGGTCGCGTGCTGCGCCGGCATAGCGGCGCGCGCCGATGCCATCCAGCCCGCCAGGTCTGGCGGCTCGCCGAACTCGGCGCGGTCCTCCGCCAGCGGCTGGTTCAGGCGTGGCCGCAGCCACAAGTGCCACTTCAGCGCGAAGGGCACGTTCAGCAGATAGGAATGCCGCCGCGCCGCTGCGTAGCCGCGCTCCCAACCGTTACGCAGGCCCCAGCGCTCGCGCTGCCGCTCCGCCTCCGCGTCCTCGGCCACGTCGTTGGCAATGAACAGGTATAGCACCCAGGCCGGGGGGTAGGCGAGCGCCGCGACACGGTAGCGCTCCCTCGCCGCGAGCAGCCCAATGCCATCCACCCCCTCGTTGAGCACCAAGTACCCGGCGCCGAGCCGCTCCTGGAGAAGGGCGGGATAGCTCGAGCCGGCCTCCACACCCCAGCCCAATGTGAAGGAATCGCCGATGCAATGCACCGCGGCGCGCGGGCGGCCGTCCAGCACCGCCGGCGGGCGGCCGCCGCGTGCCGCGCTGCGCAAACCGAGCTCGTCGGTGGCCAGCGTGAAATCGTAGATCACAGTGCCGTCCCCGCGTTCGAGCCGGAGCCGCTCCTCGGCGTTGGGCAGCAGGTCGCTGCGGCTCCAATCGCGGTAGGCATGGGTGCGCCGCGCTGCGAGCGCAAAGCGGATGATCCCGGGATTCGCAAGCCGCAGCGCGCCCTCCGCCGCGAGCGCGAGCAGCGCCAGCAGCGCCGCCGTGTAGGCCAGCTTCCTGCGGTTCGAGAGCCGGGGCCGCGCGGCTGTCGGCGCCGCGGGCGCTGCAGGCGTGCTGGCAGCTTTCACGAGCTGCTCCGATGCTAGCATGGGAGATCCATGCTGTTCCTGGCCACGGCACGCGATCGCTGCCGCCGCATGTGGGCCGATCCGGTCCGCGCGGTGCTGACCCTCGAGTCCTTCTCCCGCACCGAGGAGGACGGCGGCCGCGACATCACCGCGGCGCTGCAGCGCGTGCCGGACGCGCAACTGCGCCTGCACCTCGAGCGCCACGCGCGCGACGAGGTCCGCCACGCCGACCTCTTCCGCCGCCGTGCCGCAGCTCTGCGCGCTGAGGCGCGCTCTCGCACCACCGCCGGCGATCCCGGCGCAGAGTTGGACCTCGCGCGCGGGCGCGCCGGCCGTAACGCGCACGGATTTTTCACTGCCGGAGTGCTGGAGGAGAGAGGCGAGATCGCCTACGTGGCGATGTTGCACGTCGCCGAGGTCAAGGCGCGCGACCTGTTCGCGATGCACGCGGAGCTGACCGTCGCGGATCCGGAAACCCAGGCCATCTTCAACGAGATTCTCAAGGACGAGAAATACCACGTCTCCTACACTGGCAAGTTCCTGGAGCAATGGCGCACGCAGGGATATCGTGCCGAGGTGCGCAAGGCCATGCGCGCGGCCCGCAGCTCGCGCCATCTGCAGAACTGGAAGAACCTCGGCCTGCGCAGCGGCGCCGGGCTGAGTCGCGCGCTGCTCTACGTCTTCTATTGGACCCTGCTGCTGCCCTTCGGCCTGATCGCGCGCGCGCGCGGCCGCGTCGAGCCCGGTGCCACGCTGCCGGCCGCGAACCCGGCGCGTGCGCTGCGCTCGCAGTACTAGGCCGCCAAGCGCGATGCGCATCCTCGGCCTCTCGGGCTTCCAGCGCGAAGCTGCCGCCGTGCTGATCGTGGACGGCCGCGTCGTGGCCGCCGCCGCCGAGGAGCGCTTCAGCCACGTCCGGCGCGACGCCAACTTTCCGCGCCGCGCGGCGCGCTTCGCGCTGCGTGAGGGCAATCTGTCCGCGCGCGACCTCGATGCCATCGTCTGGTTCGAAAAGCCGCTGCGCCGATTCGAGCGCACCCTGGTCACCACGCTGACCGCCTTTCCCGGCTCCGCCAAGGTCTTCGCGCACGGAATGATTCGCTGGCTGGGCGACCGGCTGTGGATGCGCAACCTGATCTGCAGGGAATTGCTCGCCGATCCGGGGCAGGTGCGCTTCGTGCTGCACCACGAGGCCCACGCCGCCTCCGCATGCCTGACCGCGCCGTGGTCGGGGGGGGCAGGGGCAGGCGCGGACTGCGACTTCCTGATCCTCGACGGCGCCGGCGAGTGGACTTGCAGCGCCGGTGGCAGCTGGAAGGGCGGTCGGCCGGAGACCCTGATCGAGGTGCCGTTCCCGCACTCGCTCGGTTTCTTCCTGCGCGCGATCGCCGAGCACCTCGGCTTCGATCCCGCCTGCGACGACGCCCTGGTCGGCGAGCTTGCAGCGCGCGGCGATCCGGGGACCTTCCGCGCCGCGATCGGCCAGATCCTAACCGTTGGCAGCGAGCGCGGCTACCGCCTCGACCCGGCGCAGCTGCGCTTCCGCTTCGACGCCGAGCGCTGGTTCGAGGAGCGCGTGGCCGCGCTGCTCGGACCGGCGCGCACGCCGGGCGCACCGCTGCGCGACCGGCCCGGCGACGCGCGCGACGCCGACCTCGCGGCGGCCGCGGTGGAGGCGGTGGAGTCCGCCGCGCTGGCTCTCGCGCGCGGCGTGCAGCAGCAGAGCGGCCACCGCCGCCTCGCGCTCGGCGGCGACCTAGCGCAGCTTCCGCGGCTGGTG
>CAZDMB010000066.1:2188-9011 GCA_964506175.1 uncultured Planctomycetales bacterium | reverse complement strand
CTCTCGCCCGCATCCGCAAGCTGCTGAAACCCGGCGGCTGGTGGCTCGCCTGCTCTCGGATGGTCCCTACGAGGAGATCCATGTGGATCCGGCGCCGTCGGACTCCGGCGCTGCGCTCGGCGCCGCGCTGCTCGCGCATGGCGTGCTGGGGGGCGGCGCGCCGGCGGTGTGGCCCGGCCAGGCGGTCGGCGAGCCGAACCTCGACGACGCCGGCGAGGACGCGCAGCCGCTGGCCTCGCCCGCCGATGCGCGCCGTTTGCTGGCGGACGCGCTGTGCAACGGCCGCATTGCCGGGTGGGTGCGCGGGCGCTTCGAGTGGGGCCCGCGCGCACTGGGCCGCCGCGTTTTGCTCGCGGATCCGCGCGACCCGGCGATCGTCGGGCGCCTGCAGCGTGAGATCAAGCGGCGGGAAGAGTTCCGGCCCTGGGGCTGCGCTCTGCCGGCGGAGCGCGCAGCCGAGTTCGTCGAGGTGCCGCCGGGCGCCGCGGCTCCGGCGCGCGCCAAGATGATCGCGCTGCGCGCGCGCGCGGCGCTGCGCGCCGCCGCGCCTGCACTCGCCGCCGCTGACGGGACCTGCGTGCCGCACCTGGTCGAAGCCACGGAAGATCCGGAGCTGCACGCCCTGCTCACCGAGTTCGGCTCGCGCACCGGGTTGCCGGCGCTGCTCACCACTTCGCTTGACCTGCGCGGGGATCCGCCCGCGCGCGGCGAAGCCGAGGCGCGCGCGCTGCTCGCGCGCAGCGGGCTCGATCTGCTGGTGGTGGAGAACCGCCTCTACGAGGGCGCCGATTCGGCCCGGCGCGCCACTAGACAGGCCATCCCGGCGTCCTGATCGCGCAGGCCGGCCAGCATCCAGCCGCAGCGACGAAGGCCCATCTGCAATCCGCCCGGCTTGGCGGTGGGCGCGAACATCCCTTCGCCGTGCGCCGCGGGCGGCAGGCTGCGGATCCACTGGAAGCCGATCGCCTCGAGCTCGCGGGTGACGCGCGGAAAAGGCAAACAGTGCTCAAGCGGATGCTCGTATTGGTCGGCCACCCAGGTGCGCTTCTTCTCCGGATCCAGGTCGCGGCGGCGCAGCACGGGGTCCAGCGCGCGGGGCGGATGCCTGAAGGCGCGCGCCATCCGCTGCCGCAGGCGGTGGAACGCGCGGCCCATGGATTCGTAGAACGCGAGCACCAGCACGCCGCCAGGGCGCACGCGGCGCGCGACCTCGGCGATGGCGCGATAAGGCTCTGGCGTGTGGTGCACGACGCCGCGGCTGATCACTACGTCGAAGCGCGCTTCCTGCACTGGGAGCGCAAACAGGTCGCCGCGCAGGAAGCGCAGATTGCGCGTACCGGCCTGGCTGCGGAAGCGGTCGGCAAGCGCCAGAGAGGCGCGGCAGCCGTCCACGCCGATCACCGCGCGCCGCGGCCCCGCCAGCGCCAGGAAATTCGGGATCTGGCCGGTGCCGCAGCCGGCATCGAGCACCTTCGCGCCGTGCGGCACCGCGCGATCCAGGGCCTCGACGAACGGCGAGGAGCGGCAGCGATCGATCAGGGAGGCGGCGGTTTCGCCGGGTGCGTAGCCCGGGAACGGCCGCGCCTCGTAGAACTCGTTGACTTTCCTGAAGCCGGGTTCGTCGTCCGCGGAGCCGAGGAAGTCCCGCACCTCCCCGAACCAGGATGCGGGCCTGCCGCAGACCGCGCAGGCGGCGCCCGCTGCGGGGTCGGCGCCGCACCCGGGGCAGCGCAGGAGCGCGCCTAGGGGAGGTGGGAATGATTCGGACATGCGGGCGGATCCTCAGGTAGAATAGCGTTGTATGAAGTTGATCGCCCGCATCAGGTCTGGCGTGGCCACAGTCGGCGAACTGTTGGCCAACCTCTGGCGCGGGCCCTTCTGGGGGCTCGTCCCGCTGATCGTGCTGCTGGTCCCCGCCGCCATCCTGTTCGTGGTGCTGCAGGCGGTGCCGATGGTGTCGCCTTTCATCTACACGATCTTCTGACCGCAGCCCTTGGACGAACGCTCCGCACCCAAGGCCGCGGTTCCGCCGCGTACGCGCGTGCAGCGGATTCGACGCGGCTGCTTCCGCGGCGCGGTCTCGATCACGCTACCGCTCCTCGCGCTTGAGGGTCTGCTGCGTGTTGCGTACTTCGAGGAGGAAGTGGCGAGGGGCTACTGGGGCCCCGGCGCCTTCGCGGCGTCGGAAAATTTCGGCTACCAGCATGCTCCCAACTGGGATGGCTACGCCGTGCGCCACGGCGCATTTCGCGTGCCGGTTACAATCAACGAGCATGGTCTGCGCCAGGGGAGCTTCGACCGGCAGATGGCGCAGCCGCGGCACCTGCTGCTCCTGGGCGCCTCCTATGTGCTCGGGCTCGGCGTCTTGGAGGAAGAGAACTTTGCCTCGCTGATGGAGGCTGAGCTCAATCCCGAAGGCATCGGCGTAATCAACGCGGGGCAGTCCGGATTCGGTGTCGAACAGTCGGCGCTGTTCGGGCGGGATTGGATCGAGCGCGTGGAGCCGGAAATGGTGGTGCTCAGCATGGTTCCCACGCACGACACTGGCATTGACTTCGAGCATCGCTGGCGCGAGAGCGAGATCGTCAACGGCAGGAAGCTACAGCGCTCGCGCGCCTGCACCAGTAGCGTCATCGGCTGGCTGAACGCTCATTCCTACGTGTGGATGATGGGCCAGGCGATGGTCGCGAGAGTCTCCAATTCCCCTGCACGCTCCGAGTTCCGCCGGCGCGTCGTCGCCGAGCCGGAGGTCGTGACCCGGCCGGTTCTCGACGCACTGCGCGGCTTGCGCGGCGAGTGCGTCGCGCGCGGGATTGCCTTTGGTGTCAACCTGATCGGCGCGGAGGGTGTGAATGGCGCCCTCGACCAGTACTACCTGGCGGCGTTGCGAGCAGCCGGGATTCCGGTCCTGCGCTGCGGCCCGCCGCACTTCACGGCGGCCGACGCTTTCCCCACGGACGCCCACTGGAACGCCGCCGGACATCGGAAGGCGGCGGCATTGTTGACGGAGTTCGTGCGAGGGCTGAAGTGAACCAATCGGATGCTGGCCCAAGCGGCTGAGCTCGGCCTCCCGGGCCGGACAGAAGCAGGGGATAGCTCCCTACGCGCGGACGCGCGTGGAGCACGAAGACGGGGCGCAGAGCGCGGCCGGCGCCTTGGCCTGAGCGCCCTTCCGCATGTGGCGTGCGGTCCGACTTCGGGGCCAGTATCCGCTCGGGGCGGCTTTGAGAGCCCCTCGCATGGGTTCGCGGGATGCGTGAATACGGGGCCCAGAATTGCGCGACATTGTGAGCAGCGCGAGATGCGAGTCTGCGCGGCCCCCTTCGATCCCTCCGGAGCAACTGATCCAAGCGTGCTTGCTGCATGCGCTCGACTCCTTGCTGCAAGCCTTCTTCGCCTGCACGGCTGCGACTGGAATCAAGTCAAGCGCGGCCAAGCGCGAAGAGTGTTCGGCGGACGGGACGCGGATCCGGTCATGGGCCCCGCTGAAGTGTGCGCAGCGCCTGCAGAATGCGGGCGATCTTCCGGACAGCAACAGCCGGCAGATCTTCAGCGGCGAGAAGCGGCGCCATGAGCCCCACGCGTGGCGGACGGACCCCACGGCGCGGAGGATGCGGAACGGCAATCCGGCGGCATTCCTCAGCTATTCTCGCGCGTCATGATGGAACACAGTGCCGGCGTGCTGACCGACGTGCCGGTGGCAGCGGCGGACGGGATGAGCGAACGGGAAGAGGCAATGAAGCACGCAATGCAGCTGCGGCGACTCTTCGACATCGCGGACGAGAGTCTCGCCGCGGACAAGGGCCAGGACGCAGGAGAGTTTCTGCCTGCTCTCGAGGAAGAGGGAGTCTGTCCAGCAGCGGCCGGGCGCGAGCGCAAGATCCACGTGAATGACGAGAAGCCATCAGCACGGGCGCGCATGCTGATCGAGCCGATCGCGGGCGTCGCCGAGAACTTGCTGCTGCGAGGCAGCTTCCGGATGGCATGAAAGCCGGACCTAGGGTCAGAGATTGATTGCCCTGGCACGGGATCTCGACTCGGACCCGGGTCTGCAGACCCGATCCTTCAAGCCCGGGGATTCTCCACCGCGTGGTCTTCAGCGTCCTGCCTAACGCACCCAGGGGTGCAAGCGGTCGGTCAACAGGTGGTGCAGCGACACGGCCACCGCGGCCAAGGCCAGCAGCACGCCGGGCAGATTGCGGAGCGAGGCGGCGCGGTCGGCGAGGGCGATCCACGCGGCGCCGCAGAACAGCAGGAAGACGATGGGAAGGTCCACCCAGGCCAGCCAGGCGATCGGCGGCACCCAGGCGCCGATGGCGAGCAGCAGCGCGAAGCCGCCGACGACCCAGAGCGCCGGCGCCGTCGGGATGCGCCAGGAACGGTCGTCCTCGGCGAAGGTCCAGCGGCGCTCCGGCGGCAGCAGGCGCGGATCTTGCATCAAGCGCGCAGCGTGCCGAGAGCGCGACGCAGGCGCGGCATGGCGTCACGCACGTCCTGCACCGACACCGCGCCGACGCTGGCGCGGAACCAGCCGTTCTCGTCCTGCGGCGCCACGCCGAAGGCGGAGAAAGGCACCACCGCGAAGGCGGCTTCGCGCAGCAGCCACGCGCGCACGTCCTCGCTGGTGGCGAGCGTCTTGCCGGCGGCGGTCCGCATGCCGGCCAAGGCGAAGCGCACGGAGATGTAGATGGCCCCCTGCGGCTCGACCGTGTCCACCGGCAGACCCTCGGCGCGCAGGGCCTGCAGGCCCTCGTGCACGGCGTCCAGCCGCTCCCGCGCCCGCGCGATCACG
Organism: uncultured Planctomycetales bacterium; assembly: GCA_964506175.1. Classification (GTDB taxonomy): domain Bacteria; phylum Planctomycetota; class UBA1135; order UBA1135; family UBA1135; genus JAQBVK01. The sequence continues at coordinate 4,219 of CAZDMB010000066.1, read as the reverse complement.
TCCGGGCTCCACGAATCCACGACGGCGGCGTCGCGCAAGAAGCGCGCGGTGGCCAGCTGCACCGGCTTGGGCGCCCATGCTCCCAGGTGGGTGAGCAGGCCGGTGATCTTCTTGGTGATCAGAGGCGGGCCGAAGAGCCAGCCGCAGCGCAGGCCGGTGGCGCAGAAGCCCTTGGAGATGCCGTCGATGTGCAGCACCCACGGCGCGCACTCCGGCACCAGCTGCACCGGAGAGAAGTGCTCGAAGCCCGGGAACACCAGCGCCGAGTAGATCTGGTCGAACAGCAGGTACAGGGGCTTCTCGCCGCTGCGCCGGCGGCGCTCGTTCTCCTCCACCAGCAGCCGACCGAAGGCGGCGAGTTCGGACTTGCGCATCACGCCGCCCGAGGGGTTCTGCGGCGTGTTGAGGACGATCATCCGCGCCTCGCGCACGTGCGGCGCGAGCATCGCGGCGGTCGGCTGAAAGGCGTCCTCCGGGCGCGCGAGGATGGGACGCGTCCGCACCTGGCACACGTCGCCGAAATTGTTGTTGTTCCACGAGGGCACCGGGAAGAGCACGAGCTCGCCCGGATCCACCAGCACGCGGTAGGCCGAATAGAGGGCCGGGCGTCCGCCGCCGACGATCACGATGCTGTCCAGCGGATAGTCCAGGCCCTGGGTGCGCAGCACGTGGGCGCGCACCGCCTCACGCAGCGCCTTCTCGCCCGGCGTGGCCGGGTAGTTGGTCTGGCCGGCCGCGAGCTCTTGGGCGATCAATTCCCGCAGACGCGCGGGGATGGGGAACTGGCCGGGCGCGAAGTCGCCGACCGTCATGTCGGCGACCGGGACGCTCTTTTCCTTCAGCTCGCGGATCTCGCCGGCGATCGTGAGGATGCTGGACGGCGCCATCGCGCGCGCCATCTGCGAAAAGCCGCGGCGGGCGTCCTCTTCGCCGCAGTTCGCGGGAATGGAAACGATCTCGCCGGTCTGATGCACGCGGGAATTCTAGCGCGTCAGGACCCGCTCCAGGTAGCGCTCCCGCAGTTCCGTCTGGGAATTCTGCAGGGCGGTTTCACGACCGCCGATCCACATGCGCTTCACCACGCCGAAATCCAGGGGATCGCCGGCGGCGAGGAAGAAGGTGGCCACTTTGCCGGCCTCGATCGAGCCGATCTGGCCGTCCACTCCGAGGACCTCAGCCGCGCCGAGGGTGAGCACGCGCGCGGCCTCGTCCGACCCGAGGCCGAAGGCGGCCGCGGTGGCGGCTTGGTACGGGAGGTTGCGGGTCACCTCGGGATCCCCGGTGCGCAGGCCGACGCGGCAACCCGCCGTGCGCAGCACCCAAGCGTTGCGGAAGGGCGTGTCGAAGGGGTCGTTCTCCGTGGCGGGCAGCGCGTGCACGGAGCCGGTGATGACGCGCGCGCCGTCCTCGCCGAGATAGCCGGCGACCTTCCACGCGTCCCGCGCGCCGAGCCAGATCACCTGCAGGCCTCGCTCGGACGCCCAGGCGCGCGCCGCCATGATGGTCGGAGCGTCGGCAGCTTCGATCAGCAGGGGCTTCTCGCCGCGCGCGTAGGGCAGGAGGGCCTCGAGTTGCAGGTCACGCTCGGCGGCCGGGCGGCCGCTCGCGCGCAGGCGCTCCATGCGCGCGCCGTAGGCGAGCGCGTCGTCGAAATGACGCGTGAGTTTGGCGAGGTCGCGCGGCTTCTCCGGTCCCTTCTTCGGATCCAGCTTCCCGGCCCGCGGGAAGTCCACGAGCATGCCGACGCGCGGCTCGACCACCAGGTCCTCGGAGGTGACGCCGTCGAGTTGGATGAGCGACGCCTGGCCGCGCACCATGGCGCCCGCGGGGGTGACAAGCACGTAGGCCACGCCGTTGGTGCGCGTGACGGCCATGTGCGGCGAATCGGCGTGGATCGCCGAGGCGGCCAGCAGATCGGGCTGGAAATCGCCGATCTCGGAATCGTCGCGCGCGCTGCGAATCGCCCCGATCTCGAACAAGCCGGTGACGTCGCCGCAGTTGATGAAGCCCGGGTAGAGCTCCAAGCCGGCG
>CAZDMB010000066.1:1720-2178 GCA_964506175.1 uncultured Planctomycetales bacterium | reverse complement strand
CGGGGTTCAAGGCCCGCAGTCCCGAGGCGCTGGCTCCGCTGCCGGGGACCGTGCACGACGTGACGCTGCACATCCGGGAGGTCAGCGTCGCGATCGCTCCGGGCGTGAAGCAGAAGGTCTGGACGTTCGGTGGCACCGTGCCGGGGCCCGTCTATCGCGGCAAGGTCGGTGACACGTTCCGCTTCACGATCGTGAACGACGGGGCCATCACCCACTCGATGGACTTCCACGCCGGGATGGTCTCGCCCTCGCGCACGACGGCGCGGATGACCCCGTCCTCGACGTACAGGCTGCCGCGGTAGGGCGGCTGCACCATGTCGTGGATGCGCGCATTGGTCAGGACGAAGGCGGCGCCTTGGCCGGCGCGGGTCCAGGGGCTGCCCGGGACCGCGGCGGGGGCGGCCGGAGCAGGCGCCGCCGTCGCGCCGCCGGCTTGGGCGAAGCTCTGCGCAGCCGCG
>CAZDMB010000066.1:0-1710 GCA_964506175.1 uncultured Planctomycetales bacterium | reverse complement strand
CATACTCCTGCCAGCGCCGATCGTGCGCCGGGTTGCGCTCATAGAGCACGCGTCCGCGCGCCAGGGTCAGCATGCAGCGCGCGTAGCCGGAGAGCGGCGGCGCGTCGTAGGCGGCGATGGTGCCGTCCATGCCCGGCTTGAGCGCGCCGAGATGATCCTCGAGATGCATCTGGCGCGCGCTGTTGCGCGTGCACGTGGCCATGGCGTCCTCGTAGGAGAGACCGCCGTAACGCAAGGCCTTTCCCGCCTCCGTGTTGAGGCGCCGAATCATCTCGTCGGAATCGGAATTGATCGAAACCACGACGCCCGCCTTGTGACGGATTTCGACGTTCCAGGGGATGGCGTCGTGCACCTCGTACTTGTAGGCCCACCAGTCGCTGAAGGTGGAGGCCATCGCGCCCTGCGCCGCGATTTCGCTCGCCATCTTGTAGCCTTCGAGCACGTGCTGGAAGGTGGGATGCTCGATGCCGAACTCGCGGCAGATGCGCAGGAACATCTGGATCTCGTCCGCGCGGTACGAGTGGCACTGCACGCGCACCTCGTTGGCGAGGATGCCCGCCAGGACCTCCAGGCGCTCGTCGCGGCGGAAGGGCTCGCCGGCGGCCGCCGCGGCCTCGCGGCGCTGGGCATAGTCGCGCGCGGCGGTGAAGGCGCGGCGGTACACCGCCTCGACGCCGACGCGCGAGGAAGGAAAGCGGGTCGCCGGGCCGCGATCGTTCGACTGTTTCACGTTCTCGCCGAGGGCGAACTTGATGTGGCGGGGCCGGGCGGGATAGAGCAACTCAGCGATGCTCTGCGCCTGGTAGTCCAGTTCCCACACGGCCGCTTGGCCGCCGATCGGATTGGCCGAGCCGTGCAGGGCCAGGGCGACCGCGGTGCCGCCGGCGGCCGCCCGCCACGTGCCGACTTCGCCGGCGTGCAGCATCTCGCCGACGCGGCATTCCGCGGTGATGGACATCGCGCCTTCGTTCACGGAGTCGAGCGCAAGGTGGGAGTGGGCGTCCATCACCGCCGGCATCACATGCCAGCCGCTGGCGTCCACCACGGGCACCTCGGCGGGGGCGCTCAAGCCGACGCCGATCTCGCGGATCAGGCCATCGACGATCAGGACGTCCGCCACGCCGGGAGCCGAGCCGTCCATCCGGTAGAGCGTGCCATTCTTCAGCAGCAGCGAACGCCCGCGCGCTTGCGCCCAGGCGGAAGGCGGCGTGCGGTCGGCGACGGTTTCCACCGGCCATTGCGGATGTCCGGTGCGGGGCTCCTTGGCGTCGGGTTCCTGGCCGGCGGCAGCGTCGTCCGCGGCTTCGCCTTTGCCGGCAGCCGCGGACGGACCGGAAGTGCGCACGCCGACCGCGGGCACCGGGCCGAAGGGGGACTCCAGCGTGCCCGTCACCTTGTCGCCCTCCAGGGTCAGTTGGATGGACATCTCCATGTCCATCTCCGGCACGGTGAAGTGGAAACTCACGGCGGCGCCCTCGAACTTCACGTCCGTGCCGGGCTGGCGATCGCCCGCCTTCTCCGGGTCGAACACGGCGACCGCGCCGTTGGCGGGGTCGAGCGCGCAGCCGAACTTCTGCTCGCCCATGGGCGTCTGCAGGCTGATCTCCCAGTCACCGGCCAGGGCCAGCGGGTCGCCGGCAGCGGCCGCGCCGGCGCCGCGCCGCCCGGGTCCGGCGCGGCCTCCGCCCTCGGCGGGCTTGCCTTCGCTTT
>CAZDMB010000065.1:9523-12366 GCA_964506175.1 uncultured Planctomycetales bacterium | reverse complement strand
CGGCGGTGCTGCCGCCGCCGCAGCCGAGCGCCGCGCGCGACGGTCCCGCGGCGAACTCGTGGGAGCAGATCGCCGGCACCGGGCCGGCGGCGCAGAACCTCGCCATGCGGCAGTTGGTGCAGACCGCCATCCACAGCGCGCGCGAGGAGCTGATCCTGACGACTCCCTACTTCGTGCCGGATTCCGCCACCATGTCGGCGCTCACCGCCGTCGCGCGCTGCGGCGTGGACGTCACTCTCGTGGTGCCGGAGCGCAACGACTCGCTGCTCGTCGGCGCGGCCAGCAGTTCCTTCTACGAAGAGATGATGTCGGCCGGCGTCAAGATCTGGGAGTACCAGCCGGGACTGCTGCACGCGAAGACCATCACCGTGGACGGCCGCCTGGCGGTGGTGTCCACGGCCAACATGGACCGCCGCTCCTTCGAGTTGAATTTCGAGGTCAGCACCGTCGTCTACGACCAGGACTTCGTGGGCCGCCTGCGCCTGCTGCAGCGCTCCTACCAGGATCGCGCCCGCCGCGTGGACGCCGCCGCCTGGCAGCAGCGCTCCAGTTTCCGCCGCTTCGCCGAGAACGCCGCCGGCCTGCTGAGCCCGATCCTGTGATCAGGCGCGCTCGCCCAGGACGCGCGTCGGCCGTACCGGCGGCTTCGCGCGCACTTGCTGCGCCCGCGGCAGCGCCTGCTGGCGGATGAGCGCCAACGCCTCGGCGGGCGTGTCCACGAGCTGCAGCAGTTCGACGTCGGCCGCGTCCACCATGCCTTCCGCCAGCAAGCGGCCGCGCAGGAACTCGAAGAGCGGGCTCCAATAGTCGCGATCCACGAGGATCAGCGGGAAGGCGCTCATCTTGCCCGTCTGCACCAGCGTGGCAGTTTCGAACACCTCGTCCAAGGTGCCGAAGCCTCCCGGCATCGCCACGAAGGCGTAGGAGTACTTCACGAGCATGACCTTGCGCACGTAGAAGTGGCGAAAGGTGACGAAGCGGTCGAGGTAGGGGTTTTCCTTCTGCTCGCGCGGCAGTTCGATGTTGCAGCCGACGCTGCGCCCGCCCTCCTCGCGCGCGCCGCGATTGGCCGCTTCCATGATGCCGGGACCGCCCCCGGTCATGGTGGTGAATCCCATCTGCGCCAGGCCGGCGCCGATGGCGCGCGCCGCGGCGTAATGCGGATCCGTCTCTGGCGTGCGCGCGCTGCCGAACACCGTGACGCAGGGCCCGACGAAATGCAGGGCGCGGAAGCCGTGCACGAACTCCCGGAAGATGCCCAGCGCCCGCTGGAACTCGTAACGCCGCGAATGCGGGCCCTCGAGGAAGCGGCCCTCGCCCGTCGGCCCCGGTCCGCGTCCCCAGTCCGTCATGCTCGCAGTATCGGCGCGTCGGTAGTCTGACGCCATGCTCAGCCTCGCGCTCCTGGCGCTCCCCTTACTCTCGCCGCAGGACCCGCCGCCCCCCCTGCGGATGCCCGCCTACCTCTCCGACCACGCGGTGCTGCAGCGCGGCGTCGAGGCCCCGATCTGGGGTTGGGCGCCGCCGGGCGCCCTGGTGCACGTCAGTTCCTCGTGGGGGCCCGCTGCCGACGTGAAGACGGGCGCCGACGGGCGCTGGCGCGTCCTGCTGCCGACGCCCGCCGCGGAGACGAAACCGCAAACCATCTGGGTCGAGAGCGCCACGGGCTCGGCGACGCTCGCCGACCTCCTGTTCGGCGACGTGTGGGTGTGCGGCGGCCAATCCAACATGGAGTGGGCGCTCGGCAGCGGCGCCGGCGAGGGCGTCGAAGGCTGGAAGCAGGCGGCGGCGGCGGCGAACTACCCCGGCATCCGCTGGTTCGAAGTGACGAAGGCCGTCGGCGCCGCGCCGGCGGAGGACTGCCAGGGCGCGTGGGTGGTGTGCACGCCGCAGACGGCGCCGTCCATCAGCGCCGTCGGATTCTTCTTCGGCCGCGCGCTGCACGGCGAGATCGGGGCGCCGATCGGCTTGATCGGATGCAACTGGGGCGGCACGCCCGCGGAGGCGTGGACCAGCGAGACCTATCTCGCGCGGCATGGCGCCTACAAGGACGCCCTCGCGCGCCTGCAGGAGGCGCGCAACGGCACGGCGCAGCCGACGCTCGCGCAACTGCAGACGGCGTGGTGGCAGAACCTCGCGCAGAAGGACCCGGGATCGAAGGAGCAGTGGCAGCGTCCGGAGACGAAGGACGCCGACTGGGCCGCCGCGGCCTTGCCCGGCCTGTGGGACACGGCTCTGAACGGATTCGACGGCGTGGTCTGGTACCGGCGCGAGATCGAGATTCCGCAAGATTGGGTCGGCCGCGATCTCGTCGTCGAACTCGGACCGATCGACGACTGCGACGACGTCTGGGCGGATGGCGTGCCGTGCGGCGGCCTGCATGCCGACGGACAGTGGCAGACCCCGCGCGTCTATGGCATCGGCGCCCAGCAGGTGACCGACACGCGCCTGGTGCTGGCCATCCGCGCGGTGGACACGGGCGGCGCGGGAGGCCTCGCGGGCGCGCCGGAGAGCATGAAGATCTACCGCAAGAACTTCGCCGACAAATTCCTGCCGCTGGCCGGTCCGTGGAAACTGCGCGTCGGCGCCTCGATGGGCGAGCTCGGCGCCTTCCCGCGGCAGAACTGGCTCGGTCCCGGGCATCCGGCCGCGCTGTTCAACGGCATGGTGGCGCCGCTGCTCGACTTCCCGATCCGCGGCGCGATCTTCTACCAGGGCGAGGCCAACGTCGGCAATCCGGAGCAGTACGCGACCCTCTTCCCGGACATGATCGCGTCCTGGCGCGCGGCCTGGGGCCGGGGAGACTTCCCCTTCTACTGGGTGCAGATCGCGCCCTTCACTTA
>CAZDMB010000065.1:0-9513 GCA_964506175.1 uncultured Planctomycetales bacterium | reverse complement strand
GAACTGGCGGCGCGGCTGCGCGAGGCGCAAGACCGCGCGCAGGCCGTCGTCAAGAACGGCGGCATGGCGGTGACCATGGACGTCGGCGATCCGCGGGACATCCATCCGCTGAAGAAGCGGCAAGTGGGCGAGCGACTCGCGCGCTGCGCGCTGGCCGGCGCGTACGGGCGCAAGGACCTGGAGTCGCACGGTCCGGAACTCGACGGCCAGCGCCGCGAAGGCGGCCAATTCATCCTCGCCATGCGGCATGCGGCCGGCTTGAAGACCTTGGACGGCAAGGCGCCTTCCCACTTCCAATTGGCCGGCGCGGATCGCGTGTTCCATGCGGCATCGGCCACGATCGTCGGCACCAGCATCGTCCTCGCCTGCGCCGAGGTGCCCGAGCCGGTGGCCGCGCGCTACGCCTGGGGCGAGGCGGACATTCCCAACCTCGTCAACGGCGCCGGCTTGCCCGCGTCCTCCTTCCGCACGGACGACTGGCCGCGGCCGTGAGCGCGCCGCGGCGCGAGCTCGGGCCGGTCCACGCCACGGGCATCGTGATCGGCGCGATCGTCGGCGTCGGCATCTTCTTCACGCCCGCGAAGGTGGCCGCGATTGCGGGCTCCGTCGGCGGCGCGCTGTCGCTCTGGGCTCTCGGCGGCGTGATCGCGCTCGCCGGGGCTTTCGCCTTCGCCACGCTCGGCCGTCACTTCCCGGAGAGCGGCGGCGAACTCGTCGCGCTGCGCCGCCTCTGGGGGCCCTTGCCGGCCTTTCTCTTCGGCTGGTCGCTCATCGGCGCCATCCAGACCGGCGTGCTGGCCTTGATCGCGATCTTCGGCGCGCGCAATCTCGGCGTGGCGCTCGGTTTCTCCTGGAGTCCGCGCGCGCTGCGCCTCGCCGCCAGCGGCATGATTCTGCTGCTGGCGGCCGTCAACGGCTGCGGCGTGAAGCCGGGCGCCTGGCTGCAGAGCGCCACTTCCGCGGTGAAGGTCGGGTTGCTCCTGCTGCTGGCCGTGCTCGCCGCTTGGGCGATCAGCACCGGTCACCCCGTGCCGCCGGCGCCCGCGCCGATGCCCGCCTCCGACGCGCCCTGGCTGGCAGGATTGGCGGCGACGCTGTTCTCCTACGGCGGCTTCCACCAATTGACCTGGGTGGGAGGCGAAGTGCGCAACCCGGAGCGCACGATCCCCTTCGGCATCGTGCTCGGCGTGTGCATCGTGGTGGGCGGTTATCTCGCCGCCAACGCGGCCTACTTCTCCCTCTTGCCCGTGGCGACGGTGGCCGGCTCGGGATCGGTGGCGGCGGACGCGGTCGCCACGGTGTTGCCCGCGGTCGGACGCCTCGCGGCGCTGGCCTTGGCGATCTCCGCCTTCGGCATCGCCAACTCCCAGGTGCTGACGGCGCCCCGCGCATACTTCGCCCTTGCCCAGGAAGGGCTCTTTCCGCAGGCGCTCGCGCGCCTCGACCCGCGACGCGGGGTGCCGAGCGTCGCCATCGCCACGCAGGCCGCGCTCGCGATCGCGATGCTCTGGCTCGCCGGCGCCGACTCTCTCGATCAATTGACGACGGGCGTGGTCTTCGTGGACTGGATCTTCCACATGATCGCCGCGGCGGGCCTGCTGCGCATCGGCGTGGCCCTGCTGCCGAGCAGCGTTTTCATCCTTGGCGCCGCGATCGGCCTCGGCGCAACGTTCTGGGACGCCAAGGTGCGTGCGGCCAGCCTGTTGGGATGCGCGTGGATCGCGCTGGGCGCCGTCGTCTTCTTCATCGCAGTTCGGCCGAGAATTCACCAGCAGGAGGCCCCATGAAGCGTAGGCTGACACAGAGACATCACACCCATGAGTCTGCCTTCCACTTCTTCGCACGACGGCATTCCGCGCTTGTCCTGGCCGCTGGCTGTCGCCCGCGCTCTGGCGGCGCTCGGCATCCTGGCCGCAGCCGGCTGGCTGCTCTCCTGATTCGCGCGGCCTGCGCGCCGCCGCTGCTCCTTCTTCTTGGTCTTCAGGGCGCTTGCGCCGCGCCCTCGAGCGGGCCTCTCGCCGTGCTCATCGCCGGCGACGAGGAATACCGCAGCGAGGAGACCCTTCCTCTCCTCGCCATCCTGCTGGAATCCCAGGGCTTCCAGTGCCGCGTGCTGCAGAACGCCGATCCCGCGCGCGGACCGGGCTTGGCCGCGCTCGATGACGCCGGCCTGATCGTGCTCTTCACGCGTTTTCGCTCCTGGCCCGAGGACGAGCGCCTGCATTTGGAGCGCGCGCTGGCGCGCGGCGTGCCTCTGGTGGGCCTGCGCACGGCCACCCACGCGTTCGCTTACGGCGCGGATGCGCCCGCCGGCGCGCGCGCCTGGTCGGCCGACGCCAAGGATCCGCCGGGCGGTTTCGGCGGCCTCTGGTTCGGCGATTCCTGGGTGGCCCATCACGGCGGTCATGGCAGCGAGAGCACGCGCGCGGTGCCGGAGCCGTCCGCCGCCGGCCATCCGGTGCTGCGCGGCTTCACCAGCGCCTGGGGACCGACGGACGTCTACGCCTTTCATCCGCTGCCGAAGGATTGCGTGGTGCTCGCGCGGGGCTTGGTTCTGAGCGGCATGCTGCCGCAGGATCCGCCCGTGGCCGACGGCCGCAACGACCCGCCGATGCCGCTGGCCTGGGTGCGCGAGTTCCCGCGTCCCGGCTCCCGGTCGCAGCGGGTCTTCTACTGCTCCATGGGGGCGTCGCAGGATCTTCTCGATCCCGGCCTCCGGCGCCTGCTCGTGCAGGCCTGCCTGTGGGCTGTCCACCAGGAGCGGCGCATTCCGCCGCAGGGAGTGACCCTGCCCGAGGTGGGGGCGGAAGGCATCCCCTACACGCCCAGCCCCTTCGGCTTCCACGCGCCCTAGGCGGCTGCGCCGAAAAATCCGGGTTCAAGTTTTGCCGCCGCGGACCGTCAATGGTCCAGGAACCGCCTGCGGAACGTGAACGTTCCAGGCGCCTCCGCAAGCATGGCCAACCGCCAGCCCGTCCCCCTGCATCATGATCCCCGCCAACGGGGCTCGGTCTTCCTGATCTGCCTCGTGCTGATCACCCTGCTCACGCTCAGCGTGTCGAGCTACTCGGTGGCGGCTGGAAGTTCCGTCGAAGTCGCCAGGGACGGCGCCGCCAGCCTGCAGGCCGAGCTGACCGCGGAGTCGGCGATGGCCTTCGCGCTGCGCCAGATCACGCTGGATCCCGAGTGGGCCGGAACCGGCGGCCAGACGCAGGCGCTCGGCGAGGTCGGCAATTTCCAGGTGGAGATGGTCGGCAGCGGTCCGAACGGCGGTGAACTCCTGCGCACCACGGGCCTCGACGGCGACGCGCGGTTCATGCTGCAGGCGGAGGTAGACGTCGGCGGCGGCGGGCCAGGCGGCATCGTCAAATCGTGCGGACTCGTGACCTACGGCGGCGCCGTGGACACCAACAACGTCCACGTCACCGGCGGCAATCTGCTCGTCGTGGACGACCACGAAGGCGTGCTGGATTGGAGCAACGCGCTCGGCGACTGGGTGCCGCCCGCCATCGGCGACCCGAGCATCCTCGCCAACAACGTGGACGTGGCGGGCACCCTCTACACGTACGAGAGCACCTTGCCCGGCATCACCGCCGACGACCGCGTCCTCCTGACCCAACCAGTGCGGACGCCGCACTGGGACATGGACGCCTTCCTGGTGGCCAACCCGAACTCCACCATCACCACCTCGGCCACGCTGAGCAACATCACCACCACCAAGACGATGGTGGTCAAGGTCCCGGCGGGCGCGCACATCACCATCAACAAGTGCAATCTGAAGGGCGGCCTGGTGGTCTACGCCGAATCCAACTACGATCCGCGCAGCAGCCCGCGCAATACCATCGAGTGGAAGAGCAGCAACTTCGGCTCGGCGAGCGCGACCGGCATGCTGCCGAAACTCGGCATCCTGGCGCCGGCGGCGCACGTCACCCACAGCACCAACCAGACCTCCGGCTACGGCTTGTTCATGGTGCAGTCGGCGGACCATATCAACAACATCAGCATCCAGGCCGGCGCGCTGTACATCCTGGATTACGTGAACCAGCTCAACAACGTGGACGTCAACTACGACCCCTCCATCTGGAGCGACGAGCTGGCCAGCTACCTGGACTACGGCAACGTGGACGTCCGCCTGCTCTCGGTGCAGGAGTACTATCCGGCGGAGTAGGCGCCGCGCGCGGCCGGCCTCAGTGCGCCGCGGCGGCGTCCAGGGCCTGGAGCGCGATCACCGCCATCGCCGTGCCGGCGGCGCGCCCGATCTGCGGATTGTCCACGAAGGAGCCGTCGGCGTTGCGCGCGGCGAGGACGGCGGCCAGCAGGGGCGCGCGGAAGGGCGCGCGCTCGGCGGCGGGCAGGACCGCCAACGCCTCGGCAGCGTTCATGTAATCGAACAGGAGGTAGTGGGAGCCTTGCGCCTCCGGCCCGCAGTGCATGAGCGCCTTGCCTTGTTCGCGCGCCAGTTCCGGCAGATGCGCCACGAACAGCTCGAGGCGCGCGCGGACCGCCGCCGCATCGGCATGACCCGCCCGCAGGAGCGCCAGCGCGCAGGCGGGTCCGCGGCCGGCGGCATCGCCCGGCGTGCCCCCGACCGGCGTGTGGCTCGTGTGCTCGACCAGGTAGAGGAAGGCGCCGTCCGGGCGGCGCATCGCCTCGAGGCAGCGCACCGCTTCGGCGATCACCTCCTCGTCCACGGCCGCGCCGGCTTCGGGAGCGCGCAGCAGCGCGGTCAGCACCGCGGCGGTGGTGAAGCTCATCGAAACCTCCAGGGGCTGGGAGGAGCCCGCGATGGTGCTGGACAGGTAGTAACTCCATCCGCCGCCGCTCTTCTGCTTGGCGACGAGCGCGGCGACGGCGTCCGCGGCCATGGCCTGCGCCGGGGCGGGTGCGCCGATCCCTGCGGGCAGGCACTCGGCCGCGAGCAGCAGCGCGTAGGGGTTCGACCACACGCTGTAATCCATCAGCACTTCGGGCTTGCGCGTGGTGCGTGCGCGCAATTCGGCAGCGCGCGCGGCGAGGTTGTCGAGCGCGCGACCGGCCGCGGCGCGGCGCGCCGGCGCGAGCGCCGCGTCGCCCTCGCTCGCGGCCAGCGCCTGCGACTCGCGCGCCAGCGCAATGCCGGCCAATGCCGTGGCGCCGAGCCCGATCAGCGGCGGATCCGCGCCCGGCGCGACGCCGATCTCATGCGGGTGCGCCCATGAGCCGTCGGCGCGTTGATTCGCGAGCAGCCACTCCACGCCTTCGCGGCGCGCGCGCGTCGCCTCGCCCGCCGGCAAGGGACCGCGCGTCAGCGGCAAGGCTTCCGCGATGAGTTCGGCGGATGGTGGCGCGAAATTCCATTCCTCTTGCAGCGCGAAGGCGGGACTGCGCACCGCGGCGGCGGCGTACCACGACCAGCGCGTCGGCGGCTCCTCGAGCGCGAGCGCGCGCAGCGCGGCGCCGCCAGCCGCTCTCTCGCCGCGTCCGAGCATCAGCGTGGCGCGCAAAAAGCGGCGGCGGGGCGAATCCGCGGCCGGCAGATCGAGGCTGGCCTGCGCCGCGTCCAGCTCGCCGAGCGCCGTGTACAGCCAGGCGGCGGACTCGGCCGCCTCTTCGGCGAGCTGCGGCGCGATCGTCGCCTGCGTCAGCGTTGCCAACGCGCCGCGCAGGTCGCGGCGCAGGCGCAGATCCTCCGACTGCACCAGCGGCAGGCGCGGCGCGCCGCCGAGCCTTTCACAGTCCGCGAGCAGGCGCTCCGCCGCCTCGAGTTCGCCGCAGACCAGCATCCAGGCGCCCTCGGCCAGAGCGCGCTCCGCCGCCGAGCCGGTCGGCGGGTTCTCCAGCGGCGGCGGGCCGGCGAGGCCGGCGTGGCCGCGCAAGCCGCCGCGCAAGAATTCGAGGACGACAGCGGAGTCGAGGGAGAAGGTCTCGCGCACGATGGCGCCGTCCGGCGTTGCCAGCATCAGGGCGACGCCGAACGAGGTGGGGCTGGTGCCGTAGACCGCCGGGTCGGTGAAGGGCGCCGCCATGCCGAGGCGAAAACGCAAGGGCACGAAACGTGCATTGGTGAGCGCCACGATGTCCGGGTCCATGAAGGGACCGATGGAGGGCAAGTCGTCGATCTCGAACCCCGGGTAATTCTGAAACGCGACCACGACCAGTTTGCGCTCGGCGCGCGCGCGCGCAGCGGCTGTTTCCCAGTCGGCGGCCCAGCGCACCTCGCTTCCGCAGAGCGCGGCGCGCTCGCGCAACACCGCGTCCGGATCGGCGCCTTGCGCCAGAAGGAGCGGCAGGAAGAACGCGAGCACGTCCCGGACAGCCTACGCGGCCGGACGTCACGCGGGCCGCCGTTCCGGGATCAGCCGCCCTTCGCCGCCGTCCACTGCTGCGTGTCGGTGCACTGCTGGAAGCGGACCGCCTTGCCGCCGCGCAGCGTCCAGACGTGCGCGAATCGCGCGTCGAGCGGCCGGCCGCTGGCGCGCAGTTTGCCGCGGTAGCGCCCCGGCACCAGCACCACCTCGCCGCCCTCGACGTAGCTCTGCGGGTGGACGCCGAATCCCGCGAACTCGGCGTAGAGTTTCCGCAGGAGGTCCGCGTTCTGGGCCAGGGCCGCGTGGGATACCCGCCGGAGCGCCGCGCTCCGCTGCCGATTGCGGCGCGAAGCGGCCGGGCTAGACTGTCCGCCCGTTCCGGCCGCAGGCGGGCGTAACTCAGTTGGTAGAGTGTCAGCTTCCCAAGCTGAATGTCGCGGGTTCGAGTCCCGTCGCCCGCTCCATTCCACTTGCGCGTTTGTGGTCGACGATTATCATCGTCCCCCGCTGAATCTGCTGCACGGCAGCGGAGCGGGGGACCCAACCGCGCAACTCGCGCATCCGGGGCGCATCCAGGCGGCCGCCTGGTAGGAGACTCTGACTCCAAGCCCGACAGCTAACCTCGCAGGCGATCGGAGTGATCCATGAAGCCGAAGGGGTTCGCCTTTGGCGCGCTGAAGCAACGGCTGCTCGGCGCGCCGATTCCCTCCCATCTCGCCCACGAGGAGCGGCTCACCAAAGTGACCGGCCTCGCGGTGCTGTCCTCGGACGCGCTCTCGTCCGTCGCTTACGCGACCGAAGAGATCCTTCGAGTCTTGATTCTGGCCGGCCCCGGCGCGCTGGCGTGGCTGACGCCGATCGGCGGCGTGGTGGCCGCGCTGCTGATCGTTGTCGTGCTCTCCTATCGACAGACGATCCTGGCCTACCCTCAGGGCGGCGGCGCCTACGTGGTGGCGCGTGAGAATCTCGGTACGCGGCCCGGCCTGGTCGCCGCCGCCTCGCTGCTGATCGACTACGTGCTGACGGTCGCCGTCAGTATCGCGGCGGGAGTGGCGGCGCTGACATCGGCCTTTCCGGCGCTGCACGCGCATCGCGTCGCGATCGCGCTTGCCATTCTCCTGCTCCTGACCATTGCGAACCTGCGTGGCGTTCGCGAATCCGGCCGGCTGTTCTCCATCCCCACGTACTCCTTCATCGCAGCTCTTTTCGCGCTGCTGGCCATGGGCTGCTGGCGCGCCTGGAACGGCACGCTTCCGCAGGCCGCCGAGCCGCCGGTGGCGGGCGATCTCGCAACGCCCCTGACTCTCATCCTGCTGGCGCGCGCCTTCGCCAGCGGCTGTACGGCGATGACCGGCGTCGAGGCGGTCTCCAACGGCGTGCCGGCCTTCCGCCCGCCCGAGGCGCGCAACGCCGTCGCCACTCTGCTGATCATGGCGGCCATCTCCACGACGCTCTTCGTGGGCATCACCATCCTGGCAACCCACACCGGCGCTGGCGTCAGCGAGCAAGAAACGCTGATCTCCCAGCTTGCGCGCACTGTTTTTGACGGCCGCGGCATCGGCTACTACGCCGTGCAAGCCGGCACGATGCTGATTCTCTTCCTGGCCGCGAACACCGCCTATGCCGGCTTCCCGCGCCTCGCGTCGATCATCGCCCGCGACGGCTATCTGCCGCGGCTGCTCGCCAACCAGGGCGACCGCCTCGCCTTCTCCAACGGCATCGTCGCGCTGGCGCTCTGCGCCGGCGCGCTGTTGGTGGCCTTCGGCGGCGACACGCACGCGCTGCTGCCCTTGTACATGGTGGGCGTCTTCGTGTCATTCACGCTCTCGCAGGCGGGCATGGTGCGCAAGGCTCGGCGCGAGCGCGCTTCCGGCTGGCAGACCTCCGCGCTGCTGAATTTCGTCGGCTGTGCGTGCACGGCAGTGGTGTTGGTCGTCGTCGCGAGCGCCAAGTTCCTCGCCGGAGCTTGGATCATTCTTCTCCTGATTCCGCTGATGGTGTTGGCCTTTCAGGCGGTGCGCCGCCACTACCTGGACGTCGAGCGCCAACTTGCTCCCGACGGCCCAGCGCCGTCTCCACCGTCGCGCGGCAGCCTTGTCCTGGTGCCGGTGGGCGGCGTGAATCGCGCCGTGCTGCAGGCCGTGGACTACGCGCGCTCGCTGGGGGGCGAGACGCGCGCGCTCTACGTGGACGTGGGCGGCAGCGGGTACGGCGCCATCCGCCTGGCCTGGGAGAAGTGGGGCCGGGGGGTGCCTCTGGTGCGGTTGGAGTCCCCATACCGCTCCTTGCTGCAACCCCTGCTGGCCCACCTTCGCGAACTGCAGGCCGACCATCCGGAGGCCACCATCACAGTGGTTCTTCCCGAATTCGTGCCGACGCGCTGGTGGCATCATCTGCTCCACAATCAAAGCGCGCTGTTGATCAAGGGTGCGCTGCTGTTCGCGCGCAGGACGGTGGTGATCAGCGTGCCCTATCACCTGGAGACCCGCCCACCCTGCGGGCGCTAGTCTGATGCGGTGACTCGCACCGCCCGCCGCAGCCGAGCTCCCGAGGGTGGCGCAGTTCGACGTCTTTCTCCACGGCGGACCGAACACCGCCCAACCCTTGGAGAGGCCCGCCTGACGATGCGCGCATCCATCCGTGTTCTTCTCGTCGGCGTCTTCGCCGCCGCCGTCGTTCTCCCCGCCGCCGCCCAGGAGATGCCGGCGCCGCCGGCTCCCGGGGCTGCCGCCGCCGCGGCCGCGCCGGCGGAGCCCAAGGTGTTCACCAGTCAGCACAGCGGCACTTTCAACGGCGTGAAGGTGGAGTACACCGCGGTCGCGGCGGAGACGCTGCTCGCCGACAAGGACGGCAAGCCCCAAGCCGTCATCTTCTCGACTTCCTATCTCAAGAACGGCGAGGCGGACGCGGCCGCGCGCCCGGTCACCTTCCTGTGGAACGGCGGCCCGGGCTCCGCTTCGGTGTGGCTGCACATGGGGGCCTTCGGTCCGCTGCGCGTGGACGTGCCGAGCGACGCGCGCGACGACGGCGGCCCGCCCTACCGCCTGGCGCCGAATCCCGGCGCCTTCCTCGACGTCTCCGACCTCGTCTTCATCGACCCGGTCGGCACCGGCTTCAGCGAGTTGCGCGGCGACAGCAAGCCCGCGGATTTCTACGGCGTGCAGCAGGACGCGCGCGCGGTGGCGCGCTTCATCCGCCTGTGGCTGCGCGAGCACGGCCGCTGGAA
>CAZDMB010000064.1:0-12388 GCA_964506175.1 uncultured Planctomycetales bacterium | reverse complement strand
CTTCGGCACCGTGGCGCGCACCCCCATGCAGCTGCCGGCCGGCCAATGGCGGGTGCGCACGCTCTCCGACGACGGCGTGCGCGTGCGCGTCAGCACGCAGCCGGAGCCCGTGATCGACAATTGGACCTGGCACGGACCCACCGAGAACGCGGGCGAGTTCAGGGTGAGCGCCGCCGCCGCGACGGATCCCGCGGGCCTCGAACTGTTCGTCGAGCACTTCGAACTCGACGGCTGGTCGGTCCTCGAGTTGGACCTCGAGCGCGCCGGCGATTAGCGAGAGGTGTCGGGGTCCGCGCCGTCCGCGGCGGCCTCGGGCGCCGCGCTGACGAAGTGCACCAGCCAGGCCAAAGGGCAGGGCGTGCCGTCGGCGCGTTCCAGGCCGGCGACCTCGACCCAATAGAGGAAGTTCGGCAGCGCCGAGGCTTGCGGGCGGAAGATGATCGTTTCGCGCTCGCAGCGAAAATACTCCAGGGCGAAGGGCTCGCCGTGGCGCACGTAGTTCTCGTCCAGCGCCCGCACCGTCACGCGCACTTGCTCTTCGTCCGGCATGCGCCAGTCGGCCAGATTGAGGCGGACGGACCAGGGGGTCGCGCGATCGAACCATTCCACCGGCATCCAGCCGCGCGCGGGATAGAACGAGGCGGTTTCGCGCCACACCGGGCCGCTGGCGTCGCCCGTCCACAGCGCGCTGAAGGTCCCGCTCCGGCCCAGGCCGAGGCGCGCCATGCGCGGCTCCAGGCAGAGGCGCCGCGCCGTCAATTTCGGAAACAGGGCGGGATCGTCCGGATGCATCCAGGCGCCGATGGCGTCGGGCAGGGTCCAGCCCTGCGCCAGATTGCAGCGCTGCAAGGCCTCGCGCGCGCGGGTGAAGCGCGCCTCTTCCCAGCCCGGATTCTCCGGCGCGTAGTTGGTCGTGCCGACGGCGGCCGCGAGTTCCGCCGCCAGGGAGGCGCGCTCTTCGGCCGCCGCCTCGGCCGCCACGTCCCGCCACGGCACTCCGGCGAGGTAGCGGTAGCCGCGCAGCCGGGCCAGCGCCTCGGCGCGCTGCGCCGCCAGGGCGCGCTGCGGATCGCCGGATTCGCGCGCGAGGCGCGCCAGTTCCGCCAGCGCCGGATCGGCCAGCAGCCCGGCAAGGGTGCGGCGGACGTCGTCCAGCGTGGTGGCGTAGAGCAGGCGCGAGCCGAACAAGCCGACCAGCAGGTCATCCTGCCACTCTTGCTCGCTCAAGACCTCGCCGCCCTGGAGGAGGCGGCGCTGGCCATGGCGGCGTCCGGCGCGGTAGGCGCATTCTTCCTGCAGGCGTCCGGCTTCGTCGAAGCGCCGCCAGACGCCGTCGAGCTTGCCGTCCTTGTAGCTGCAGCTCAGCGCGAGCGACCCGTCCTCGCGCGCTTCCTTCCACGCGCCGACGGCCACCCCCTCCTGGTAGCGGCAAGTGATGAATGGTTTTCCATTCGGATGCCAGGACTCATAGGGGCCGTCCATGGCATCGGTCTTGAAGATCACCCGGACCTTGTTCTTGCCGTCGTGATGGAACTCGCGGTAGAGCCCGTTCTTGCGTCCTTGCACATCCACGACGTACTCCGCCTTCAGCGCGCCGTCCGGGTAGTACTCGCGGATCTTCTCGCCTGCCGCGGCGGGCGGCGCGCCGAGGGCGAGCAGCAGCAGCGCGAAGGCGGCGAAGGGAACGGAACTCGTCACGCCCGCTCCCAGGCTAGCACGGGGTCCGCGCCAGGATGAAGTCCGCCATGCTCTCCCATACGGCGGCGCGAAACGGTTCTTGGAGAATCTCGTGGCGGCCGCGCGGCCAGCGCACGAGCGCGCAGGGCCCGCCCCAGGCCGCGCAAGCGCGCTCGATGGCCGCTCCGCTCACGATGCGTTCCTCGCCCGCCAGGTGGAACTGGACCGGAACGCGCAGCGTCGGCAGGGCGGCGAGCACGCGCTCGCGCGCCCGGCGCATCTCGACGTACCATCGCGGCGTGGAGCAGGAGTCGCGCAGCGGATCGCGCTCGAAGGCCGCGACTGCGGCGGGATCGGTGCACAAGTCGGCGAGCGGAATGCCCGTCGGCAGCCGCAGGTGCGGCCAGAGGCGCGCCAAGGCGTTGGCCGCGACCCTCTTCCAGAGCGGCACCGGCACGGCTGGATCCAGCAACGGCCCGGAGAGGATCAGCGCCGTCGGCGGCGGCCCGGCGCCGGCGCCCGCCGCGCGGGCGCGCAGCCAGTCGAGCGCGACGAGCCCGCCCATCGAGTGGGCCAGCACGGCGCAGGGCGGCGCCGGCGCGGCGGCGTCGAGGTCGGCGTGGTAATCCAGCCAGCGCCGCAGCGAGCCCCGAGCGCCGGCGGAGCGGCCGCAGCCGCGCAGATCCACCCCGACGCAGGCGATGCCGCGCATCGCGAGCGCGGCGCCCGTTTCTTCGTAGCGGCCCAGATGCTCGCCCAAGCCGTGCACCAGCAGAAGGCGGACGCGCGGCGGAGCGCCGGAGGGCGGCAGCCAGCGACGACGCAGGAGGCGGGTGCCGTCGGCTGCGCGGATCTCGTCCTGCAGGGCGGGCGTCACGCCGCGGGCCGCGGCCGGCGCAGGCCGAGCTGCACCAGGGCCAGCAGCAGCACCAAGTTCATCACCAGCTTCTCCCACACCACGACCACGCCCGTGCCGCAACCGCAATCGAACTCGCGCAGGAAATAATTGCTCTGCGCCGCGGCGATCTCGGGGTCCGTCGCCTTCCACGCCACGGCGAGCGTGAAGGCGAGCAGGAAGAGCGCGAGCCAGGCCGCCGCGCCGCGGCGCCAGAGGCCGGTGGCCAGGCAGATGCCGCCGACGATCTCCAGCACCGGCACGCCGGCCGCGGCGAGGTTCTCGAGACGCACGCCGAGCAGCGCCCGCCCGCCGAGGATGCCGTATTCGTGCACCGCCTTGAGATAGCCGTACGGGTCGCTGATCTTCAGCCAGCCGTACCAGGCGAAGACGGCGCCGAGGGCGGCCAGCAGCGCGGCGCGCGGCAGACGCCAGGAAGTGGGGCGCGCGCTCATCGCTCGTCGCCCTTTTTCTGCGGGCCGCCCGCCTTCACCCAGGCTTCCCACCCGCCTTCGTCGATCCAGACGACGACCGGGTCGATGCCCTGGCGATAGACGAGGTCCTCGGCCGTGAAGATGGAGTCCTCGCAGTTGCCGCCGTGGCAGTAGATCACGACGACCGCGGCATTGCGCACCGCAGGAAGAACCGCGGCCAGAGCCTGTTCGTCATTGCGCGGGAGGCTCCAGGCGCCGGGAATGTGGCCGCGCTCGTACTGGGAGCGACGACGCGCGTCCAGGAACACGACGTCGCCTTCCGGCTCCTCCAGCAGTTCTGCCCAGGCGCGGACGTCGGCCGGCGCCACCACCTGAAACTCGTGCTGCGGCGCGGCGAAGTAGTCGCGGCCGAGCTCGATGCCGTCCGGATGGGCGGCATTGACGGCGAAGCTCAGGGCGAGCGCCGCGGCGGCGAAGGCGAGGGCCTGCCCGGGCAGCGTGCGGGGCGGACTCATGGCGTCTTCATTCTCGCTGCGCGCGCGCCTGCAGCACAGCCGCCTGCGCGCGCACGGCGGCGTCGCAGGGCGCGAGGGCGGCCGCCACGGCGTCGGCGTTCCCGCCGGCCGCGTCCAGCAGGGCTTGCGCGGTGGCGCGCGGACTGGACCAGGAGCCGTCGCGGTCGCCATCCACCCACACGGGGTTGGTGAGCGCGGCGAGATGCGTCTGGCGCGTGGCCCACCAGCCGCCCTCCGGCGGCGGTCCCTGCGCCAGGCAGACGAGCCAGGCGTCGTGCGGCGGCGCCGGCACGGTGAAGTTCAAGGTGCGCGAGAATGGCGCGCCGCCTTCGCGCAAGGCGGCGCCGGCCACGCGCCGGCCGTTCAGAAAGACGTCTGCGCGCGTGGCCCGCGCCCAGGAGGCGCCCGCCACGCGCAACTCCACGTGCAGTTCGCCCTGCTCCGGCTGCACGCGCGCGCCGGGGCCTTGGCCCTGCACGCGCACGGCAGCGAACAGGCCCTGGCTCATGCTGGTCGTGCCCGCGCGGAAACTGGCGGCGATCGCGTCGGCGGTGACGCCCTCCGGGTCATCGCTGGCGGCCTGCACGTAGGTGCGGCCCTGTCCCACCATGTCGCCGACGGTGTGGGAGTCCGAGGAGGCGACGCCTGTGACCGTGGAGCCGGCGTTCAGCAGGGCGAACCAGTCCTCGAGCAGCATCTCCCAGCGCTCGGGCGCATCGCCAGAGTTGAAGATTTCGATGGCGTCCACCGGCAAGACGAGGCCGCTGCCGAAGTCGCCCGTGGCGCGATCGAGTTGCTCGACGCCGAAAGGGCCCTCCTCCGGCCGCGGCCAGCGCGGGTGATTCAGAATGACGACTTGCGCGCCGCAACGACGGACGCTGCCCGCCAGGGCGCTCCAGTCGCGCAGCCGGTGGTCCGGCAGCGGACCCTCCGCGGGCAGAGGAAATGCGTTGAAGTGACCGATCTCGGTCGTGACTTCGTTGCCGGTGATGGAGAGGTAGGCGCCTTGCAGGCCGGCGGCCGCCTGCGCCGGCGCGTAATCCGTCTGATGGTTGTGGTCGGTCGCGATCGCGACCTCCACGCCCTCGCCCGCGAGCGTCAGGATGCGCTCCTGCAAACTCGCGTCGCCGTGGCCGCTGAAGGTGTAGGTGTGGACGTGGGTGTCCACGGCAAGCCACCCGCGCGTGTCCACCTCGCGCGCCAGTCGCAGCACGAGCGGCGCAGCGTTCTCGGAGCCGAGGTCCAAGTCCGCGCGCGCCACGCCCCATTCCATGCCATGCATGGCCCAGACGCGATATTTTCCGGGAGCGAGCTCCAGCAGGGCGTCGCCGCCGGCGCCGGTGTACTGCACGCCCATGCGCGTCGGGAAGCCCTGGGCGCCGGGGTAATGCAGGCGCGCGCGTCCGCCCGCCAGGGTCTGGACGGCCAAGCGCGCCGGCAGGCCGCGCCCGGTGGCCGCGTCTTGCACCTGGATGCGCACGGGACGGATGCCGAGAATCTCGCGATAACCGCGGGTGAAGAGTCGGATTCCCGCCAAAGTGACGTCGTCGCCGACGCGCGGCGGCCGCACCACGAGTTGATTGGCGCCGTCACGGAGCGTGCCGCCGGGCACCGGCAGGATGAGGCGCGCCTCTCCCGGCCGCAGGAGTCCGAGAGCCACCCCGTTCAAGGTGATGCTCCACGGCTCGTCCAGGTGCTGAGCCTGAATTTCCAAGGCGCGCTCCGTGGCGCAGGCCGCGCCGTCGAAGGCGAGCTCCAGCCACGGCGCTTCCGGTTGCGGCGGCGCTTCGGGCCACTCCGGCGTGGCGGTGTCGCCGAAGTGCCGCCACTCTGCTCTCAACACCGTGGCCTCCTCCCCGGAGAGATCCGGCCAGGCCTGATCCGCGGGATCTTGCCGCGGGCCCGGCGCGGTGGCCGCGCCCAAGAGCAGCGCGGCAAGCCCGAACAGGAGCCAGCCGGCGAGCGCGGCGCTAGATCTGATAGCGATCATTGCGCCAGGGGTCGCCGGAGTTGGAATAGCCGCGCCGCTCCCAGAATCCGGGCGCGTCCTCCGCGAGGAACTCGATGCGCGTGATCCACTTGGCGCCCTTCCACGCGTAGAGGCGCGGCGTGATCATGCGCACGGGGCCGCCGTGCTCGCGCGGCAGCGGCAGGCCGTCCCAGGTGTGCACCAGCAGGACGTCGGGTTGGAGGGCGTCCAAGAGGGGGAGATTGGTGGTGTAGGCCTCGCCGCTCTTCGGCTCGCGGTCCGCTCCGGTGCAGAGGAGGAACTTGGCTTCCTCGAGCGGGCGGACACGCGCGGCGAGTTCGCGGAAGGCCACGCCCTGCCAGCGGTTGTCGAGCTTGCTCCAGGTGGTGACGCAGTGGAAGTCACTCACGCTGTCGACTTGCGGCAGCGCGCGGAAGGCCTCCCAGTCCAGCGTGACGGGTTGCTCGCACAAGCCCGTGATCTCGAGGCGCCAGTCCTCCGGGCGGATCTCCGGCTGCACGCCCAGATCCAGCACCGGCCACTGGGGCACGGCGCGCTGCCCGATCGGCACCTGGGGCATGCCATGCCGGTTGGCGGGGCCGCTGCCGAGCGGCGGACCCGTCGGCAGGGCGCCGGCGGCGATCATGCGCTCGCGATGGCGCTCCAGGAAGCGCAGGCGCTTCTCGACCAGGGACTCGCCTTCCGCTCCCATGGCGCGATTCTAGCGGGACCCAAAACGAAGCACCCCGCAGCTTGCGCTGCGGGGTGCTGAGTCAGACCGTAGTCCGAACTCGACGATCTACTACAGGTAGAAGTCGAGGCCGTTCGAGGCCTGAGACACGTTCGCCGGGCTGGCCGGGCCAGTCAGCTCCACGACTTGCGCCGTGGCGTGGGCGTTCGACGGGGCGCTACCCGGGATGGCCAGACCGAGGCCGATCGTCGGGCCGGTCGCCGTGAAGGGAGAGATCACAACCGGGCTCAGCGTGACTTGACGCGTCCAGGTGCCGAAGCCGTTCGACGAGGCCGCGTTCTGCGGGCCGCCGAGCGAGATCAGCAACAGGTAGGAGCGCGAGGCGGCGTCAGCGCCGTCCAGGGTCAGGCTCCAAGCCGTGGCCGGCTCGGGGTTGTTGTTCGACTGGAGGCACAGCGTGTCGTTCGAGCCGCTACCGTAGACGTTGTTGCAGTCTTCCGGCGAGCCGTAGAAGGACGTGCGGAAGTCAGCGCGAGCCTTGGTGCCGCCGCCGAACCAGAAGGTGCCGACGTAGGTGTAGGTCGTGCCGACGAACGCGCCGTTCCAGTCACGGTACTCGAACAGGTCTTCCGTGCCGTAGCCCGTGCAGGTCTGAACGCCCAGGATCGGGCCGCTGAAGAACTGCGCGGAGTACGGGACCACCGACCAGCCGATGTACGCCGCGCCCGGAGCGCCCGTTTGCGGAACGGTGCACTCGAAGCCGCAGGACAGGTCGATCGTCACGTTCCAGCAACCGCCGTCCGGGAGACCGCCGACCAGGTAGAGGCAGTCAGCGAAGGACGGGGTGCCCGGGATCCACTGGGTGGGACCGGCGAACGGGGTGTCGTTGTCGTAGATGCTGACGACGGCGTCGAAGTAGCCAACGTAGCCGAGGTCGCAGTACTCCCACGACATGCCGTTGATCTGCTCAGTGCCGCTGTTGCCACGCGTGGCGAGACCGCCTTCATCCAGCCACTCTTGCTTGTAGAGGCCGGTACCAAGGCCGCTGATGCCGTAGTAATAGGCAGGGCAGGCGATGGAATCGAAGAGGGTGTCCGGGCCGAGGGCGCGGTTGCCACCGTTGTTGACAGAGAAGCCCGTCTGGAAGTTGTACGAACCGTATTTGAGGTTCGTGACTTTTTGCAGGCTACCAGCAGGCATTTGCTGCTGGGCAGAGGCACCGGCGACGAGGCCGGCGACCGCTGCGATGGTGATGAAGCTACGGAACATTCAGTTTTCTCCTGAAGCCTTGGGTTCTAGGGGGAATGAAAGTCCCCGGATGGGGGACGTGACCCGCGCGCCCAGGGGATTTCGCAACGCTAGGGTCACATCTTTTCTACCCCATGGATGGCGCCGTGTCCACTCAAGTGCCAAGAATTCGCCAGAATTCCGGGACAGGTTAGGAAGTTGGTGTCGCGCAGAGACTGGCTGAATACAAGCATTAATGATTGTTAGTAACGCTTCATCCCGGGCTCGATCTCCCGCGCCCAACGCTCGATGCCGCCCTCAAGGTTGAAGACTTCGCGCGCGCCCTGGGTCCGGAGCAGGCCGCAAACGCGCGCGCTGCGCACGCCGTGGTGGCAGTAGACCACGACGGGCACGGTGGTCTCCGCCGCGAGCTCCTCGATCCAGGAGGGGAGCGTCGACAGCGGGCGCCACTGCGCTTGCGGCAGGCGCACCAACTGCCACTCGGAGGCTTCGCGCACGTCCACCAGCCGCATGGGCCGCCCCTCCTGCAGCCAACTCCGCAACTCCTGCGGCGTGAGGACGCCGCTCATGCCCGCTCCCCGCGCCGGCGACGCCACCAGCGTGTGCTCGCCTGCACCAGGTCCTGCTGCGCCAGGAGCAAGGCGGGCACGATCAGCAAGGTGACCAAGGTGGCGAAGACCACGCCGAAGGCCACGGAGACCGCCATCGGGATGAGGAATTGCGCCTGCAGGCTCTTCTCGAACACCAGCGGCGCGAGGCCCGCGGCGGTGGTGAGAGTGGTGAGAAAGATTGCTTTGAAGCGGCGCGGCCCGGCGCTGGACACCGCCTCCTCCAGGCTCCCGCCCGCCGCGCGCGTGCGATTGACCGTGTCCAGCATCACGAGGGAATCGTTCACGGCGATGCCGCTCAAGGCGATGACTCCGATCAGCGAGAACATGGTGAGGTCCAGGCCCAGCAGCACGTGGCCGCCGACCGCGCCGATCAGGCCGAAGGGAATGGCGCTCATGATCACGAGCGGCTGCAGATAGGAGCCGAGCGGGATGGCGAGCAGCACGTAGATGGCGAGGAGCGCCACCAGGAATATTTTCATCAAGGTCCCGAGGAACTCCGCCTGCTCGCGCTGCTGCCCTTCGAGGCGCCAGGCCAGGCCCGGATGACGCTGGACCAGGCCGGCGAGCGCGCCTTCCTCCAACTCGCGCTGCACGGTGTCGGCGGTGGTGCGCGACTTGTCCACCGTCGCCAGCATGCTGACGACGCGCTGGCGGTCCTGGCGCTGGATCTGGGCCGCGCCCGGGACCAACTCCGCGCGCGCCGCGGCGGAGAAGGGGACTTCGCGCCCGTCCGGGGCCCGCAGGCGCATCTGCTCGAGCGCGGCCAGGCGCGCGCGATCTTCCGCGCGCATCAGGACGCGCACCTCCACCGTGTCGCGTCCGCGCTGGAACTCCTCCACTTCGATGCCGTGGAGGGATTGTCGCGCCTGCCATGCCAAATCCGCCAGGCTGAAGCCCAGCGCCTCGCCGGCCCGCGTCAGGCTGAGACGGAGCTCCGGCTTGCCGGCTCGGTGCGTGGTGCGCGCCGAGGTCACGCCGTGGACGCCCAGCGCGGTCTCGCGCAGTTCCTCGGCGGCGGCGGCCAGAACCTCCAGGTCGGCGCCGTACAGCTGGATGTTGACGTCGCCGTCGCTCGTCAGCAGGTCGGCGACGACGGTCACCTCTTCCGCGCCCGCGATGGGGCCGGCGGCTTGGCGCCAACGCTCGGCGATGGTGACTGCCTTCAGCGAGCGCCGCTCCGCCGAGGCGAGCTCGAGCCAGACCTCGGCGAGGTGGCCGCCGGACTCCGCCGGCCCGGGCGCGGCGTTGCCGCCCATCGTGCTCATGACTTCGCGCACCGGCTGCGCCCCGAGCGAGGAGCGCACGTGCAAGATCGCGGGTCCTCCGGCGTCGTCCTGCAACTCCTGCTGCAGCGCGCGCGCCGCCTCCTCGAAGCGCGCCGCGGCGGCGGCGGTCTGCTCCGGCGGAGTGCCGATGGGCATCGCGATCTCCGCCATCAGCCAGTCGGACTCGATGCTCGGGAAGAAGTTGAAGCGGATGCGGCCGCTGCCGGCGTAGCCCAGCGTCAGCAGCAGCAGGGCGACGCCGGCGGCGATCGTGGCCCAGCGCCAGGCCAGCGCGCGGGCCAGCACGGGCTGATAGACGCGCGTGACGAAGGCCTGCAGCGCGCCGTTGCAGAAACCCTGCACGCGCGCCCACGGACCCGCCGTCCGCTTGCCTTCGTCCGGCAAGTGCCGCAGGTGCGAAGGCAGCACGAACAGCGACTCGAGGACGGAGAAGGCGAGCGCCGCCACCACGATCAGCGGGATGTTGCGGGCGTACTGCCCCATGGTGCCGGGCATGAACAGCATCGGCAGGAAGGCCGCCATGGTGGTGAGCACCGAGAACAGCACCGGCACGGCGACTTCCTGCACGCCGCGCACCGCCGCCTCCAGTGGCGGCAGGCCGCGCCGGCGCAGCGCGTGGATGTTCTCCGTCACGACGATCGCGTCGTCCACCACGATGCCGAGCACGAGAATGAACGCGAACAGGGAGATCAGGTTGATGGAGGCGCCGAGGAAAGGCATCAGCGCGATCGCACCGAGCACCGACACCGGCACGCCCGCCGTGACCCAGAAGGCGAGACGCAGGCGCATGAACAAGGCCAACGCGATCAGCACCAGCGCCAGACTCGTGCGTCCGTTGCGCAGCATGAGACCGAGGCGATCGCGGAGGATGCGGGTGTCGTCGGCGGCGACTTCCGTCACCAAGCCCTCCGGCAGACGGCCGCGCACCGCGACGAGCGCGCGCTGCACGTCGTCCTTCATGCGCAAGGCGTCCTGGCCGGCGGCGCGAAACACGTCCAGCACCACCGCCGGCTGTCCGTCGAAGCGCGACTGCTGATCGGTCTCGGCGAAGGCCTCGCGCACGCGCGCGACGTCGCCCAGGCGCAGGCGCGAACCGTCCGCGCGAGCGCGCAGGGTCAGCTCGGCGAACGCGGCGGCATCGGCGGCCTGGCCCTTGGTGCGCACGAGCAGATGCCCCCCCGCGGCGCGCACCGTGCCGCCCGGAAGATCGAGCGACGCGCGCTGCACCGCCGCCGCGACCTCGGCCAGGCTGAGGCCGTGCGCCTGCAGCGCCGCTTCGTCGAGCTCGATCCAGATCTCCGGCGCCGGCTCGTTGGCCACGCGCACGAGCGAGATCTCAGGCTGCGCGAGCAGGGCGTCTTCCACCAGTTCGGCGGCGCGCTGCAGGTCGGCGCGCGCGGCCGCGCCGGCGACGACGACGGACAGCACGCGGTTGTCGATCTCGAGCAGGGACACCACCGGCTCCTCGGCCTCGTCCGGCAAGGTGTCGAGGCGGTCGATCTCCGCCTTCAGGTCGTCCAGCATGCGCTGACGGTCGACGCCGTCGAAGAACTCGACCAGCACCACGCCGGCGTTCTCCCGCGCCGTGGAGCGCACGCGCTCGACGCCCTTCACTCCCTGGACGGCCTCCTCGATGCGGGCGCAGACGCCTTCCTCCACTTCTTGCGGGCCGGCGCCCGGATAGACCACCACGATCGAGGCCGCCTGCGCTTGCGCCGTGGGCAGAACCTCGCGCTCCAGCCGGCCGAGCGACAGCAGCCCGGCGGCCACGAAGAAGAGCATCAGCAGGTTCGCGGCGACCGGATTGGCGACGAACCAGGCAGTGGCCTTGCGCATCGCGTCAGCGCGACTCCGCCACGTCGACGCTCATGCCCTCGACCACGATCGCCGGCGGCACGACGCATACGCGCTCGCCTTCGGCCAGGCCGCGCACCACCACTTCGTCCGCCAGCCGTTGCACCACGCCGACGTCGCGCCGGCGCAGGCGCTGTTCCGCGTCCACCACCAGCACTTCGCCTTCGCCGCGCAAGGCTGCGCGCGGCAGCACGGCGACGCCTTCGACGACGCGCCCGAGAATGCGCGCCGCGACGAACAGGCCTGCAGGCGGCGCCGGCTCGCCGGGCGCGAGCGTCAGCCGCGCCAGGACCCAAGCGGTGCGGTCGCGCGGATCCAGGCTGGGCTCGAGCGCCACGAGTTGCGCCGACCACGCGATCTCGGCGCCGCCGAACTGCGCGCGCAGTTCGACCGGCAGCGGCGCCGCCGGACCTTCCGGTCCCATGCCGAGGGCGTCGAAGTCGGCAAGCGCAAGCGGCAGCCGCGCCTCGTACTCGCGCGCCGACTGCAGGCGTGCGAGCGGCGCTCCCGGAGCGATCACGGCGCCGGCCTCCACCATGCGCGCCGCCGTGCGGCCCGCGATCGGCGCTTGCAAGGAGCAGCGCGCGCGCGCGGTCGCGGCCGCCGCCTCCGCCGCCTCCGCCGCCAGCGCGGCGGCGCGCGCGAGCGCCACCTGCGGCTCGCGACGCGCCAGGGCGCTCGCCGTGCCGACGCCGAGTTCGGCCCAGTCTGCGCGCGCGCTCGCGGCGGCCGCCTCCTCCATCTGCAGCGCGGCGGCGGCGCGCGCCGTTTCCGCACGGGCGGCGGCGAGGCGTTGCTCGGCGTCGGTGGGATCGATGCGCGCCAGTTCCTCGCCGGCCGCGAAGGTGCCGCCGAGATCCAGCGCGGGCGAGAGCCACAGGATGCGCCCGCCAACCTCCGCCGCGAGCGTCAGCTCGCGCTGGGGACGGACGCTGCCGAGAGCGCCCACGTCCAGCTGGCGCGCCGCCAAGTGGACGCGCGCCGTCTGGACCAGCGGCACCGCGTGCGGCGCGACGGCTTCCGGCGGCTGCGGGCCGGTCGCCAGCAACCAGGAGCGCCCGGCCACGCCGAGCGCCACGAGCAGCAGCGGAAGAACGAGTTTGAGCGAAAGCTTCATGGCGCGGCGGGAGCGGCGAAACCTCCGCCGAGGGCGAGGTGCAGATCCACGCGATTGAGCAGCAGGGCGAGCCGCGCGGCGTTCGCGGCGG
>CAZDMB010000063.1:0-12505 GCA_964506175.1 uncultured Planctomycetales bacterium | reverse complement strand
GGCGGCCCGCGAGGCGCAGCGCGCCGAGTTGGCGGGCGGCGGCGAGGCCGCGGCCGAGGCGCGCCAGCGCGCGGCCGCCGCGCGTGCCCGCCTGGAGGCGATTCGCGCCGTCGAAGAGGAAACGGCGGCGGTGCCGCAGCACGTGCAGGCGGTGCAGGCGCGCGCGGGGGCCGCGTGGGCCCTCGATGGCCTGGAGATCGCTCCGCCGTGGGCTCGCCTGATCGAGAACCTTCTCGGCCGGCTGCAACACGCGATGTGGGTGTCAGGACGCGCCGACGCGGGTCGCTGCGCGCCCGAGGGCGGCGCGGTGGATGTCCTGTTCCCGGTGGCGGCGGCGGAGCCTCAGCCGCCGGTGGCGGGTGCCACTGCCCTGCGCGAGGTTCTCGGCGGCTCCGCCGCGCAGGCAGAGTCGCTTTGCCAGCGCCTCGGCGCGGTCTATCTGGTGGCCTCCGCTGCCGAGGCCGCGCGCCTCGCCGAATTGCATCCCCAGGCCATTTTCCTGTCGCAGGACGGAGAGGCGCACGGCCAGGGATGGGCGCGGCGCGGCATCCTGCTGGAGGACGGCGCCGGACCGCTGGCGCGCCGCAACGACCGAGCGCGCGCCGAGCGCGCGGCCGAAGCCGCCGCCAAGGAGCAGGCCCGCACCACGGAGTTGGAGCAGCGCGCCGCCGCGGCCCTTCGTTCCGCCGAAGAGAACTTGACCGCAGCCGAGGAGTTGCGCCGGAAGGCGCAGGCTGCGGACGACGACCTCGTGGCACGGCGGGAGAACGCGCGCAAGCGCGCGGAAGCCTTCGCGCAGGAGGAGCGCGCCTTGGCGTCGGAGGAGGCCGAGTTGCGGGCTGCCGCGACTGCGGCCATGAGCGCGGAAGGCGCGGCTGCCGGCGCCCGCGACGCGGCGGAAGCCCGCCGCCTGCAGGCGGAATCCGCCCTGCAGGCGCACCAGGCGGGCGCGGCGCTCGCGGAGGAGGACTATGACCGCGCTGCGCGCGAGTCGCACGCGGCGCGCGCCGCCGTCGAGCGCGCCAGCCAAGAGCACGCACACGCCAGTGAGCGCTGTGCCGCCCACGCCGCCGCCGCGGAGCAGCATGCGGCCGAGCGCGGCGGGGTCGAACGGGATCTCGCCGCCCTCATGAGCGCCCTCGCCGGGCTGCGCAGCGAAGCCCAGGCGGCGCGCGCCGAACGCGACGGGCTCCTGCAGCGCCGCGCCGAACTCGCCGAGCGCACGGAGGAAGCGGCGGCGCAGTCCCGGCGGGCGGCCGAGGCCGTGAGCGCCGAGCGCGCGCGTCTCGCTGGCGAAGGCGGGCGCTTGGAGGAGTTGCTCGGCCGGCGCCAGGCCCAGGCGCTCGAGTTGCAGCGCTCCGAGCTGGTCCGCGCCGAGCTGGTCCGCGGCGTGATGGAGGAATTCGGCCAGGGATTGGAAGACCTGGCCCGTTCCCTCGCCGTGGATCCGGCGGCGCCGCTTCCGGAAGCCGCAGAGGAGCCGGCCTTGCGCGCCGAGTTGGCCGACCTCAAGCGCCGCATCGAGTCCCTCGGGGCGGTCAACCTCGAAGCCGTGCAGGAGCTCGAGGAGCGCGAGGGGCGGCACCAGTTCCTGGAGCGCGAACGCGACGACCTGCTGGCGGCGCGCGCCAATCTCGAGAGCACCGTGGCGGATCTCGATCGCGAATGCGGGGAGCGCTTCCTCGAGACCTTCCGCACGGTACAGGGGCATTTCGAGCACATCTTCCGCCGTTTGTTCCGCGGCGGGCGCGCCGAACTCAACATCGCCCCGAGCGAGGACCCGCTCGAGGCGGGCATCGACATCAGCGTGCGTCCGCCCGGCAAGGAGTTGCGCTCCATCAACCTCCTCTCCGGCGGCGAGCGCACGCTGACGGCGCTGGCCTTGCTGCTGGCGGTGTTCCGGTCGCGGCCCTCGCCCTTCTGCCTGCTGGACGAGGTGGACGCGGCGCTGGACGACGCCAACGTCGAGCAATTCCTCGACGTGCTGCGCGACTTCACCGCCACCACGCAATTCCTGGTGGTGACCCACAATCGCATCACGATGTCGCGCTGCGAACGCCTCTTCGGCGTGACCATGCGCAAGCGCGGGGTCTCGATGGTCGTCAGCGTCGAATTGGCCGACATTCCCGAGGAGCTCGGCGCGCCGCTGGATCTCTCGGCCAAGCCCGCCGTGGATGCGCCGCGCGCGCGCATGGCGCCGCGGCCGGAGCCGGCGCGCGAACGCGAGAACGGCAATTAGCCGGCCGCGGCCGGCCTATTTGCGCGGCGGAAAGGCCTTCTCCAGTTCCGGCAGGGCCGCCAGCGCCAGGCGCCCGACGCGGCCCAGGCTCGCGGCCGACACGCTGTCGAGGTTGTCGCTGGTCTCGTGCCAATAAGCGTTGTTGGGCCCGAAGCGGAAGTCGATCAGGTTGGCCACGGGGATGCTCAACTTGCGGAAATGCATGTGGTCGTCCTTGACTTCCATGGAGCCGATGAAGAGCTGCTTGTCGTCCAGGCCGTAGGCCGTCTGCTCCAGGATGCGGCGGATGCGAGAGTCGGTGGAGGACTCGAAGTAGAGTCCCAGCTCCTTGTCGCCGATCATGTCGAACAGCAGGAAGGCGCGAATCTCCTTCTCGCGTTTCGCTTCTTTGATGCGTCGCGCCTCGTGGCGGCTGCCGAAGGTCGAGTTGGTGTCGTCGTGCCACGCCAGCGGCGGAAATTTTTCCTCGCCGTCGAAGAAGGCGAGCACCAAGCCGGCTCCCGCGCGCGGGCCCTCGCCGCCGAGTTGCCGCCCGAGTTCGAGAAGAAGGGCGGTGGAGGAGCCGCCGTCGTTGGCGCCGACGAAGCCGGGCTTGTCGTAAGTGTCGTAGTGGCCGGCAAGCCAGATCTCGCCGGGCTCGCTGCCGGCGCGCCGGGCCAGCACGTTGACGCCCTGGAGAGTGCCCTTGCGCTGCGCGCCCTCCGGCGCGACGGCGTCGAAGGGGCTCTCCTCCACCTTCCAACCGAGGGGCTCCAACTGCTCGCGGATGTAGGCCCGCGTCTTTTCTGCGCCGGGGGTGGCGATGCGGCGCGGACCGATGGTCTCGCACAGATAGCGCAGGTCGGCGAAGGCGCGCGCCTCGTCGAAACTGGTTGGGGTGCGGCCGGCCGGCGGGCTCCCGGCGCGGGTGCCGTCGCAAGCGGGGAGCAACAGAAGGCCGGCCGCGAGGGCGGCGGCAGGCAACATTTGAGGCCGGTCGCGCATCGTTGGGGCAGCATCCTAGCAGCCAGCACGCCAGCGGAATCGCGGGATTCCTACCATGAGCACGATGCTGCCCGAAGCCACCGCCGTCCGTCCGGTTCTGCGCCTCTCGGTCGTGATCCCGGTCTACAACGAGCGGGAAACCCTGCGCGCCATTCTGCAGCGCGTGCGGGCGACGCCCCATCCCAAGGAAATCGTGCTGGTGGACGATTGCTCGCGCGACGGCACGCGCGAGATCCTGAAGGAACTGGAGAAGGATCCGGACCTGAAGATCCTCTACCACTCCGTCAACCAGGGCAAGGGAGCGGCGCTGCGCACCGGCTTCCAGCACGCGACCGGCGACGTGGTGCTGGTGCAGGACGCGGACCTCGAGTACGACCCGAGCGACTACCCCATCCTTCTCGAGCCGATCGAGAAAGGCCTGGCCGACGTCGTCTACGGCTCCCGCTTCCGCGGCTCGCGCATGGTGCGCGTGCACCTGTATTGGCACCAGATGGCGAACAATTTCCTGACCTGGGTCTCGAACATGTTCACCAATCTGAACCTGACGGACATGGAGACCTGCTACAAGGTGTTCCGGCGCGAGGTCTTGCAGGGCATCGACCTGCGGTCGAATCGCTTCGGCTTCGAGCCGGAAATCACGGCGAAAATCGCGCGCAAGCGCCTGAACGGCCGGCGCGTGCGCGTCTACGAGGTGCCGATCTCGTACTTCGGACGCGACTATTCCGACGGCAAGAAGATCGGCTGGAAGGACGGCGTCGCCGCCCTCTGGCACATCCTGCGCTTCAACGTGTTCGGCTAGGCGCGAGCAGCGGGCCGCGCGGCGGCGCCACCAGCACCTCCACGCCCGTCAACCCGCGCCCGCGCAGGCCGCGCGCCGCCGCGGCGAGCGCC
This sequence comes from uncultured Planctomycetales bacterium, assembly GCA_964506175.1. Lineage (GTDB taxonomy): Bacteria > Planctomycetota > UBA1135 > UBA1135 > UBA1135 > JAQBVK01. The sequence goes on along the minus strand of CAZDMB010000063.1, from coordinate 8,391 downwards.
AACTCCGGCGTGTTGTTGCGCCGCGAAAGATGCGCCAGCACCAGGGTGCGCAGACTGCGCGGCGCCCATGCTGCGAGCCACTCCTCCGATTGCTCGTTGGCGAGGTGGCCCAGCTCGCCGCCGACTCGCGCCTGCAGGAGCGGCGGATACGGGCCGGCACGCAGCATCGCGCGATCATGGTTGAATTCGAGCACGAGCGTCTCGAGGCCTTCGAGCCTGCCGCCGGCGAGCGGCCCGGGATGACCGAGGTCGGTGAAGAAGCCGGCGCGCGCGCCAGCCTCGTCCTCGAAGAGGAAACCGAAGGTGGGCTCCGCATCGTGGGGCAGCTGCACCGGCGTGCAGCGCAGCGGGCCCACGGCGAAATCCTCGCCGTCGGCGAGCGGGCAAAGGCGCACGCCGCGGCGCGCCACTTCTTCGAGCGAGGCGGCCCGCGCGCCGCCGAGGGCGCGCGGATGGGAGTGGAGTGGGGCGCGGGCGCGCGCCGCGACCGCCACCACGTTGGTGGAGTGATCCGCGTGCCGATGGGTGCATAGGACGGCGTCCACGGCGGTCAGGGAGTGGCCGGCCTGCTCGGCCAGCGCGCGCGCCGGCCGCTGCGGGATGCCGCAATCGAGCGCCACCTGGACCGCATCGCCGCCGCGGCCGGCGCTGACGATGGCGCAATTGCCGTCGGAACCGCTGGCCAGCAGGGCGATCTTCACGCGCCCAGCCTACGCATTCGGGCGGTAGAATGCCGCGCGTGCGCCTTGCCGTGCGGCTCGCGTGGGTGCTGCTGGGTCTGCTGACCTTCGCCGGCGCCGTTCATGCCCCGCTGCACGCGGATGGCTCGGCCTGTTCGCCGGCCAGCCTCTGCGCCGGCATGGTGCCGCTGGACGCGGCCATGGCGGCAGCCATGGACGTCCCGGCCCTGCTGCCGCAGCCCGCGCACCTGCCGCCGCTCCGCAGCGCCCCGCGGGACGTCCGACCGCGACTGACTCAGCGCGGCCGCGCGCCGCCTGCGATCGATCCGTTCCCGGTGTGATTCTGGGGCGCCGCGCGCGCCCCGTCTCGTCGTTCTCGTCCGGCCGCGCCGGACCTCCGGAGGAACCCCATTGATCGCTCTCGTCTTGCTCCCATTCTGTGCGGCTGCCTTGCAAGCGGCGCCTGCGCCCGCAGTCGCGCCGGCCGCCGGCGCGCAAGATGCGGGCCGCGCCTTCACGACCCGCTTCGACAACGCCTTCAATCCGGCGATGTCGGTGGCGTTCGACGCGCTCGCCACCGCTTCGGAGTCCTCGGATCCAATCAACAACAGCGCGCGCCTGCGCTTGTTCGAGATCGGACTGGCCAGTCAAATCGACCCGCTGGGCTGGGCCTACGCCGCACTCTCCGTCGAGGACGAGGGCGAGGGCAGTTCCGTCGCGCTCGAGGAAGGCGCCATGTGGCTCACCGATCTGGGCGGCAATTTCAGCCTGCGCGGCGGCAAGTACCTGGCCGATTTCGGCAAGTGGAACACGATTCACTTGCACGACCGCGCCTATGCCTTCATGCCCGGCCCGGCGGACGAGTTCTTCGGCGGCGAGTTGAACGTCTCCGGCCTGGAGCTGCACCATTGGTTCGGCGTCGGCGACGTCCCGGTGCGCTGGTCGGTGGGCATCGCGCCGGAGTTCGGCGCCGCGGCCGAAGGCCCGGAGGCGGCCGCTCCCGGCACCGCCTTCGGCTCCGTGGCGCTGGCCCGGCGCACGCCGGCAAGTTTCCTGTACACCGGCAGAATCACTGCAGAGCACGATTGCGGCGCAAACGGCACGCTCCAGTGGGGGATGAGCCTCCTGCGCACGGCCGACGGACTGGCGGCGCGCGCCGACCTGGACGGCAACGGCAGCGTGGACGCGCTGCTGCCGGCCGGTCAGGCCACCGCGGCCGCGGACCTGACCCTGCGCCTGCCCGACCCGTCGGATCTCACCGGACACACCTTTGCCTTGGAGGCTTACTGGAGCGCGCGCGACGCCTGGGACTCGGCCGCCGCCGCCCTCGAGCGCCGCGACGCCGACGGCTTGTGGGGCTACTACGAGTACGCCTTCGATCCGCGCTGGTCCGCGGGCTTGTTCGGCGCATGGTGGCAGAGCGCCGGCAGCGACCGCGGCGCCGCCTGGTTCTCTGGCGCCGAGGCCGCGGCTTCGCGCGCGCTGTTCGTGACCTGGAATCTTTCCCACTTCAACCGTCTGCGCCTGCAGGTGGGGCAGGACGCGCCCGACCTCGGCAATCCTTCCTGGACCGCCGCCCTGCAGTGGACGGTCATCCTCGGCAACCACGCCCACGCGCTCGACTGGTAGTCATGTTCGCCGCCCTCCTGCTCCTCGCCCTGCAGCAGCCCGCCACCCTCAAGGTGGTGGTCACCATCACGGACCTCAGCGACCTGGTGCGCACCATCGGCGGGGACGCCGTGCAGGTGGACCAGCTGGTGCCTGCCGGCGCCGATCCGCACGCGGTTCTGCCCAAGGCCTCGCTGCTGCTCAAGCTGCAGCGCGCCGACGCGCTGGTGTGCATGGGCCTGGATCTGGAGCACGCCTTCCTGCCGGCGCTGCTGGAGAAGGTCAGCAATCCGCGCATCCAGCCCGGACAGCCGGGCTGGTGCTGCGTCGGTGACGGCATCACCCCGCTCGAAGTGCCGGCCGCCCTCGATCGCTCCCAGGGAGCCGACCTGCATCCGCGCGGAAATCCGCACTTCAACCTCGATCCGGAGAACGGCAGGATCATGGCGGCGGAGGTGCGCGACCTGCTGGCGCGCTTGGATCCGGGTCGCGCCGCGGCGTACCAAGCCCGCTGGGAGGCCTGGGACAAGGAGGCGCAGAAGCGGATCGCGGCGTGGACCGAGCGCCTGGCGCCGCTCCGCGGCCAGGCGCTGGTGACCTACCACCGCTCCTGGCCGTACTTCGCGGCGCGCTTCGGCTTGCGTCTGGTCGGCGAGGTGGAGCCCAAACCCGGCCTCGCGCCCGATGCCTCCCACCTCGTCGAGTTGCGCCGCATCATCGGCGCGGAAAGCGTGCGCGCCCTGGTGATGGAGCCCTGGTACAGCGAGCGCAGCCTCGGCAAGCTGCTCGACGGCACCGAGGTGCGCGTGGTGCAGCTCGGCACCTGCTCCGGCGAGGGACAGAGCTACCTCGACTTCATCGGCGCGGTCGTCGAGAAGATGGCCGCAGCGCATGGCCTGCCGGCCCTCAAGAGCTGATGGATCCGCTGCTGGCCCTCGAAGGCGCCGTGCTCGGCTACGGTCGCCCGGCCGTGCTGAACGGCGTGGACCTCTGCGTTCGTCCGGGTGATTTCGTCGCCGTGGTCGGCGCCAACGGCAGCGGCAAGTCCACGTTGTTGCGCGGCTTGCTGGGTTCCCTGCCGCTGCAGAGCGGCCGGCGCCGGGCCGCGCCCGGCCTGCGCTTGAGCTACGTTCCGCAGGAGTTGGAGGTGGATCGCGACCTGCCGCTCTCCGCGGCGGACGTGGTGCTGATGGGCGCCTGGGGCCGGGCGGGCGCCGCCATGACGGTGGCGGAGGCGCTGGCGCGGGTGGGCCTCGAAGGCCGCGAACGCTCCCGCTTCGCCACGCTCTCCGGCGGGCAGAAGCAGCGAGCGCTGCTCGCGCGCGCCCTCGTGAGCGGTCCGCAACTCCTGCTGCTGGATGAGCCAGTGTCCGGCGTGGATGCGGCGGCGCAGCAGGCGATCTACGCGATCCTCGGCGCCGCAGCGCGTTCCGGCAACGCCGTCGTGATCGTCACGCACCATCTCGCGGCCCTGCGCGGCATGGCGACGCGGGTGTGGCGCGTCAGCGCCGCCGGGGTCGGCGAACGGCCCGCCGGATCGGAGACCTGAACATGGGCGAATACCTGCAGCTCTTCGGCATGTCGATCCTGGCCTCGCTGGTGGTCGCGCCCGTGTTGGCGCTGGTGGGCGCGCTTCTGCATCTGCGCCGCGAGGCCTTTCTGGGTGTCGCCGTGCCGCAGTTCGCCACCGCCGGAGTGGCCTGCGCGCTCTGGTTCATGCCGTGGATTCCGGCCGTCCAGGAGAGCTTCCTGGAGCACGGACATCCGCCGATGCTCTACCTGCTGCCCTTCGCCGCGGGCGCCGCCTGTCTGGCGCTGCTGGCCTATGGCGCGCGCGGCGGCGCGCGGCCGGCGGGGGGGCTGCTGGCCGGAGGTTTCGCGCTGGCCGGCGCGCTCGCGCTCGCCTTCCTGGCACGCGCGCCCGCGGGCTCGAACTTCGCCGAAACCCTCCTGCGCGGCGAGGTCCTGCTGATGGATTTGCACGATTTCGAGGCCCTGGCCGCCACGGCCGTGCTCGGTCTCGCCTTTTTGTCGGGGGCGCGCCGCGCCTTGCTCGTCGGCGCGGTGGACCCGGAGCAGGCCTTCGCTCTCGGGCTGCCGTCGCGCGCGGTGCATCGCGTGCTGCCTCTGGTCCTCGGCGTGGTCATCGGCTGTGGCGTGATGACGGTGGGCCCGGTGCTGGTGTTCACGCTGATCTTCTTGCCGCCGCTCGCGGCCGCGGCCCTCGCCCGAGCCCTGCGGCCCTATCTCGCGGCCACGCTGGGCGCCGCGCTCCTCATCGTGATCCTGGCCTGGCCGCTGGCCATTCAGGCGGACCTGCCCTACGGCCCGGCGGCGGGCGTCGTCGCCGGCGCGATCTGGGGCTTGGCGGCCCTGCTGCGGCGCTTGCGCGGGCGCTGATTCCGAAGCGCCGCAGATCGCGTCGAAGGGGTGGAAACCGCGCGCTGGGAGTCCGATAAGAACCTGTGGTAGCCTGCCCTTGCGCCCGCGCGCATTCCCCCGCATGAGCACTCTCTGGTTTTACGCGCAGAATGATCAGCAGCACGGCCCCTTCGCCGAGGAGGAGCTGCGCCGCCGCTTTCTGCGCGCGGAGTTGCCCAAGGACACCCTGGTGTGGTCGGAGGGGATGGCGGCCTGGGCTCCCGCCGAGCGGGTGGAGTCGCTGACCAAGGCGCCGCCGCCGCCGCCGCCCCCGCAGGCGCCGTCGCTCGCCCTGCCCTCGGGCGGAGGCGCCGCCGTGGCCTTGCCGAATGCGCAGTTGCGGGCCATGGCGGAGAACGCCACCCGGCAGGCCCTGCAGGTGCACCGCCCATGGGCCCGCTTCGGCGCGCGCGTCCTCGACAACCTGCTGTTCCAATCAGCCATCGTGTTGTCGCTGCCGGCGGCGTGGTTGCCGGACCCGAGCCAGACCCTGCAGGTCAATTTGTTCTACATCGGGGTCTCGATCATCTCGCTGTTCGCGTGGACCTTCCTGGAGGCCTTCTTCCTTGCCACCTGGGGCATGACTCCCGGCAAGTGGGTGTACCGGCTCCGCATCCTGCACCCGGACGGCCGACGCCTCAGCTACGGCGAAGCGCTCGGCCGCAGTTTCCAGGTCCTTTTCAGCGGCTTGGCGCTCGGCCTGCCCGGCGTGCCGCTCATCACCATGGCGCTGGCCTACAAGGAACTCATCGAGACGGGCGCCACCTCGTGGGATCGCCGCGGCCGCTTCGCCATCCAGCACGGCGTGGCGCGCCCAGTGCATCAACTCGCCGCGCTGCTGTTTGCCGTGGTGTTGATCTACGGCACCGTGCAGATGTTCTCGAGCGTCAGCGGTTGAACGCGCTTCGAGCCGCCAGATAGGCGTCGCGCCGCGCCGTCTCGGCCGCGTCCAGGCCGGTGGCAGCGGCCGCGGGCGTGGTCGGATCCAGCGCGTGCAGCAGCAGCGCCAGGCTGTAGGCCGCTTCCGGCGTGCGCGCCGCGGGACGCGCGAGCGCGGCGGCGATGGGGGCGCGTTGGCTGGCGTCGGCACAGCGCAGCAGGCCGTCGGCGGCGGCGGTGCTTTCCTCCGCATTGCCGTCGAGCCACGGCAGCAGCAGCGGCGCAGCGGCGGGCAAGCCGGTGGCGCCCAAGGCTTCGAGCACGCGCGGACGGGTGGTGATTTCACCCAAGCCCGGGGCGAGCGCCTCCACCGCGCCGGCGGCGGCGCGCGTGGACCAGGCGCCGAACGGCGGGCCGATCCAGGAGATGGTTTCGAGCGCGTGATCGCGTGCGTAGAGGTTGCGCTCGCGCGTGACGGCGAGCAAAGGCGCGTAGGCGAGTTCGGCGGGCAGCCGCACCAGCACGAAGCGCGCATCGTCCACGGGGCGAAGAGGCTGGGAACGCAGCGCACCGAGCACGCGCCAGACCTCCGCCTGGATCGCCGCCGCCGCCGCCGGCGCCACGGGCGCCAACGGCGCGCGCGTGCGCAGCCATTCGCCTTCGACCTCCTGCAGGCGGGCCCAGTCGGCGGCGAAGTCGGCGCCCGGCGTCCAGCCGCTGCGCGGCGGGAGGAGCAGGAGTGCCGCCGCGGCGTGCGCGCGCGCTTCGAGAAACATCGGCTCCTGCCGTGATTCTTCCCGCAGGATCGCCGTCAGGGTGTCGAGGCCCGCGCCGCTGCCGAGGCGCAGCAGGGCCAGCGCGAGATCCACGTTCGCCACCCAATCCTTCTCGTACTTCAGCCGCAGCGTCAGGCGCGGCATCGCTCCCGGCGCGGCGCGCTCCCGCAGCCAGGCGTAGGCGGCGCGACGGGCCTCGGGAGTGCCGGTCGGCGCTTCGAGCAGGGCGAGGATCGCCCCGCTGAGTTCGACCGGATCCTCTTCCTGCAGGGAGCGCTGCGCGCGCTCGCCCAGGCGTCCTCCGGCGGACGCAAGATCGAGCAGATCGGCGAGCTCGCTGACCCGCTCGGGCGCGGCGGCGGGCAATGCCTCCGCCGCAGTGCGCGCGAGGGCGGGCTCGAGAACCTCAGTCAGCGGCGCCGGCGCCGGCGCCGACGGCTTGGCCGGGGACGCGGGATGCGCGCAAGCGGCGACGAGCAAGAGGAGGGTGGCGCGCATCAGGGTTGCAGCGGCAGGCGGAAGAGTTCGCGCGCTTCAGCGTCCGGCTGGAACGGATTGGTGCGATACATGAGCCGTGTCTCGCCGGCGCTCGCGCCCGCCGGCGGCTTGGGTTCGGCGCGCCAGACGGAACCCGCAGGAAGTTGCGTGTTGGTGAGATCGGTCTCGTCGCGGTAGGGGTCGCGGAAGCGGCGCAAGCGCTCCCAGTCCGACCAGCTGCCGCCGCCCAGCAGCCAACGCACCTCGAGGTCGGCGGCGCGGGAGCGCTCGTCCGTCGGGAAGTTGTGGCCTGCGCCGGTGTTTTCCAACTCCACCCAGGGGCCGGCGTCGCCCCAGCCTGCCCGCAAGGAGACCGCCGACTGCAGGGCGGCGAGGTCGTGCGAGGCGGCGAAGGAATGCACGCGGCCGACGCGTCCTGCCTCGCGGCGCACGTCCGGCATGTGGCAGTGCAGGCAATTGTCGCCGCGTCGCTCCTCCGGAGCCGCGCGCCACTGGTCGACGGTGGCGTGCTGGTTGTGACAGGCGGCGCAGTGCTCGGCAGATGCCATGCGCGGTTCCGTCCGGGGACGGCAGGGAGCCGCGGGATTCGGCCGCGGATTGGCGGTGGCGACGGTGCCGTCCGGATGGAGGTGGCAGGCCAGGCAATCTACTCCGCTGGCGCGGTCCGACTGGCGCGCGAGCACGCGTTCGCCGGGCGCGAAAGCCAGCACCGGCCGCGGCGCGTGGCAGGCGATGCATTCCTGATTGGCGAAGTCGCCGGATAGCTTGCGCACCTCCGGATTCTCGTAGGCGAAGGCATGGTGGGAGGCGGCCCACTCCGCCGCGACGTCCGCGTGGCAGGCGGCGCATTGCGCCGAGGACACGAGGGGGACCGGCTCGGGTGCCTCCGGCGGTTTGAGGAGGAGGACGAGGGCCGTGATGCCGCCGGCGGCGAGCACCATGCCGAGAAGCGATCGGGCGTCGATGCTGCCGAGGCGGTTCATGGCGTGATCTTTCCGTGTTCCATGCGCAGCAGGCGACCCCCGAGGCGCTCGGCCTCCCAGGGATCGTGGGTGACGAGCACGACCGCGGCCGCTGTGGCAGCGAGCGCCTCTTCCAGCAGGGCGAAGCCGGCGCGCCGCGCTTCGGGATCGAGGCTGGCGAAGGGTTCGTCGAGCAGAAGCACCCTCGGACGCGCGACGAGCGCGCGCGCCAAGGCCAGGCGCCGCGCCTCGCCGCCGGAGAGCGAGCCCGGCTTGCGCCCGGCGCACTCCGTCAGCCCCAGGCGCGCGAGCAGCGCCTCGCTGGCGGCGGCGGCGTCCGGCTGACCGGAGGCGCGCGCGGCGTCCAGCACGTTCTGGCGGGCGCTGCGCGCGGGCCACAGGCCGAGATCCTGGAACACCATCTGCATGCCCCGGCGCCACGGCGGAAGCCAGAGGCGCGGTCCTTCGGTGGCGAGCGCTCCGTCGCACCACACGCGGCCTGCGACGGGCCGATCGAGGCCTGCCAGCACCCGCTCCAATTCGTCGAGCCGGCCCACGCCCATCAGC
>CAZDMB010000062.1:0-12605 GCA_964506175.1 uncultured Planctomycetales bacterium | reverse complement strand
AAGGTCCAGTGCGCCGTCCCGTTCACGCCAGTGCCCGGCCGGCGCCTCCTGGTGCTGCAAGACCTGCGCCGCGCCGCGGCGCTCGCGCGCCGCCGGCGCGACTTCGTCGCCAACGCGAGCCACGAACTCAAGACGCCGATCGCCGCCTTGATCGGCCTGCTCGACCTGATGGAGGATCTGCCGGCGAGCGCGCACGCGGACCTGCTGGCGCGCTCGCAGCGCAATGCGCGCGCGCTGGCGGCGATGGCCGAGGACCTGCTGCAGCTCGCGCGCGCCGAAGACCCGGACTGGCGCCTGCGTCTCGCTGCCGTGGACGCGGCAGAGGCGGTCGCCGAGGTGGTGGAGCAGTTGCGCGCGCGCGCCGAGGTCAAGGGCCTCGCGCTCCGCTGCCTCCGCCCACCGGACGCCGTCACCCTGCTCACGGATCGCAGCGCCTTGCAGACCATCGTGCGCAATCTGGTGTCGAACGCCATCAACTACACCGAGCGGGGGGAGGTGGTGGTCACGGTGCAGGCCGAGGCCCACGGCGCCACCGTGACGGTGCGCGACACCGGCGCCGGCATCGATCCCGAAATCCTGCCGCAGATTTTCGAGCGCTTCTTTCGCGGCGACGCGTCGCACAACCGTGCCAGCGGCGGCACCGGCCTCGGGTTGGCGATCGTGCGCAACCTGCTCGGGCGCATGGGCGGCCGCATCAGCGTGCAGAGCCGCCCCGGCGCGGGCTCTGAATTCCAGGTGGACCTGCCGGCGGCGGCCTCGCAGGCCCTGCCCGGCGCCGGGCTGGCCCAGATCCGCTAGGCGGGTCCGGCGCCGCCGCGGGAATCCCCCTGGGCTTCAAACGTTCTTCACATTGGCGGCTTACTTTGCGCGCCATGAAACAACACATGCTCACGCTGATCGCCCTGTGCGCGGGCGCCGTCGGCCTTCCGGCCCAGGAGGTCGCGAAGGCCCAGGACGCCTCCTACGGGGCCGTCAAGGTGGACCAAAAGATCGGGCGCTACGTCGCCGGGGCGGCGGTTTCAGGCAGCCTCAAGTCCATCGGTTCGGACACCATGAACAACGAGATGACCCTCTGGGCCGAGGGCTTCCGCAAGCTCTACCCGAACGTTCAGATCGAGATCGAAGGCAAGGGCTCCTCGACCGCGCCTCCGGCGCTCGAAGCCGGCACCGCCAGCTTCGGACCGATGTCGCGCGCGATGAAGAGCGAGGAGATCGACAAGTTCGAGAAGAAGTACGGCTACAAGCCGACGGAAGTGCGCACTTCGCTCGACGTCCTGGCCGTCTACGTCCACAAGGACAATCCGCTCGCCAGCCTGTCGCTCGCCAAGATCGACGCCATCTTCTCGAAGACGCGCAAGGGCGGCTTCGACGCCGACATCACCACGTGGGGCCAACTCGGCCTGACGGGCGAGTGGGCCGACAAACCCATCGCCATCTATGGCCGCAACAGCGCCTCCGGCACCTACGGTTACTTCAAGGAGCACGCGCTCTTCAAGGGCGACTTCAAGGACACGGTCAAGGAGCAGCCGGGGTCTTCCGCCGTGGTTCAGGCCGTGGCCTCCGACAAATACGGCATCGGCTACTCGGGCATCGGCTACAAGACGGCGGACGTGCGCGCCGTGCCGCTGTCGAAGGACGCCTACTCCGAGATCTTCGAGGCCAACATGGAGAACGCCTACTCCGGCAAGTACCCGATGGCCCGCTTCCTGTTCCTCTACGTCAACAAGGAGCCGGCCAAGGCCCTCGATCCGCTGCGTGCTGAGTTCCTGTCCTACGTGCTCTCCTACCAGGGCCAGGAGGGCGTCGTCAAAGACGGCTACCTGCCGCTGCCGGCGAACGTGCTCCTCAAGGAGCGCGCGAAACTCGGCCTCGCCGCGCTGCCGGTGCCCGCGCCCCAGTAAGGTTCGTTCTTGCCTGGTCTAGTCGACCCTCAACCCGCTCCGCTCCGGCGCGTCCGCAAGACGCGCCGGAGTGTGATCGTTCTGGATCGCCTCGCCGGCGGGGTGATCCGCGGCGGCGGCTTCCTGGTGATCCTGGCGGTCCTCGGAATTTGCGTGTTTCTCGCGCTCGTCGTGCTGCCGCTGTTTCGCGGCGCGGACCTCGGACCGCCCGCGCGCTTCGCCGTGCCCGCTCCGCCGGCCGGGGAATCCTGGCTGCAGGCCGCCTTGCACGAACAAGGACGCCTGGGCGCGCTGCTCGCCGCGGACGGCACGCTGGTCGTGTTCGCGACCGCCGACGGCGCCGAGCTGCGTCGCGAGGATCTGCTCGCCGACCCCCAGCGGCGCGCCGTGGCCCATTCTTTCGACGCCGCCACCGGCGCGCTGGCCATGGCTCTGGATGACGGCACTCTGCTGCTCGGCACGTTGCATTTCGAGGAGGAGTCCTTCGCCGACGAAGGCATGCCCCCCGAGGCGGCCTCCCTGCCCGTGGGCGGAGCGGTTCCGTTCCGCGGCGGCGTCATCGAGCGCGTCACCCCTGGCCGCGCGCGCCTGAGCCTTCTGCGCAGCGAGATGCGCGAGCCGGTGTCCTCCGGGGGAAGCGACCCCGTGAGGCTCGTGGACTATCGCGTTTCGAAGACCGGCGAAGTCTTGGCTTATCTGCAAGGGACGGAGCGGCTGGTCTTCGGCGAAGTGTCCACGAGCGAGAATCTGCTCACCGGCGAGATCGCGTCGGAACTGCGCCAGCTTCTGCTGCCCTATCGCCCTGCGGCGCGCGGTCCGCCGACGCGGCTCAAGTTGCCGGCGCGCGGCGATCAACTGCTGCTGGCCTGGGAGGACGGCGAGATCGAGCGCTACGACTTGCGCGACCATGCGATCGCGGTGCTCGCGGAGCAGGCCGACTTGACGCCGGGCCAGACGCGCCTGACAGCGCTCGAGTACCTCATCGGCGACCAATCCCTGCTCGTCGGCCGCGACGACGGCGCCGTGAGCGTCTGGTTCCGCGTCGAGAACGAGCCTGGCGCCGTCGGCGCGCCGTCCGACGGCTTTCACCTGGTGGAGGCGCGCGAACTCCAGCCGCAGGCGGCTGCCATCACCGCGATCGCGCCGTCCGCGCGCAACAAGACTTTTGCCACGGCCGCGAGCGACGGCAGTGTGTGGGTGCGCCACAACACCACGGCGCGCGTCCTGGCAGCGGCCGAGGCGCAAGCGCCCGTGGCGCTGTTGCGCATGGCGCCCAAGGGCGACGGCTTGTTCGCGGCCGCCGTCGGCGGCGCGGCCACGCGCTGGCCCCTGGTCAACCCGCATCCCGAGACCACTCTCCGCACGATCCTGGCGCCGACCTGGTACGAGGGCTACCCAGCGCCGCAGCACACGTGGCAATCATCCAGCGGCACCGACGACTTCGAGCCGAAATTGGGAATGATTCCCTTGGTGTTCGGCACGCTCAAGGCCACGCTCTACGCCATGCTGTTCTCGGTGCCGATCGCGCTGCTGGCCGCGATCTACACCAGCGAGTTCATGAGCCGGCGGATGCGCGCCATCGTCAAACCGAAGATCGAGATGATGGCTTCGCTGCCGAGCGTGGTGCTCGGCTTCCTCGCCGCGTTGGTGCTTGCGCCGTGGGTGGAGAACTGGGTCATCGCCATCCTCACCGTTTTCCTGGTCGTGCCGCTGGCCATCGTGTTCGGCGCTTATCTGTGGCTGTTCCTGCCGACGCGCCTGGCCGCGCGCTTCGGCGGCTGGCACAAGTTTCTGGCGATCGCCGCCGTCTTCGTGTTGGCGGCATGGTCGGCCTTCCCGCTCGGAGGCTTGATCGAGCGCGCCTTCTTCGGCGGCGACTTCCGCGCGTGGCTGGCGCCGCCGCACCCCGGCAGCGGCACGCCCGTGTGGTGGATGACGCTGTTCCCTCCCATGCTGCTGGTGGTCGTGATCGCGCACCGGCTGCTGCTGGCGCCGCGCCTGCCCGCCGCCGCTCCCGGCGGCGAGCGCGAGGCCTTGCGGGAACTTGGCAAGGGCTTGGCATTTCTCGGCGCCGCGGCGCTCCTCGCCTTGTTCGCCGCCCGCATGCTGACTTGGGGCGGCCTCGATCCGCGCGACGTCTTCCTCGGCACCTATGCGCAGCGCAACGCGTTGATCGTCGGCTTCGTGATGGGCTTCGCCGTCATCCCGATCATCTACACCGTCACCGAGGACGCGCTTTCTTCCGTGCCGGACCACCTGCGCGGCGCGGCGCTGGGTTGCGGCGCCACGCCCTGGCAGGCGGCCTCGCGCGTGGTGGTGCCGGTGGCGGCGAGCGGCATCTTTTCCGCCATCATGATCGGGCTCGGACGCGCCGTCGGCGAGACCATGATCGTCGTGATGGCGGCGGGCAACACGCCGATCATCGACATGAATCCCTTCAACGGGCTGCGCTCACTGTCCGCCACCATCGCGGTGGAGCTGCCCGAAGCCGCGGTGGAAGGCACGCTCTATCGCATGCTGTTCCTCGCGGCGCTGACCCTCTTCCTCATCACCTTCGTCCTCAACACGCTGGCTGAAGTCGTGCGCCAGCGCTTCCGCAAGCGCGCTTTCGAGCTGTGAGCGGGCGCCGCAAAACGAGCCTCGCCGCCCGCGGCGAGCCCTTGGTGTGGCTGCTCGGCGCCGGCCAAGTGCTGGCGTCGCTGATGATCCTCTGCCTGCTGGCCTTCGTGCTGGTGCGCGGTTTCGCCACCTTCTGGCCCAGCCCGATCGTGCGCATCCAGACGCAGGACGGCCGCCTGCTCCTGGGCGAGGTCACGCGCGCGGAATCCTTCAAGCCGATGCAAGCCGAAGGAGCGCAGACGGCGCCGGAGCCGATCCATCGGCGCCTCCTGCGCACGGGCAACTACGACCTCTACGGCGACGACTTCAAGTGGATCCTCGACGCCGAGATCGCCGCCGAGGAACTCCCTGCGGACGCCGTGATGGTCGAGCGCCTGGAGTGGGGCCCCTTCTTCGGCTTCTTGGAGGAGTACCGCGTCAACGGCGCGCCGGTGGCGGCGACGCGCGCGGAGGCCTGGCGCGCCTACCAGGAGCGCCACGCGCGGGTGCGGGCGATCTGGGAGAAGATTCACCATCTCGAGAAGGGTCCGCAGGGAGCGGTATTCCGGGAGATCAACCAGTTGCGCCTCGACCTGCGGCGGGTCGAGCTCGAGAGCGGCAAGGATTCCCCCGCCTACGCCGCGGAAGTCGCCGCGGGCGAGCGCGCGCGCGCCCGCCTGACGTCCGAGTCGGAGGAAATCGGCAGGCAGATCGCGGCGTTGAAGGCGGAGATGGAGCAGGACGTGGTCGTGCTCTCCGAGGTCGGCGGCCGGCGCATCGAGCTGCCGGTCTACGCCATGGTGCGCGCCTTTCGCGCCAACGACCTCTCCTTCGGCCAGCGCCTCGGGATTTACGGCGCTCGTTGGTGGGAATTCCTCAGCGACGAGCCGCGCGAAACCAATACCGAGGGCGGGGTGTTCCCGGCGATCTTCGGCACCGTGCTGATGACCCTGATCATGGCGCTGCTGGTGACGCCCTTCGGCGTGATCGCCGCGCTCTACTTGCGCGAGTACGCGAAGCAGGGGTGGGTCGTCTCGGTGGTGCGTGTGGCGGTCAACAACCTTGCCGGCGTGCCGAGCATCGTCTTCGGCGTGTTCGGCCTGGGCTTCTTCTGCTACCTCGTGGGCGGCGGCATCGACGCCCTCTTCTACCCGGAATACGCGCCATCGCCGAAATTCGGCACGCCGGGACTGATCTGGGCCTCGCTCACTTTGGCGCTCCTGACCTTGCCCGTGGTGATCGTGGCCACCGAGGAGGCGCTGTCGGCGGTGCCGCGCAGCCTGCGCGAGGCGGGCTATGCCTCCGGCGCCTCCAAGTGGCAGGTGATCCGGCGCGTGGTGCTGCCGAAGGCCATGCCCGGCATCATGACGGGCATCATTCTGGCGATGGCGCGCGGCGCCGGCGAGGTGGCGCCCCTGATGATCACCGGGGTGGTGAAGCTGGCGCCGTCGCTGCCGATCAGCGGCGACTTCCCGTACATTCATCTCGAGCGCAGCATCATGCACTTGGGCTTCCACATCTTCGACCTCGGCTTCCAATCGCGCAACGCCGAGGCCGCGAAGCCGATGGTCTTCACCACGACGCTCCTGCTCATCTGCTTGATCGTGCTGATGAACATCGTGGTGATCTCCCTGCGCACGCGCCTCAAGCGCAAGCTCTCCTCAGGCTATTTCTAGGCATGGCCGCCGCCGCAACCACCGCCGTCGCCGCTTCCACCCGCGCGCGTCTACACTCCGAATCCGTGTCCCAGTTGACCGACCCCCTCGATCAGCCCTCGACCATCCACGAGGCCGTGCTGGCCGAGCGCGCCGCCGTCGAGGTGCAGAATTTCAATCTCTGGTACGGGGCGCAGCAGGCGATCTTCAACGTGAACTTGCACGTGCCGGAGCGCAAGGTGGTGGCGCTGCTGGGCCCGTCGGGCTGCGGCAAATCCACGCTGCTGCGCTCCCTCAACCGCCTCAACGATCTGATTCCCAACGTGCGCATGACCGGCGACATCCGCCTGCACGGGGACTCGGTGCTCGGCCCGGACGTGGACGTGATCGAGCTGCGCAAGCGCATGGGAATGGTCTTCCAGAAGTCGAACCCGTTCCCGATGAGCATCTACGAGAACGTGGTGTTCCCGCTGCGCATCGACGGCGTGCGCAACCGCAAGGTGCTCGACGAGGTGTGCGAGAGCGCGCTGCGCGCCTCCGCCATCTGGGAGGAGGCCAAGGGGCGGCTGCACGCCAGCGCGCTGGCGCTGTCCGGCGGCCAGCAGCAGCGCCTGTGCATCGCGCGCGCCATCGCCGCCAATCCCGAGGTGGTGTTGATGGACGAGCCTTGCTCGGCGCTGGACCCGATCGCCACCGGCAAGATCGAGGACTTGATGCTCGACCTGAAGCAGAACTACACGGTCGTCATCGTCACCCACAACATGCAGCAGGCCGCGCGCGTCAGCGACTACACGGCCTTGTTCTACTTCGGGCGACTCATCGAGTACGGACCCACCGCGGAAATCTTTCAGCGCCCGCGCCGGCCGGAGACCGCCGACTACATCCAGGGGCGCTTCGGCTAAGCCGCCATGACCAAGCACCTCCTACGCGACCTCGAGCAGCTCGCCGACGATCTGCTGCACATGACCACGGCCACCGAGACCGCCTTCGCGCGGGCCCTCGAGAGCATTCTCACCCGCGACGCGGTCCTCGCGCAGAAGATCGTGGACGGCGACGTCGAGATCGACCGCATGGAGGTCCACCTGGAGGAGGACGCGCTCAAGATCCTGGCGCTGCACGTGCCGGTGGCCAGCGACCTGCGCTTCGTGGTCTCCGCGATCAAGATGAACCACGATCTCGAGCGCATCGCCGACATCGCCGCCAACATCGCCAAACGCACCGTGGAGCTCGCCAGCCTGCCGCCCGTCACGCCGCCCGAGGGCTTCGACACGATGGCGCAGCAGGCGCGCACGATGTTGCGCGAGGCGATTCT
Organism: uncultured Planctomycetales bacterium; assembly: GCA_964506175.1. Classification (GTDB taxonomy): domain Bacteria; phylum Planctomycetota; class UBA1135; order UBA1135; family UBA1135; genus JAQBVK01. Next base: position 5,139 of record CAZDMB010000062.1, on the reverse strand, counting down.
CGCCCTGGTGCGCCGGGACCCGGCGCTGGGACGACGCGTGTGCGAAGCCGACGACCAGGTGGACCTGTTGCAGCGGCAGATCCTCAAGCAATTGGAGGAAAGGATGATGCGCGAGCCGCAGAACATTCCGGCGCTGCTGCGCTGGACCAACGCGGTGCGCAACATCGAGCGCATCGCCGACGGTTCGACCAACCTGGCGGAGGACGTGATCTACCTGGAAGAGGGCGAGATCATCCGTCACCGGGGCGCGCGCATCCGGCCGGCCGGAGGCGCCGGAGCGCAAGGCTAGGATGCGGCCGCCGGGCCGGTCGCCCGGCCCCGATGCTGCCGCTCCTCGTCACGGGCGCCGACGGTTTTCTCGGCAACGCCGTCTGCGCGGAACTGCGCCGGCGGGGACTGCCATGGCGCGCGGCGGTGCGCGCGCGGCGGCCCGAGCGGCTCCCCTGCGAGCCGAGCGCCGGCTGGGCCGAGGTCGGCGAACTGGGGCCCGCCACCGATTGGCGCGCCGCCCTCGACGGCGTCGGCGCGGTCATCCACTTGGCGGCGGCGGCACACGAGGCGGCAGCCTCCGGCCCGGCCGCGCTGTTCCGCGTGAACGCGGAGGCCGCCGCCACGCTCGCAGATCAGGCGCGACGCGCCGGGGTGAGCCGCTTGGTGCTGGCCAGTTCGGTGAAGGCGATGGGCGAGGCCACGCCGCCGGGCATGGCTTGGACCGAAGACGCGCCCTGCGCGCCCACCACCGCCTACGGACGCAGCAAGCGCGCCGCCGAGGAGGCCTGGCTCGCGGCCGGCGCGTCGGGCGCCATCGTTCTGCGCCTGCCGCTGGTGTACGGTCCGGGCGTGCGCGCGAACCTGGAGCGCTTGATGCTCGCCATCCGCCGCCGGCGCCTCCTGCCCTTCGGCGCGGTGCGGAATCGCCGCAGTCTGATCGGCCGCGCCAATGCCGCCGACGCGCTGCTCGCCGCCGCCTTGCATCCGCAGCCGGCGCGCGCCATCTACCTGGCGCGTGACGCGGACTGGTCCACGCCGGAACTCGCGCGCGAAATCGGGCGGGCGCTGGGAGTCGCGCCGCGCCTGTGGCGCGTACCGCCGGCGCTGCTGCGCGCCGTCGCGGTGGCGCACGGCGGCTTGCGCCGCCTGATCGGCTCGCTGGCGGTGGACGATGCGCGCCTGCGCGCCGAGCTTTCCTGGCAACCGCGCCGTCCGCCCTCGGCGGAATGGGATCTGGCCGCGCGCGCGCTCGCGACCGGGGAGCCCGCGGCGTGATTCTGCTGCCGCTGCTGGCTCTCGTCCTGGCCGCGCTCGGCGTGGCGTGGCTCGCACGCCCGGGCAATCGCCTCGCCGCGGCCGCGCTGCCCGAGGCTCGCTCCCTCCACCAGCGCGTCACGCCGTCGGGCGCCGGCCTCGCGGTCGTGCTCGTGCTCCTTGTCGCGGATCTCGCCATCCGCTTCATCCTGCTGCCGGGCGAGCCGCGCGCCGGGTTGCTGCCGCATCCCAACCTGATGGCTGCGCTGCTGCTCGTCGCCGCGATTTCCTGGGCCGACGACCGGCGCCCGATGCCGGCGGCCTTGCGCCTGGTCGTGCACGCAGCGGCCGCCGGCCTGGTGGTGCGCGCGGACGTGTTGCCACTCTCCGGCGTCGGCGCGACCGTGTTCGCGGTCGTGCTCGTCGTCTGGAGCATCAACCTCTTCAATTTCATGGACGGGATGGACGGATTCGCCGGCGGCATGGCCGTGATCGGCTTCGCCACTCTCGGCGGCATCGGGCTTCTCGCCGGCAACGACGCCTTCGCCCTTGCGGCGCTCACGGTGTGCGCCGCCTACGCCGGATTCCTGGCGTGGAACTTTCCTCCGGCGCGCATCTTTCTCGGCGACGTCGGTTCCGCTCCGCTCGGCCTGCTTGCAGCGGTGTTCACACTTTGGGGCTGGCACGACGGCCTTTTCTCGCCGGCGGTGCCGGCGCTGGTGTTCGCTCCATTCTGGGTGGACGCCACGCTCACCCTCCTGCGCCGCGCCGCGCGCCGCGAGCGCTTGTGGCAAGCGCATTGCACCCATGCCTATCAGCGCCTGGCCCGCGCGGGCTGGGGTCATCGCAAGACCGTGCTGTGGGAATACCTCCTCATGGCTGCGTGCGCCGCCGCGGCCGGCCTCTATCACGCCGCGGATGCCGCGGCGCGCCCGTTTATCCTCGGCACGGCCGGCATCGGCTTCGCGCTGCTCGTCCTCTGCGTGCGCCTGCTGGAGCGGCGAGTTCAGGGAAGCCAAGGCTCCGCCTGAGCGTCCCAACGGACGCAGCGGTCCCCAGACTAGCCGGAGACCTTGTTAGAATCCTCCATGCTCGGATTGCTGGACCGCTTCAGCCGACGGCAGCGGCAAGCGTTCCTGATCGTGATGGATGCCGGCCTGTTCGCCCTCACTCTGTGGGGGGCGCTGGCCATCCGCGAAGGCTCCTGGCGTCCCAACTCGCGCGGCTATTTCTGGACCTTTCTCGCGGTTCTGCTGGTGACGCGCATTCCGATTTTCGTGCGCCTGGGCCTCTATCGCGCCGCCTTGCGCTACCCGAGCACGCGCATCACCCGCACCGCCATTCTCGGCATCGGGCTTTCATCGCTCGCGGCGGGCACGGCTCTGTTCCTCCTGCGGCCGGCCTTCGCCTCGCGCTCGGCCCTGTTCGTGCTCGAGCCTCTGCTCGCCACTCTGGCAGTGATCGCCAGCCGCGAGTTCCTGGCGCAGTTGCTCGCGCGCCAGCTGCAGCGCGCCCAGGCCGCGGAGCCGGTGCTGATCTACGGCGCTGGCGTCGCCGGCCTGCAACTGGCCCAATCCCTGCCGCTTGGCGGAGTCATGCGCCCGGTCGCCTTCGTGGACGACGATCCCTCGAAATGGGGCATGCGGCTCGTGGATCTGGACGTCCATCCCTCCAGCCGCCTGCGCGAACTCGCCCTGCGCCACCGCGTGCGCACGGCGCTGCTCGCGGCGCCGAGCACCGAGGCCGAGGACCGGCGCGCCATGCTGCGGCGCCTCACCGAGGCTGGCCTGAAGGTGAAGGAGGTTCCCGGCATCCTCGAGCTCCTCGTCGGCCGCCAACCCGTCGATCGCCTGCACGAAGTGCGCGCCGACGATCTGTTGCCGCGCCGCGTCGTCCTGCCGGACGACTCCTTGCTGCGCAAGGTCGTGACTGGACGCACCGTGCTCGTCACCGGCGCCGGCGGCTCGATCGGCAGCGAAATCTGCCGGCAGCTCGCCCCGCTCGGCCCGCGACAGCTGGTCCTGTTCGAGATCAGCGAGTACGCGCTCTACCGCATCGAGATGGAGCTCGCCGAAGGCTGGCCGGAGCTCAAGGTGGCCGCGGTGCTGGGTTCGGTGCTCGACGAAGCCCGCTTGGAGGAAACGCTGCGCCGCTTCAAGGTGGACGCGGTCTACCACGCGGCGGCCTACAAGCACGTGCCGTTGGTCGAACAGAACCCCCTCGAGGGGGTGCGCACCAACGTCTTCGGCACCTTCGTCGCCGCGCGCGCCGCGGTGCGCGCGGGCGTGAGCACCTTCCTGCTCGTGTCCACCGACAAGGCGGTCCGTCCCACCAGCGTGATGGGCGCCAGCAAACGCATGGCCGAGCACGCCTGCCTGATGGTGCAGGAGCAGGCGCAGGCGGCCGCCGTGCGCTTCGCGCGCGACGAACGCGGCGCGCCCACGCGCTTTGGAATCGTCCGCTTCGGCAACGTGCTCGACAGCGCCGGCTCGCTGGTGCCGCTGCTGCGCCACCAGATCGCCCGCGGCGGGCCGGTGACCATTACCCACCCAGAGGTGACCCGCTACTTCATGACGATCACGGAAGCGGCGCAACTCGTGATCCAGGCCAGCGCCATGGGCAAGGGCGGCGAGGTCTTCCTGCTGGAAATGGGCGCTCCCGTGAAGGTCCACGATCTCGCCCGCCAAATGATCGATCTCGCCACACGCGGCACGGGCCGCAGCATCGAGATCGTCTTCACCGGACTCCGTCCCGGCGAAAAACTGCATGAGGAACTGATGGTGGATCCGGCGCGCAGCCGGCCGACCAGTCACTCCAAGATCCACATGGCGGTGGAGCACGGCGAAAGCGCGGAGTCCATCCATCGCGCCATCCTGCGCCTGGAGGCCGCGCTGCAGAAAGGCACCCTGTCCGAGGTCTACACGGTGCTCGAGGAGCACGTCGAGGGTTACAGGCGTCCGGAGCGCGCCGCCGACGTCCTGCGTCGCGACGAGACCTGTTTCTCTTTCGCCGGCAACGGGCAGCCGGCCGCCGCGGAGCCTGTTTCCGCGCCAGCTCCGGCCGTTCAGCCCGTGCCTGCGCCCATGAACGCGCCGGCGCCGCTCCCGGCGGCTACGCCAGGCGTTTGATCACGTGCCAGCCGAACGGCGAGCTGCGCTCGTCGTGCGACGCCAGCCCGATCTCGCCGGGCTGCAACAGGAAGCCGACGTCGCCGAAGGCCGGCACGAGCGCGGCGCGCGGAAAGCCGGCGCGCGCGCGCGCGTCGTCGGATTCGGCGCGCAGGCCGTCGATGAAGGCCTCCATTTCCCGCTCCGCGGCGTCGACCGCGAGTTCGCCGGCTTCGATGCGCTTCTCCAGCTGGTGATAGTGCTGCTCGGCGCGCTCGTTGAGTTGGGAGATGGTGCGGCCGAACTCCTCCGCGTCCTTGGCGCCATGGTTCAGCACCAGGAACAGGCCTGGGCTCGGATCATCCTCCGTCGGCGCGTCGTCGGAGTAGGCGCGCACCAGGGCGCTGAAGTCCTCCCCGGCGCGGGCGCGGGCGAGCACCTGCTGCGCCAGGGTCTCGGCTTCCTCGCGAGTGCGCGGGGCCTCGACCGGTGTTTCGCGGAAGGAGAGCAGCACGTGCTGCAGGAGGACGCGGTCGGGCTCGGCCATGCATGGAGCAATTCTAGCCGCCGGCCCCTCACGCGCCGCGCCGCAGCAGCAGCGCCAGGAAGAGCGGCGCGCCCAGAACCGCGGTGACGGCGCCGACCGGGAGTTCGCTGCCGCGTCCGAGCAATTCCACCGAACGTGCGCAGGCGTCGGACAACACCAACACGGCGCCCCCTGCCAGCGCGCAAGCCGGCAGAAGGCGCCCGTGGCGCATGCCGGTGAAGGGGCGCACGGCGTGAGATC
>CAZDMB010000061.1:11761-12636 GCA_964506175.1 uncultured Planctomycetales bacterium | reverse complement strand
CGCGCGAGGCGCCGGAGGCGGTCGAGCCCGACCCCGGAGAGGACGAGGACGCCCTCGGCGGACTGCTCGAATCTTCGCCATGGCGCAACGCGCCGCGCGCCGCGGACACCGATTACGACGCCTTGCAGAACGTGGCGGCGCCGGAAGTGGACACCGCGGAGGCCCTGCTCGCGGAATTGCGCGTGCGCGAGAGCGCGCCGGAACTCGTGCGCGACGCCGAACTGATCCTCGCCTTCCTCGATGAGCGCGGCTTCCTGCCCGAAGGCCTGGAGGAGGTCGCCGAGATCAGCGGCCGCCCGCTGGCCAGCCTGGAGGAAGCTCTGCGGCGCCTGCGCGAACTCTCGCACCCGGCGCTCGGCGCGCGCAATCTGCGCGCGGCCTTCCTGCTGCAATGGGAGGCCCTGCCGGATGCCGATCCCCTGGCGCGCGTGATCATCGAGCGCCACTTCGACGACCTGCTGGCCAACCGCCTGCCGCAGATGGCGAAGGCGGAGGGCGTGACGCTCGAGCAGATCCGCCACGCCCTGGAGGTGCTGGCCCTGTTCGATTCGCGCCCGCTGCCCGCTCCGGGCGCCGGCACCGGCCTGACGCTGCATCCGGACGTGGTGGTCGAAGAGGACGCCGAGGGACGCTTCGAGGTGCGCTTGCTCCGCGACGGCCTGCCCGAGGTGCGCCTCACCCGCAAGGCGCACGACATCCTGCAGCACGCCAAGGACGACGAGCGCCTGCATCAATTCCTGGTGCGCAAGATCGAGCGCGCGCGCTGGTTCCTGGACGCCATCCAGCAGCGCCGCGAGACCCTGCTGAAGATCGCCCGGGCGGTGGTGGCCCGGCAGGAGGACTTTCTGCGCTGGGGCCCCGAGCGCCTGAAGTCC
>CAZDMB010000061.1:0-11751 GCA_964506175.1 uncultured Planctomycetales bacterium | reverse complement strand
ACATCTCCACCGTCTCGCGCGCCATCCGCGGCAAGAGCGCGCAGACGCCGCAGGGCATCCTGCCGCTCAAACACTTCTTCAGCGGCGGTCAACGCACCGCGCGCGGCGGCAGCAAGTCCCGGGTCGCGATCCAGGAACGCCTCAAGGAGATCGTGGCCGCCGAGGACACGGCCCACCCGCTGTCGGACGAGGAAATCGTGCGCATCCTGCGCGAACGCGACGGCACGCGCGTGGCCCGCCGCACGGTGACGAAATACCGGATCGCGCTGGGCATTCCGTCCAGCCCGCTGCGGCGTTCTTACTAGCCGGGAACGGGGCCGGGAGGCTAGAATGTCACGCCCATTTGGGGCTCCCACCGCATGGCCACCATCAAAGCAAACCAGGTCCGGGTCGGCAACGTGCTGATCCTCGAGAACGACCTCTTCATCGTGACCGGCTTCGAGCACATCGCCCCGGGCAACTGGCGCGCGATCAACCAGATCAAGTGCAAGCATCTGCAGACCGGCAACACCAAGCAACTGCGCCTCGGTTCGGACGAGATCATGGAACTGGCCTACCTGGAGCGCCGGCCCTGCACCTTCTCCTACATGGAAGGCGATCGCTACGTCTTCATGGATTCGGAGAACTTCGAGCAGTACTTCTTGGGCGCCGAGATGGTGGCGGACGCCATGAAGTACGTGCGCGACAACCAGAAGGTGACGATCACCTTGCACGAAGGCGTGCCGATCTCCATCGAACTGCCGGCCTCGGTCGTGCTCAAGGTGGTGGAGGCCGACGTCGCCGCTCGCGGCGACACCGTGACCAACGAGAAGAAGCGCGCGGTCGTCGAGACCGGGATCGAGATCAAGGTTCCGTCCTTCGTCGAGGCCGGCGAGTTCGTGCGCATCAGCACCGAGACCAGCGAGTTCCTCGGCCGCGCCAAGCCCGAAGAAGCCGCCTAGGCCGGCGGTTCGTTTTTCTTCTTCTGGCGCGCCGCGATGCGCCGCGGCGCGTGGATGCGCGCCGCGCGCTTCTGCGCCGACTCGATCTCGCGCCGCCACTCCGGGCGGATCTGCGAACCTTCCTCGAGGGCTCGTTGAATCAGCACCGCGGCCTCCACCGGATCGTCGGTCAGGTAGAAGAGGTCGGGATCGTCGGCCGAGATCGTTCCCTGGTCGACCATCGCGCTGCGGATCCACTCCAGCAACCCCTTCCAGTATTCCCGCCCCATGAGGACGATGGGGAAGTTGGACATCTTGCGCGTCTGGATGAGCGTGAGCGCCTCGAAGAACTCGTCCATGGTGCCGAAGCCGCCGGGCAGCACGACGTAGCCCAGCGCATACTTGGCGAAGCACACCTTGCGCGCGAAGAAGTAACGGAAGTGGATGGCGATGTCCTGATGCGGATTGGGTTCCTGCTCCATCGGCAGCTCGATGTTGAGGCCGATGGACAGGCCGCCGGCGCGCTGCGCCCCGAGATTGGCCGCCTCCATCAGGCCCGGACCGCCGCCGGTCACCACCGCGAAGCCGCGCTTCGCCAATTGCTCGCCCAGCTGCGCGCCCATCTGATACCAAGGATGCTCCGGCGGCGTGCGCGCGCTGCCGAACACCGAGATGGACGGCCCGATGTCGCGCATGGTGTCGAAGCCGTCCACGAACTCCCCCATGATCTTGAAGACCATCCAAGGATCGCCGCTGTCCTTGGCGCGGAGTTCCTCCAGCACCAGGCTGCGCCGCTTGCGCTCCGCTCTCATGGACGGCCAGACTAGGCGCGGGCACCCGCCGGACGCAAGCGGCTACCATGCCGCCGTGGAACTGCGGCCCGCCTTGTTCCTGGATCGAGACGGCACGCTGATTCGCGAGACGCCCTATCTGGCGGCGCCGAAACAGGTGCAGTTGCTCCCCGGCGTGGCGGAAGCCCTGGGCTCCCTCCGCCGCGCCGGCCTGCTGATCCTCGTGGTCTCCAACCAGAGCGGGGTGGCGCGCGGCCTGCTGGACGCCGGCGTGCTGCTCGGGGTGCAGCGGCGCATCGAAGAGGAGTTGGCGCGCACGGGCGCGGGCGTGGACGGCTGGTACCACTGTCCGCACCATCCGGCCGTGGGCGTGCCGCCCGAGCGTCGCCGCTGCCGCTGCCGCAAGCCGCTGCCGGGTTTGCTCGAGCGCGCCGCCGAGGACTTTCCGATCGACTGGCAGCGCAGCGTCGGCGCCGGCGACGACGTGCGCGATCTGCAGTCCTACGCGGCCAAACGTCTGCCCTCGGTGTTGGTCGGCACGGGCAAGGGCCGCGAGTCGCGCCAGCGTCTCGCCGAACTCGGCAAGGATCCGGATCTGTACGCCGCGCATCTGGCGGAAGCGATCCCGTGGATTTTGCGGCACACGGCGCAGCGCGCCCCGGCGACGCCCGCGGAGGCATGAGCGCCCGCGCCCTGCTAGATTTGCCGTCGGCGTGAGCCCGGCACCTGCCAACGCGCCTCCCCTCCTGATGCACCTCCAGGCCCCGGCGGACGCCGGCTTGGCGGCGGTGTTGCGCGTTTGCGCGCCGGACGCCCGCATCGCGTCCCAGCCCTTCGCTCTGCGCGAGTGGTTGCGCGGCCAGCACGACCCGGCGCTCGAGGGCGTCGTGCTCGACGCCGACGGCCTGGACCGCGCCGACCTGCGCCTGGTCCTCGCCAGCCTGGACCGCGAGCCGCGTCCCTGGCTCCTGGTGCTCGTCGGCGACCGCGGCGTGGTCGGCTGCGAGGCCTTGCTCGCGGCGGAGCGCACCCTGGTGCTGCCGCAGCCCTGGACCCCCGCCGGTCTGACGGCCGCCGTGAGGCACCTGCGCGCGCAGCCGTCCACCCGCGCGGCCGGCGCCTCCGACGCCTTCCTCGCGGGCCTGGTCGAGGGCTTCCGCGACCCGCTGACGAGCCTCGGCGGCTATCTGCAACTGCTCGAGCACCAGGGGCTTCCTTCCGGCAACGAACTGGTGCAGCCGGCGGTCGAGGCCGCGCGCGCCCTGGAGCGGCAGGTCGAGTGCCTTTACTTGGCGTCGGCTCCGGTGCGGCCGCGCCCGGAGCGCCTCGATCTGCGCGCGCTCGCCGCCGAGAGGCTGCGCGCCGCGCGGCGCGAAGACGCGCGCACCGAGGGCGAACTCGCCGCCGGCGATCTGCAGGTGCATGCCGATCCGCGCTTCCTGCGCGCGGCCATGGACGTCGGCCGCTTGCTGCTCAGCCGCTTCGGGCCGGGTGGCGCCCTGCGGCTGCGCGCGGCGGCCGACGCCGACGGCGCCTATTTCGGCTGGGAACTGGCCGCTCCCGCGGCGGCGCCCGCCGCCGCTCCGGCTGCCGTCGCGCCGCCGCCCTACCTGTCCGAACTCTGCGAGCGGCTGGCGGCGCGGGTGCCGGCGCGCGCCGTGATCGACCGCATGCACGGCGCCGTCCCGGTGCGCGCCGCCCTGCGCTGGCCGGCTCCTAGGGAATGACGTTGCCGATGCGGTTGGTGTACAGCAGCAGGTGGTACACCAGCAGGATCTGGTAGAGGAACAGCACGAGCAGGACGCCGTAGCGCGCGTTGCGCCAGTTGCGCAGCAAGCAGAAGAAAATCGCGCCCGCCGTGATGCCGAGCCCCTTGATGAAGATGAAGGCGCCCATGCCGAGGCTGAGCATGCCGATCGCCACCGGATTGGCTTCCTCGCCGCCGCGCTGCAGGTAGATCAGCGTGAAGTGCGCGTCCAGCAGGTTGAGGAACAGGAAACAGGTGAGCACGATCCAATCGCGCAGCGGATAGAGATCCACGAAGACGCGCTCGTTCTCGCCCGGCCGCCGGCCGCCCGTCGCGCGCCGTCCGGAGAAGAAGGACCAGCGCGACAGGATGGGCGTCGGCCGCCGGCGGCGGTCCGGACCCCGGCCTTCGCGGCGCTCCTCCGCGGGCTCCATCAATGCGTGCTGCGCAGGCGCAGCATCGTGCCGAGGGTCATGATGAAGATCGTCAAGTCGAGGAAGATGGACTGGTTCTCGATGTAGTAGAGGTCGTAGTCCACGTTCTCGTGGATCGGGGCCTTGCGCGCCTCGGCCACCTGCGACAAGCCCGTGATGCCCGGCTTGACCTCCAGGCGCATCATCTGCATCTCGTCGTAGTCCTCGACGATGAAGGGCATCTCCGGCCGCGGGCCCACCAGCGACATGTCCCCGCGCAAGACGTTCCACAACTGCGGCAGCTCGTCCAGCGAGGTCTTGCGCAAGAAGCGCCCCATGCCGGTGATGCGCGGATCCGTGCTGGTCTGGGGCGTCACGGCGTCGCCGCACATATCGGCGAACATCGTGCGGAACTTGAAGATGCGGAACGAGCGGTTGTAGGAGCCGCGGCGGTACTGGGTGAAGAACACCGGTCCCGGAGACTCGCGCTTGATCAAGAAGGCGATCACCGCCATCAGCGGCAGGCACACCAACAGCACCGCGCCGGAGACGACGACATCCATGGCGCGCTTGGAGAAGTGGTAGACCGGCCGCAGCGGGAGCGCCTGGGGCGTGATCAGCGGCAGGGAGTCGATCGTCTCGATCGAGTAGCGCCGGCTGAAGAAGTGATACAGGTGCGGCACCACCTGGTAGCGGATGCCCAGGTCCTCGAACTTGCGGCACAGGCTGATCAGGCCCTCTTCCCCCAGGTCCGGCTTGGCCACGACGATCTGGCGGATCTGGAGCGAATCGCGCAGGCGATCCAGATCGGCTTCCGAGCCGAGCACTTGGTGGCCGCGGATGGTATCCGGCCGCACGTGGTCGGTCTGATCGAGGTAGCCGACGAAGTTGTAGCCGAGCGTCGGAAACAGCTTCAGTTTCTGCTGCAGGCGCCGCGCCAGCGGGCCGGTGCCATAGATCGCCACGTTGATGTTGCCGATGCCGCGAGCGTGCAGGCGCGAAAGGATGCGGAACATGACGGCGCGCTGCACCACGCACAGCAGCAGGATGCAGACGAACACCATCAGCAGCATCACGCGCGAATAGCGCTCGCTGCCCTGCAGTTTCAGGATCTCGTATACCGGCCGCATCATGCGGTAGAACCAGTGATCCACGTCCACCAGCGAGCCCTCCTGGCGCAGCATGAAGACGAGCGTGCAGGTGGAGAGGAACGAGATGCCGACCGCCTTCGACATCTGGCGGTACTCCTCCACGTTGAGGATCGACTTCTGGCTGCGGTACATGCCCAGGAACCAGAAGGTGACGAGGGTCACGCCCACGATCAGCACGAACAACTCGACGTGCAGCGCGAGGCCCTCGGGCGGGATGTTGAAGATCTGCGGGAACAGCCACAGGCCCAGCAGGCAGCCGAGCAGGATCGTGATTCCATCCACCCACACCTGGATCACCAGGAACACGCTCTCGAAGTTCCGGCGCAGGAGTTCCATCAGCGGGGCGGGCCCAGGGTGATCTTACGCTCGCAGGGTGCCTCCCAGCGAGTCCGCAGCCTCTTTCACCTTGGCGATGAAGTTCTGCTCGTCCTTGTCCTCGAGCGTGCGGTCGGCGGCGCGCAAGACCGCGTGAAAGGCGAGACTGCGCGTTCCCGCGGGCAGATTCGGGCCGGAGTAGAGGTCGAACAGCTCGAGAGATTCGAGCAGACGGCCGCCGGCGGCGCGAACCGCCTGCTCGACGGCAGCGTAGGGAACCGTCGACGGCAAGGCCAGCGCGACGTCGAGCTTGATCGCCGGCAGCCGCGGCGGACTGACGAAGCGGCGCGCCGGCGCGTCGGCGCTCGCGGCCAGCAGAGCGTCGAGATCGAGCAGCACGGCGGCGTAATCCACGTGCTCGCCTTCCGCGGCGGCGGCGAGGCGCGGGTCCAGGCGCCCGCTCCAGGCGAGGGTGCGCTGCCCGCTCACCCAGCGCAGCGCGTGCGCCGGATGCAGCCACGGGGCCGCAGGATCGCCGCCCGGGACCGCTTCCGCGTCCGCGCCGGCGACCCGCAGCAGATCTTGCGCGATGGCGCGGCTGCGCGCATAGAGGCTCTGGGGACCCTCCAGCGGCGCCGGCTTGCGCTCCCACTCGAGCAGACAGGCCCAAGCGCGTTCGCGCGGCTCCGCATCGGCCTGGGGTTCGTAGCCGCGGGCGATCTCGCAGAGCCGGCCGGAGGCTCGCTCGCGCGCATTGGCGCCGGCCTGTTCCATCAGGGAAGCGACGGGGTCGCGGCGCACGAGGTCGGCGTCGGCCTGCATCGGGTTGGCGAGGCGGACGAAATCCGCCGGCGACCGGCGTTGCAGTTCGGCGTAGCGCCGCGCGAGGAAGGAGTAGGACTGCGATTCGGCGGCGCCGTGCGCGCCGCGCATCCGCTCCGCCAGCGCGCGCGCGAGCAGACGCTGCGGCCGCGTCGCCGGCGGCACGACCGGCGCCACCAGCGGCGCCGGGGCGATGCGGTGGTAGCCGTGCAGGCGGCCGACTTCCTCCACCAGGTCCACCTCCATGGTGACGTCCTTGGCGGCGCGCCAGGACGGCACGCGAACCTCCCAGGCCTCGCCGGCGGGAGCGACCGTGAAACCGAGGCGCTCGAGCGAGCCGCGCATTTCCGCGGTCCCCGGATCGACCCCGAGCAGGCGGGCGCAGCGCGCCGGATGGAAGCGGATGGCGGGGGCGCTCGCGGCAGCATCGCCGACGATCGCCGGCGGGCCGCTCACGCGCGCGTCCGGCCGGATCGAACTCAGCAAGTGGCAGAAGCGTCCGGCCGCGAGCAAGGCGCCGGCGGGATCGAGCGATTTCTCGAAGCGGCTCGAGGCGTCCGTGCGCAGCGCCAGGCGCTGGGCGGTGCGGCGGATGCGCGACGCGCGGAACACGGCGGACTCTAGGAGCACGCGCTCCGTGCCGGCGCTGACGGCGGAGGCCGCGCCGCCCATCACACCGGCGAGCGCCACCGGGCGCTCGGCGTCCGCGATCACCAAGTCGGCCGGGAGAAGCGCGCGCTCGGACTCGTCCAGCAGGCGAATGCTCTCGCCGGCGCGCGCGGCGCGCACGGTCACGGCGCCGCCGGCGAGGCGATCGGCATCGAAGGCATGCAGCGGCTGGCCGCACTCCAGCATCACCCAGTTGCTGAGGTCCACCAATTCGTTGCGCGGCCGCAGACCCACCGCGAGCAGCCGAGCGCGCAGTCGTTGCGGGCTGGGACGCGGGCCTCCCGGGAGTTCGAGCGCGACGCCCACGTAGTGCACGCAATCGGGATCGGCGCGTTCGATGCGCGGGGCGGCGCCTGCTTCCGGCCAAGAAAACGAACTGGCGAGCGGCCGCAGCGGCCGCTTGAGGATGGCGGCGAGCTCGCGCGCGAAGCCGTAGTGGCCCCAGAGATCAGGGCGATGCGTGAGCGACTTGTTGTCCAGGTCGAGCACCCAATCCGCGAGGGACAGATAGTCCACGAGGCGCGCGCCGACGGGCGCGTCGGCCGGGAGTTCCAGGATGCCCGCGTGCTCCTCCGAGAGCTGGAGCTCGCGTTCGGAGCAGATCATGCCGACCGAGGGCGCGCCGCGGAGCTTGGCCTTCTTGATCTTGAGCCCGCCGGGCAGGACGGCGCCGACCGGGGCGAAGGCGACCTTGAGGCCCGCGCGCACGTTGGGGGCGCCGCACACGACGTCCACCGCCTCGCCGGCGCCGAACTCGACCTTCGTGACCGACAACTTGTCCGCGTCCGGATGGCGGCCGCAGTGCACCACCTGGCCGACGAGCACGTCGGCGATGGCGGCGCCCACCGCCTCCACGCCTTCGACCTCCGCGGTATGCAGGGACAGCAACTCGGCCACCCGCGGCGCGCCGAGGTCGGCGAGGTCCACGAAGTCGTTGAGCCAGGCGAGGGAGATCTTCATGCGCGTCTCAGGCCGGGAACTGCCCGAGGAAGCGGAGGTCGCCGCTCATCATCCAGCGGATGTCGTCGATTCCCCAGCGCAGCATGGCGATGCGCGAGAGGCCGAGGCCGAAGGCGAAGCCGGAGTACTCCTCCGGATCCACGCCGCAGGCCTGCAGCACGCGCGGATGGACCAGACCGCCCGGCATCAGTTCGATCCAACGGCTGCGCTTGCACACGCGGCAGCCTTCGCGGCAGAAGGGGCAGCGCGCGTCGAGTTCGAAGCCCGGCTCGACGAAGGGAAAGAAGCCGGGACGGAGGCGCGTCTCCAGCGGGCGGCCGAAAACGCCCGCGATCAGCGTGTGCATGGCGTGGAGCATGTGCGGCACGCCCACGCCGCGGTCCACGACCAGCCCTTCCATCTGGTGGAAGGTGTGTTCATGGGTCGCGTCCTGCGCCTCCTGGCGGAAGACGCGGCCCGGCGCCACCACCCGCAGCGGCGCGCCCAAGGTGCGCAGCGCCCGAATCTGCACCGGCGAGGTGTGCGTGCGCAGGCAGAGGCGCGGGCGTCCAGGCTCATCCACCGCCCAGATCGTGTCTTGCGAATCGCGCGCCGGGTGATCGCTCGGGATGTTGAGCGCGTCGAAATTGTTTTCCTCGGTCTCCACTTCCGGGCCGTCCCAGATGACGAAGCCCATGGAGGAGAACAGATCCTCCAACTGGCGCGCGACCGCGAGCACCGGGTGCACGGAACCGGTCGGCGCGGCCGCCGCGGGCAGGGTGGGGTCGAGGCCCGCGCCCGCGAGATCGGCGGCGAGAGCGGCTCCGTCCAGGGCGCCACGGCGCGCGGCCAGCGCCTCCTGCAGCGCCGCCTTGACCTCGTTGGCCAGGCGGCCGATCGCCGGGCGCTCCTCAGCCGCGAGTCCGCCGACCTCGCGCAACAGCGCCGTCAGACGGCCGCCGCGGCCGAGCAAAGCCGTTTCCGCGCGGTCGAGATCCTCCGCCGCGGACGCGGCCGCGATCTGCGCGAGGCCTTCGCCGCGCAGCTCCTCCAGGCGCGCACGCATCGCGGCCGGGACGAACTAGGCGGCCCGCACGGACTTCGCTTTCTCGACGACCGCGGCGAACGCGGCCGGGTCGTGATAGGCGAGATGCGCCAGCGCCTTGCGGTCGAGCTCCATGCCGGCCTTCTTGACCCCGTTCATCAAGGCGCTGTAGGTCGTGCCGTGGGCGCGCGCGGCGGCGTTGATGCGCTGGATCCAGAGCGAGCGGAATTCCCGCTTGCGGACGCGGCGGTCGCGGTAGGCGTAGCGCCCGGCGCGCAGCAGCGTCTCTTTGACGGTGCGCAGCAGGCGGTGGCGGGCTCCCCAGTAGCCGGCGGCGCGCCGCATGAGGCGGCGGCGGCGGCGGACACGCGGGACGACGTTGCGGGCGCGGGCCATGGCAGCGTTCCCCTACAGGCTGGGCCGGAGGAGCATGCGCAGGTTCGCGGCGATGCCCGGGGCAACGACGCTCTTGCGGCGGAGGGCGCGGCGGCGCTTCGAGGAACGCGCCGATTTCAGGTGGCGGGTCATCATGTTGCCGCGCACCACTTTTCCGTTCTTCGTCAGGCGCATCCTCTTGGAAACCGCCTTCTTAGTCTTCTGCTTGGGCACAGTAAACCTCCTGGTGTTGAACCTGTGTCTTGGGGCCAAGTTCGAAGTCGAGCCGAACAGGATAGGGCCGCGCGCGCCGCCGGTCAAGGCGTCGCCTAGGCGCCCCGCTTGGTCAGCATGAGGTTCATGCGCTTGCCTTCCAGGATGGGGTTGCGCTCGATGCGCGCGATGTCCTCCAGCATGGCGGCCGCCTTGATCAAAACCGCCCGGCCGAGGTCCTGATAGGCCATCTCCCGGCCGCGGAACACGCAGGTGACCTGGACTTTGTTGCCCTCGGTCAGCCACGCGCGGGCGTGACGCACCTTGATCTCCAGGTCGTGGATGTCGATCTTGGGCCGCACGCGCACTTCCTTCAGCACCGAGGAGGCGTTCTTGGCGCGCCCTTTCTGCTTCTTCTTCTGCTCGTACTTGAACTTGCCGTAGTCCAGGATCTTGCAGACCGGCGGGTCGACGTTCGGCGCGACCTCCACCAGGTCCAAGCCGGCGTCCTCGGCCATCTGCAAGGCCTCCGGCACCGACCGCACGCCGACCTGCTCCCCCGCCGGCCCGATGACGAAAACCTCGCGCGCGCGGATCTTGCGGTTGACGCGGTATTTCTCGCGCTCGGGAGGAGCGTTGCGTCGAAACGGCGGCGGCCGCGGCGGCGGGGTCGTCGGTGCGGCCGGCTGTGCCGGCGCGTTCGCGGGCGGAGCGGGGTTCGGTTTTTCGTCCATTCTCTAGGTGCGGGGGTTGCGTTCGGAGAGTCCGAGTTCGGCGAGTTGACGCGCGTCCACGGGGGACGGAGCGCCAGTGAGCAGGCAGGAGGCCGAGGCCGTCTTCGGGAAGGCGATGACGTCGCGGATCGAGTCGGCGCCGGCCAGCAGCATGTACAGGCGGTCGAGGCCGATGGCGAAGCCGCCGTGCGGCGGGGCGCCGTAGCGGAAAGCGTCGAGCAGGAAGGCGAATTTGCTCTGCGCTTCCTCGGGCGTGAGCCCCAGGCTCTGGAACATGGTCTCCTGCAGGGCGCGATCGTGGATGCGGATGGAGCCGGAGCCGAGTTCGACTCCGTTCCACACCAGGTCGTAGGCGCGCGAGCGCACGCCCTCGTGCTCGCCCTGGCGGAGTCGCTCCACGTCGGCGGCGACCGGAGCCGTGAAGGGATGGTGCGCGGGCACCCAGACCCCCTCCTCCGCCTCTTCGAAGGACGGGAACTCCGTGACCCACAGCAGGCGGTCGGCGGCGCCGACGAGGCCGAGCATGGCGCCGGCCTTGCGCCGGACGGCGTCCAGGGCCGTGCGCGCCTTGAGCGGCGCGTCCGCGACGGTGACGACGACGTCGCCGGGCAGCGCGCCGGTCCGACGCAGGAAGGCGGCCCCCGGCTCGCCGCCCAGGAAGCGCGCCAGGGGGCCGTTGGGGCCCTCGGGCGTCACCTTGCACCATGCCAGGCCGCCGGCGCCGGCGTCCTTGGCGGCTTGTTCGAGCGCCTCGAGCTGCTTGCGCGGCAATTGCGCGGCTCCGTCGGGCAGGCGGATGGCCCGCACCCAGCCGCGCCGCGCGAGCGCTTCGTCGAACACGCGGAAGCCCAGCTGCGCGGCTTCGGCGGCGACGTCGGTGACCTCCAAGGGGTTGCGCAAGTCCGGCTTGTCCGAGGCGAAGCGCGCCACGGCGTCGGCGAAACTCATGCGCTCGAGCGGCAAGGACAGGTCGATGCCGCGCACCTCGCGGAAGACCGCGCGCATGACGCCCTCCACCACGGCGTGGACGTCCGCCTCGTCCACGAAGGACATCTCCAGGTCGAGTTGCGTGAACTCGGGCTGGCGATCGGCGCGCAGATCTTCGTCGCGCAGGCAGCGCGCGATCTGGAAATACCGGTCCAGGCCGGCCACCATGCACAGCTGCTTGAAGATCTGCGGCGACTGCGGCAACGCATACCAGGAGCCCGGCTTCACCCGGCTCGGCACGAGGTAGTCGCGCGCGCCCTCGGGCGTGGAGCGCGTCAGCAGCGGGGTCTCGATCTCGGCGAATCCCTGGGCCACGAGAGCGGTGCGGATGGCCTGATTGGCGCGCGTTCGCAGCAGCATCCGCTCCTGCATGACGGGACGGCGCAGATCCAGATACCGGAACTTCAGACGCAGGTCCTCGGGCGCGTCGGTCGCGTCCACGGGTTCGAAGGGCATGCGCGCGGCGCGATTCAGCACCGTCACGGATTCCACCACCAGCTCGACGTCGCCCGTGGGGCGGTCGGGATTGCGCAGGCCCTCCCCGCGCAGGCGCACGCGTCCGCGCGCCTGGATGACGTCCTCCGGGTGGAGGTCTTTGAGCGCGGCGGCGGCGCCGGCGCCGGCGGTCTC
>CAZDMB010000060.1:0-12673 GCA_964506175.1 uncultured Planctomycetales bacterium | reverse complement strand
GAGTGGACGCGGTGCGGGAGCGCTCACGAGGCGACGCCTGCCAGGCGCTGGCACGCGCGCACGACCGTGCGCTTCGCCTCTTCGTGGGCGAGGCGCTCGAGCGCGGCTTCCGGCTCCCACCAGCCGTGTTCGTCGTGCTCCGCCGAGCGCCGGAACTCCGCGACGACGGCGGGAGAGGCGGCGAGAAACATCACCACGCGCTTCAGCACGCCCTTGGGCGTGCGGTAGTGCGCGGCGTCGGCGAAGCCGGGCAGGAGATCCGCCGCGCCCAGGCGCAGGCCGGTTTCCTCCTGGCACTCGCGCAGCGCGCCGCGCAACAGGTCTTCACCGGACTCGAGGTGGCCCTTGGCGAATCCCCAAGTGGCGTGACGCGCGTTGCGCAGCAGCAGGAACGCCGGCTCCGCCGGGGTTCCGCGCCAGAGCATCACTCCCGCCGCCACCACGACCCGCTCGCCGTCCATCCCTGCATTCTAGAACAGGGGCCAGGGCTACAATCTCACGCCATGGCTGCGACGGCCACGCCGCTCTCCGCGCGCTGCAGCAGCGCCCGGCTGCTCGCGAAGCGCGACTGCGGCCCCGACGCCTTCGTGGGGGAGGTCGAGCTGCCTGCCGATCCCGGACGCGTGCTTCCCGGCCAGTTCGCGATGCTCTCCCCAGGCGACGGCAGCGGCCCGAGCATTCCGCGGCCCTTCAGCGTGTTCGACCGCACGGGGGACCGGCGCTTCACCTTCCTCGTGCAGGTCCACGGCGAAGGCACGCGCGCGCTGGCGGCGCTGCCCGAAGGCGGCAGCTGGACGGTGACGATGCCGCTCGGCAACGGCTTCACGGCGCCGGCCGCGGAGCGCAGCGTGGTGTTCGTCGCCGGCGGCGTCGGCAGCGCGCCGTTCCTGCTCTACGCGCGCGAACGGGTCGCGGCCGGCGCGGCCGCGCGCACGCGCATGCTCTACGGCGCGCGCACCGCCGATCGTCTCTACGATCGCGCGGCTTTCGAGCGCGAAGGCATTGCCGTGGCGTGCGCCGCCCAAGACGGCGCCACCGGCCTGCGCGGCACGGTTCTGGATCTCCTGAGCGCCGAACTCGACGCCGGCCGCCTCCCGGCGAACGCGCTGTTCTGCGCCTGCGGACCCGAGGGTCTGCTGCGCGCCTTCGCGCGCCTGGCGCGCGTGCGCGGCCTCGACGCGGAGTTGAGTCTCGAGACCTACATGGGCTGCGGCTGGGGCGGCTGCAACGCATGCCCGGTTGCCACCGAGCCGGCCGGCCCGCTCGGCGCCTGGCCGTGGGCCAAGACCTGCACCCAGGGTCCGGTTTTCCCCCTGGCCGCAGTGCGCCTACCTTAGCCGGGAGTCCGCATGGAATCGTGGAGCATCGAAGTCGACAAGGAGTCCCTGAATTACTCAGCGGCGCACTTCCTGATTTTCCCCGACGGCAGCGCCGAGCGCCTGCACGGCCACAACTACCGCGTCTACGTGATGGTCGCGGGCGCGCTCACCGAGCACGGCTTGGTGCTCGACTTCAAGCGCGTGAAGCCGGTCGTGCGCGAACTCGTGGATTGGCTCGACGAGCATTGGCTCGTGCCGGACGAGCACCCGGTCCTGAAGTGGCGCGAGACGGAGGACGGCGGCATCGAGGTGCGCTACCTGGACCGCCTCTACCGCGCGCCCCGCGAGGACGTCATCGTCCTGCCGATCAACAACACCAGCGCCGAGAACCTCGCCGGCTGGATCGGCCGCGAGCTGCGCCGCCGCCTGCTCGAGCGCTTTCCAGGCGCCGAGCTCCACGCCGTGCGCATCGGCGTGGAGGAAACGCCCGGACAGCGCGGCGTGTGGCATTGGCGCCGCGACGCCTGATCCTCACAGATTGAGGTCCAACACGGTCACCGAGTTGGGCTGGAGCATGACCGACAGGCGCCGCCCATAGAGGACGACCCCGGCGGCGGCGGCGGTCTCCGCGGACAGCGCGGTCTCGGGCAGTGCGTTGATGGGCGCGACGTAGGCCAGTCGCTCGTCGCGCAGGGTGTCGCGCATCAGCTTGAGCGCGTCCACCGCGTATCCGTACGGGATGCCCTCCTGCGCCGCCCAGTCGAGGAAGTCGATGGTGATGGCCAGCAGCTCTTGGGTCGTGTACGGGTAGCCCAGCGCCGTCAGGAACGAGGCGGTCGCCGCGGCGGCGGCGCGCTGCGCCGCGCGCTCCGCCAGATCGAGCCAGGGAGCCAGGGCCGCCAAGTGTTCGGCCGGCGCGTTGTGCGCCTCGTCGAAGCGCCAGGCGGCGCCGAGCGTGAACGGTGCGGAGCCGAGCAGGTCGATGAGGGCTTCGCGCGGCGCAGTTTCGTAGCGGGAAGCGGCGAACACTTGCGGCATGAAGTTCAGCACGGCGGTGGCTTGGCCGAAGCTGAGACCGGCCTGCATCAGGGAGGCCACCGTCGCCTGCGTGCCGCCCGCCGTGATCCACACCGGGAAGAGCCATCCGGGCTCCATGCCGTTCTCGCGCGCGCGGAAGGCGAACACCCAGCGCGGCTCGATGGCGTCGTTGGAGACGACGAGGCGCACGCGGTTGCCGGCGCGCGTCGCGAACAGGCGCATGCTCATTTCCTGCGCGGGGGAGCTCACCGGCAGGATGTCCTCCGCCGCCATCGGGTAGAGAAACTCCGCGAGGCGGAAAACGGGCTTCTTGATGCCGTGCAGGGTGAGCGCGCCGAGACCCTTGCCGGCAAGATCGGTGATGCCCAGGTCGTCGGTCTCGTCGAGATCCTGGAAGTAGAGGTTGCCGTCGAGGTCCAGTTCGTAGGCCGAAGTGATGAAGCCCGCGAAGTTCGCGGCGGCATGGGAGCGGTCGAACTCCACGCCGGCGGCTCCCTGCGCGCTGGGATAGATGTTCCATTCGGAGACGATGCACGCCATCGGGCCGATGCCGGCGGCGCGAGCCAGCGACTTGAGGGCGGCGACGGCGCCCGTCGCATGCAGCTCATTGGCCGGGGCGTAGTGATGCCAGGAGGCGAAATCGAGCGGGGCGCCGCTCGCCGCCGCGCCGCTCACCACGGCCCACAGGAAACTGTGCTCCAAGCCGAGCGTGGAGGTGACGCCGGCGAGGCCGGGCCCGCCGATGAGGATGCCGGGCCGCTGCGCCTTGATGCGCGCCGCGGCGGCGGCGTAGAAGGCCAGAAACTCGCCGGGCGATCCCGTGAACCACTCCACGCGATCAGGTTCGTTCCAGACCTCCACGTAATCCGGAACGACGCCGTAGTCGCGCTCGAGGTCGCCGATGAAGGCGAGCACGAGGTCGGCCCAGGCGCGCGCGTCGGTCGGCGGGTAGCGCGCGAACTCCGGCAGACCGGTGGCGTAACTGTTGCCGGTCTCGTTCGGATGCGGCGAGAGATTCTGCGGCGTGCCGACCACGTTGAGCCAAAGCCTGCGGCCGAAACTGCGCGCGGTGAGGAAGTCTTCGCCCAGCCAGCGCACCTCGTCGGGCGCGTGCATGCCGACCGAGCGCCGGTAGAGGCCATCGCCGGTGCCCGCGTCCTCGCAGGCCTGCGCCAGCCGCGGCGAGTTGCGATAGCCGACGAAGCCGGCAAGGCGATCGCCGGCCGGCCTTCCGGCGGCGCCGTCGGGCTGGAACGAAAAGGCGTCTTGCGGACGCGGGCTCTGCGGTCCGGGAACGCTCGCGACGAGCGCGAGGAACAGCGAAAGGGTCATGTTGGTGGCGAGGGGCTGCCACCAGAGGGCGCCAGATTTTGACGCCGAAACGAAAAAACGCCAGCCTATTGTTGCTGCAAGGGCGCCCAGTCCAGGTCGATCACGATGGAGGCGTTGGGCTCCAGCAGGAAATTGACGTCGCGACCGCTGACTGTCAGCCCGGCAGCGTCGGGCGCCTCGGCCTGGACGACCGTCTGGGGCAGGTTGTTCAGCAGGCTCTCGCTGCTGAGGCGGCCGTCGTAGAGCGCGTCCTGCATGATGCGGTTGCAGCGCACCGCCACGCCGTAGCTGATGCCCTCAGCCGCCGCCCAGTCGAAGAAGTCGCCGGTGATCTGCAGCAGATCGTCCACCGTATAGCTGTACCCCTCCGTGGCCAGGTAGGCCGCGCCCTGTTCGCAGGAATACACCAGCGCCGTGTGCTCGGCCGCCTCGAACCAGGGCAGCAGATCCGGCTGGAACTGCGCCGGAGCATTGATGGTTTCCGTGAAGCGGCGGGCTTCGAGCAGGGTGAAGCCGCGCGTGCCGTTCATGGCGATGGTCACGGGCCGGGCTTCGGTCATGTAGGCGCTGAAGGCGAGAACTTCGGGAATGAAGCCGAGCACTGCCTGGGCCTGGGTCTGGGTAAGGCCGTTGGCCATCAAGGTGGCCTCGGTGGCGCGCGGTCCGCCAGCCGCGATCCAGATCGGGTAGAGCCAGCCGGGCTCCATGCCGTTTTCGCGCGAGCGGTTGGCGAACACCCACGTGCCGCTGACCACGTCGTTGCTGACGATCAAGCGCATGCGGTTGCCGAGGATGGACGCCTGGACGCGGACGTTCCACTCTTCCGGGGGCGGCCCCACCGGAACCTGTGTGTTCAAGCCCGCGGCGAGCACCATCTCCAGCACGCGGGCGCTCGGCTTCTTGACGCCATGTTGCGTCAGCAAGCCGAGTCCGGTGCCGGTCAGGTCGGTGATGCCGGGATTGTTGTCCTCGTCCAGGTCGAGAAAGAACAGGTTGTGGTCGAGGCCGGTGTCCCGGATGCAGGACAAGAGGCCCGCGAGGTTGGCGGCGGCGTGCGGGCCGTCCAACTCGATTCCGCTCGGACCCTCCGCGCTCGGATAGATGTTCCACTCGCTGATCACCGTCTCCAGCGGCGGCATGCCCAGTTGCCCCGCCAGGGCCTTGATCTGCGCGGAGATGTTGCTGTAGAGGATCTCCGTGGAGGGCGCGTAGTTGTGCCAACTCACGAAATCGAGCGGCACGTCGAGCAGTTTGCACGTGCTCACGAGCGTCAACAGGAAACTGCCGGCGCCGTCCATCGAGGAGCGCCATCCGGCGAGGCCCGGGCCGCCGACCCGCAACTGCGGGCGCACCTGCTTGAGGCGCGTGACCGCCGCGGCGTACATCTCGACGTAATCGTCGGCGTTGCCCTTGAACCACTCGACCCGCTCCGGCTCGTTCCACAACTCGACGTAGTCCGGCACCACGCCGTACGTGTTCTCCATCAGGCTGATGAAGTTCAAGATGTAGTCCGCCCACGCCACGGCGTCCGTCGGCGGATAGCGCGCGTACTCTGGCAGGCCGGTGTCGTAGGTGTTCTCGGTCGCGCCCGGATTCGGCGACAAGGGGCTGGGGGTGCCCACGCAGGTCAGCCACGTCTTCATGCCCTGGGCCTTCGCGCGCTGGAAGTCCATGCCGACGTACATGTAGTCGGGCGCGTCTTGCAGGTGCACGCTGCGGCGATAGAGGGCCGAGTCCTCGCCGATATCGTTCAGCATCTGCATCAAGCGCGGGGCGGCCCGCCAACCCACCAGTCCTTGCAAACCGGTGCCCAGTTTGGGCAGCGTGATTGCCGGGTCGAGCTCGAAGCGCGCGCTTTGCGCCGCCACGGGGGTGGCGAGGAGCACGGGAACGATCACAGCCATGGCGAGTCCGCGCGAGCGGGTACCACGGCCGAAAAGGTTCGGCGGAGGTGTCATGGCAGAGGGGGGGGCCCGCGAGCGGGCACCCTATATTGCGCCCGAATTGGCACAATGCTAGGCATATCCGGGGTGGCTTCAGGAATGAAACCTGGAGCCGCAGGAGTTTCGGCGGACGTGCGCGAGGCTTCCGGCGAGGGCGCAGGTGCCTAGAGGAGCACGTCGACGACGATCACGGAGTTGGGCTCGAGCAGCAGCTGGATGGTGCGGCCGTTCAAACTGATCCCGGCCTGGGAGGCCGTTTCCACCTTGAGGCGGAGCTCGGGCAGGTTGTTGAGCAGGCCCTGGTTGGCCAGGCGCGCATCGCGCAGGGTCTCGCTCATGATGCGATTCGCCGCCACCGCGTCGCCGAAGGAGATTCCTCTGGAGCTGGCCCAGGCGAAGAAATCGATCACGTGGCTGGCGACCTCCTGGGCGGTCACGGCGTAGCCGCGAGCAATCAACTCGTCGGCGCCGGCGACGGCGGAGGCCCAGGCGGCGGCGTCCTCCGCGCTCTGCAGTTGCGGCAGGATGGCTGCACGCTGCAAGGCGGGCGCGTTCACGGCGGAGGTGAAGCGGCGCACCTCACCCAGCCGGAAGGGCGCGGAGCCGGACATCGTGAGGGACACCGGGCGCGACTCGCGCGTGTACCGATCGGCGGCCTGCACCTCCGGGATGAAGCCGAGAACCGCCCGCGCCTGCGTCTGGGTGAGCCCCTGCGCCATCAGCGTGCCTTCCGTGGCGCGCGTGCCGCCCGCAGCCAGCCAGAGCGGATAGAGCCAGCCGGGCTCCATGCCGTTCTGCCGCGAGCGATTGGCGAACATCCACAGCCCCGTCACCACGTCGTTGCTGATCACGTAGCGGACGCGGCTGCCATCGCGCGAGCCGACGACGCGCACGCTGTACTCCTCGGCCGGCCCCGTGACGCCGATTGAGGTTTCGCGCGCCATGCCGAGCAGGATCTCCGCCACGCGCATGACCGGCTTCTTGATGCCATGCTCCGTCAGCATGCCCAGACCGAGTCCGGCGAGGTCCGTGATGCCCGGATCGTCGTCCTCGTCCAGGTCGAGGAAATAGAGATTGCGATCGAGTCCGAGGGCGGCCGCGGAGGAGATGAAGCCGGCGTAGTTCGCGGCGGCGTGCGGCCCGTCGAATTCCGGTCCGGTGGCGCCTTGCGCCGACGGATAGATGTTCCATTCGCTGACCACCGTCTCGAAGCGCGGCAGGTGCAGCGTGTCGCCCAGTGCGTGCAGGCCCGCCACCACCTGGCTGAAGGACAACTCGTTGCCGGGCGCGTAGTGGTGCCACGAGACGAACTGGAGCGGCGCGTTCGTGGCGGCGGCGTGGCGCACCAGGGCGTAGAGCACGCTCTCCGTGCCGCCCATGGTCGAGCTGTATCCCGCCAGGCCCGGACCGCCGATCTTCATTCCCGGCCGGCCGGCGCGCAGGCGCGTGGCGGCGACCGCATAGAAATCGAACAGCTCCGCCTCCGTGCCGGTGAACCACTCCGCGCGCTCCGGCTCGTTCCACAACTCGAGGTAGTCCGGCGCCACGCCGTAGGAGGCCTCGATGTCGGCGATGAAGCCGAGAACGATGTCCGCCCAGGCCGCGGCGTCGGTGGGCGCGTAGCGCGCATACTGCGGCAGACCGGTGGAAAATTCGTTCTCGGTGAGTTCCGGATGCGGCGAGAGCGAGGCAGGCGTGCCCACGCAGGTCATCCAAGTGGCGCGGCCGCGCGCCGCCGCGGCGGCGAAGTCGGCGCCGATGAAGCGCGCTTCGCCGACCTCGTGCACCATCAGGGTGCTGCGGAACGCTCCGCGTCCGAAGCCCGCCTGCGCGCACATGTCGAGAACGTTCGGCGTGGCCCGCCACGCCACCGAGCCGGCGAGGCGGTCCCCCGGACCGGGCGCGCCGCGGCTGGAGGGATTGGAGGTCCAGTCGGCGGTGCCGGCGTTGCGCCGGCCGGATCCGACCAGCCGGGCGCCGCGTCCCGCGCGCTGCGGCGCGGGAGCAGGCGCGGGCGCTGCGACGGCCGCAGGCTTGGCAGGATTGAGAGCCGCCGCCGGGGCCGCCTTGGTGTTGTCTGCGGCGCCAATGAAGGCAAGAGCGATGGAAAAGACGGAAATCGGTTTCATGGTCGTCGGGCGGGAGCCGTGCCCGTGAGGTCTTAGCGGCCCACGACCGGCTGACTGGAGATTCCGCGCCGACTCATTCGCCGGCGCAACGTCGCGCCCCGGATCTTTTCCTTGCGCACGCGCCGCCATGTTGAAAAATAAAACCGGCGGCCTTGCGGCCGCCGGCACCCATCATGGCAGAGCAATCCTTCTTCCAAGAACGCCGCCTGTACTGCATTGGCGGACGGCCCGGAGCCCGGGTTTAGTGATTCAGGTCGATCACGTACACGGTGTCGGGCTCCATGTCGAAGCGCAGTTTGCGGCCGTCCACGGTGATGCCCGCATTGGCCGCCGTCTCGGCGTGCAGCGCCGCCTCCGGCTGGGCGTTGAGTTGGTCGGCGTAGGCGAGGCGGTCGTCCCGCAGCGTGTCCCGCCGGATCTTGAGCGCGACCACGGCGTAGCCGTAGGGGATGCCCTCGCCGCTGGCCCAATCGAGGAAGTAGGCGTCGGGCACTGCCAGGATGTCCGCGGCGGAGTACGGATAGCCGACGCCGGTCAAGTAATCCGCGGTGGCGCCTGCCGCCGTCCACGCGGCCGCATCCTCCGCCTGCTGAATCTCAGGCAGCAGATCCTCGCGCAGGCTCGCCGGGGCGTTGTGCGTGGCGTCGAAGCGCAGCACCTGGCCGACGCTGAAGCTTTCCTCCCCGAGGATCGTGACCACCGTCGGGCGCGGGTCGGCGGTATAGCGGTCGGCGGCGTAGACGTCCGGCATGAAGGCGATCACGGCCGCTGCCTGGGTCGGCGTGAGGCCCTGGTCGATCAAATCCTGTTCATCCGCTTGCGTGCCGCCCGCGGCCAACCACAACGGATACAGCCAACCGGGCTCCATGCCGTTCTGCCGCGAACGCAGCGCGAACATCCACACTCCGGTCACGACGTCGTTGCTGACGACGATGCGCGTGCGGTCGGCGGCGCGCGATGCGAACACGCGCAGATTGAACTCATCGCCCTCCGGCAGATACACCGGGAGAATGTCTTCGCGAGTCATCGCGTGCATCGTCTCGAGGATGCGGAAGACCGGCTTCTTGATGCCGTGCAGCGTCATGGAGCCGAGACTCACGCCCGCCAGGTCGATGATGCCGGGATCATTGTCCTCGTCCACGTCCATGAAGAACATGTTGCCGTCGAGGTGGCGCTCGTAGGCCGTGGCGAAGAAGTTTGCGAAGTTGGCCGCGCAATGGGAGCCGTCGAACT
This sequence comes from uncultured Planctomycetales bacterium, assembly GCA_964506175.1. Classification (GTDB taxonomy): domain Bacteria; phylum Planctomycetota; class UBA1135; order UBA1135; family UBA1135; genus JAQBVK01. The sequence goes on along the minus strand of CAZDMB010000060.1, from coordinate 3,679 downwards.
CGGGTCCCACGGCGCCTTCGGCGCTGGGATAGATGTTCCACTCGGAAACGATCGCCTCGATGGCCGGCAAGCCGAGCGTGTCCGCCAGGGTTCGCGCCACCGTGGGCATGTCGTTCGTGAGGATCTCGGCTCCGGGCGCATAGTGGTGCCATGAGACGAAGTCGAGCGGCTCGCCGTGCTCCGCCGCGTGGCGGATGTAGGCGAGCACGACGCTCTCCGTGCCGCCCATTTCCGAAGTCACCCCGGCGAGCGCGGGGCCGCCGATCTTCAGTTGCGGCCGCGCCTGGCGGATGCGCACCGACACCGTCTGGTAGAAATCGAGCAGTTCCTGCAGCGTGCCCGTGAACCATTCGGGCCGCTCCACCTCGTTCCAGATTTCCAGGTAGTCCGGGACGACGCCGTTCAGCGTCTCCATGTTGGCGATGAAGTTCAGCACGCGATCGGCCCACAGCAGCGGATCGGTCGGCACGTAGCGCGCGTACTGCGGCAGGCCCGTGCTGAACTCGTTCTCGGTCTGCTCCGGGTGCGGCGAAATGTCCTGGGGCGTGCCCATCACCGTCAGCCACAGCTTCTGCCCCTGGGCCTTGGCCCAGTAGAAGTCCTCGCCGACGTTCTGGCCGGAGGGCGGGTCGTTGACGTGCCAGTTCCGCCGATAGCGTCCCCCGGGCGCCGACGCCGCAGTGGTGATCGCCGCCAGGCGCGGCGTGTTGCGGTAGCCGACGAAACCGGCAAGTTTGGAGCCGGGTGAAACTCCGGGGTCGGAGCCCGGCCACACGCCGAAGCCTTCCATGTCGCCAAGATCGGGAGGGGGTTCGCCACCGCCGCCGCTGCCTCCTCCTCCGCCGCCTCCGCCTTCACCGCCACCGCCGCCCTCTTCACCACCGCTGCCGGGATCTCCCCCGCGGCCGCCGTTGCCGCCGCCGCCGGAGCTATCCGTCGCGCCCCCGCCGCCGCAGGAGGCCAGGAGCGCCAGAACGCCCGCAATGAGGCCCCAAGAGGCCAACCGGGAGGGTGGAAGAGAGAGTTCGAATCCGGGCATCTGCAGAGCGCGCGATGGGTGCGGCGCCCTGCATTGGCGGTCCGGTCTCTGCTCCGCTTGAGTGCTTTGCCCCCTGGCGACTGGACGGCCCCCACGCTGACCCTAGAATTCCAGGCCGGTCGGGGCGTGGCGCAGTCTGGATAGCGCGCTGCAATGGGGTTGCAGAGGTCGGAAGTTCGAATCTTCTCGCCCCGACCATTCTTTTCATGGCCCCTGCCGCCTGGCTGGGCAGGGGGGGGGGAGGCGCCGCGATGCGGCTCCCGCGCGGCTTGCGCTAGTCCCTGGGCGGTCCGGAGGGCGACGCGGCCTCTGCCGGCACGATCTTCCAGATCGTTCCAGGCGCCAGGCACAGGACGTACAACTCGCCGGCGGCGTCCTCGCCGAAGGAGGCGATGGAGCGGAGTTTGCCCTCCGGATCCAACTGCCGGGTCCGATCCACGTTCTCGGTGAGTTTCCCTTGCGCGTCCACTCGCAAGGTGCCGATCACGTTGCTGCAGTAGTCCGCCCAGAAGTAACTGCCTTGCAGCCACGGCATCGCCTTGCCGCGATAGACGAATCCGCCGGTGACGGAGCAATGATTGGCGGGCGGACCGTGCGGGAATTCATGGACCGGCGCGACCATTTGCGAGCGGTCGGCGCCCGGCGGCACGTTGAACTCGTGCGTGCCTTCCATCACGCGCCAGCCAAAATTGGCGCCGCCCTTGTGCCCGCCGGGAAGCCAGTCGATCTCCTCCCATTTGTCCTGGCCGATGTCCCCGATCCAGAGATCGCCGTTGGCTGGATCGAAACAGAAGCGCCAGGCGTTGCGGATGCCCCAGGCCCAGATCTCCGGCTGCGCTCCCTCCTGCCCGACGAACGGATTAGTCGGGGGAATGCCGTACGGGTCGCCGTGATCGACGTCGATCCTCAGGATCTTTCCCAGGAGGTTGCCGAGGTTCTGCCCGGCGTTGCGCGGATCGCCGGCGGCGCCGCCGTCGCCCAGGCCGATGTAGAGATAGCCGTCGAGCGGGCCGAAGGCGATCATGCCGCCATCGTGGTTCGGCCACGGCTGATCCAGGGTGAAGATCGTCTTTTCGCTCTGCGGATCGGCCACCAGCGGCGCCCCGGGACCGTCCGGCTCCGGCAGAGTGAAGCGCGCGATGTGCGTGGCGCCGTTCTTGTCCGAATAGTGAACGAAGAAGTAGCGGTTGTCGCGGCCGAAACGCGGGTGGAAGGCCATGCCCAACAGGCCGCGCTCGCTGACGTCGCTGATTTTCGGCCGCAAGTCGAGCACATCGCGCTCCTGCAGCACGCCGTGGCGGAAGAGCCGCAACCGCCCCGGCTTCTCGAGCACGAAATTCTGCGAGGCGTCGCCGGGAAGGGATAGCAGGAACAGCGGCTGATCCAGGCCCGCGGCGAACTTTTCGAGGCGCACGTCTTGCGCCGGGGCGGCGGCGGTCAGCGCGGCGGCGGCGAGCAGGCGGGGGAGGAGTCTCATGGGCAGAGCGCAGATTATCCGCCGCCCCTCACTTCTTCGGATAGTTGCGCAGCACCCACTCCGCCCAGGCCGCGTCGAACCCGGCGGCGTCGAAGCCGAAGGCCTGCTGCAGCGCGCGCGCCTGCGCGGCCGCGAGTTCCTCCGCCGTGGGCGCTCGGCCCTCCGCCAATCGGCCCTTCACGCCGTCGAGGAATGCCGGCAGGCCGCTGGCGCGCTCGCGCAGCAAAAAATCCACGCGCGACCATGCCATCATGTGCTCGACGTACTGGATTTGCGCGACGTCCGTCAGCGCCATCAGCCGCTCGGCGGACGGCCACGCTTGATTCTTGACGCGCGCCTGCACGCGCGGCGGCCAGTCCCACTGGTCCTTGTCGTCGGCGGAGTAGGCGCGCTCTTCCGTGAAGTAGTTCACCTTCGGGCTGATGCGCCGCGCCAGCGCGTGCCCGAGGCCGGCCTCGAACCACAGCGGCGCGGGGTGGGAGTAGTACTTGACGCCGTCGGCGAGATTGAACACGAGGTTGTAGACCAGCACGCAATGCAGCGCCGTGTCCACCTCGAGATTCGAGCCTTGCACGTGCGCGGCGAACAGCATCGAGCCGCTCGAGGTGAACAGGTGACGCGCCGAAGCGCCGCCGCCGCCGCCATTCAGGTACCTCGCGCGCACGCGCCCGTAGCTGCTTTCCTTCTCGAACAGCAGCACGGTGAATTTGTCGGTCATGCCGAGATACGGGCCTTCGCCGCGATAAACGCCGTCCACCAGCCGCCCCGGGCCCGTCGGCCAGCGCGCGTCATCGAGCCCGAAGATGCGGGCGAATTCCGCGTACAGTTCCTCGCACCGCTGGGCGTAGAGGTGGGCTCGCAGCCACGCGTCCAGCTTGCGCGGCACCTTGGGCGGGATCGCGGGAATGCGCGCTCGCAGGCGATCGAACTCGCCGCGCAGGCGCTCTTTTTCCTCGCGCTCCGCCACGACGTATTCCGGCAGGCTCGAGCCGATCCGGAAGTGCGCCGTTTCGATCCAGAGCATCTGGACGTCGTCGCCCACGGTCCGCTCGATGTCCGCGGTCGTGACGCCGTCGACGAAGCGGAACGGGTGGAACGCGGCATAACCGGCCGCAGTCAAGGCCGCCGCCTCGTTCTTGGTGTAGGGGTCCTGGCGGAATTCC
>CAZDMB010000059.1:0-12782 GCA_964506175.1 uncultured Planctomycetales bacterium | reverse complement strand
GCGATCAGGGCGCCGGCTGGTTCGACGGCGGCGCGGCCCACTGGTACGAGGAAAAGATCTACGGACGGGCGCGGCACTACTGCATCGACGAGGCCGGCTCGCCGCCGAACTGGGAGAACGGCGTCTGGCGCGCCGCCATCCGCGCGCTGCTGGCCAAGCGGGCGGCGGCCATTCTGCCGGAGCTGGTGCGCCGTCAGACCGGCGAGATGACGCCGGAGGAGCACGCGCTCTCGTGGTCGGTGTACGACTGGCTGGCGGCCGCGCATCCGGAGGCGCTCGCGCCCATCCTCCGCGGACTCAAGGCGAAGACTCCCGCGCGCGAGGTGCTGCCCGCGACCATCGGCCTGGGCGTGGTGGACGCGGAGCGCGCTTGGCGCGCGTGGGTCGAGGCCACCTATCCCGCGCGCGAGAAGAAGCCGAAGGATTAGCTGGCTATTGCGCCGCCGGCGGCGTCAGCGGCAGCGTGCGCAGGATCAGGCCCTCCGAACTGCGCAGTTCGATCTCGTACTCCCGGCCGGGGACCAGTTTGATGAAGGGCGCCTCGCCATGCATGGCGCGCACGCCGGCTTCGCGCGCCACATCCGGCTCGAGCGCGTACTCCCAGAAGCGGCTCCACAAGTCGCGGTAGAAGGGCGAGCCATCCTCGGCGCGATCTTCGTAGCCGTTGGGGCGCTGGTTGGCGGCGTCCAGGGGAAAGCCGTCCGCCGGCGCCTGGTGCTCGCCGAACACCCGCCGGAAAAGCAGCAGGCTGCTGCCCTTGAGCAAGTCGTTGCGTTCGACGAAGGAGTCGTCGAATTTGACCACCAGCGCCTCGAAGTAGGCGATGTCCCCCATGATGGTGAAGGATTGCGCGGGTCCGGCGGGGGCGCCGTCGCTCTTCATTTCTTGGAAGCGGAAACTGGTGTACGCCCCGCCGGGCACGGTCGCGTCCGGCATGCGCGTCACCTGGTCCACGCGCGCCACCCGCCGCCGCTCGCGCAGGAACTTCAACTGCAGCTCGCGCTTGGCGACCTCCTCGTTGAGGCGGCCGACCTCGCTCTCGAGTTCGCTGATGCGGCGTTTGTCGGCCGGGTCGCCGTGCGGCGCCAGGAACCACCAGGCGCCCACGGCGCCGAGGGTGACGCAGACGAGCGGGACGGCGAGTTTGCTCATGCGGGGAGGCGGGTCCGAATGTAGCGAATGGCGGGCCGCGGCGCAGGGGTCGACCGCAGCCCGCTCTTCGAGAAGGCCGGGGAGGCCCCCGGCTTCCTACAACCATCAGAACCTGTATTCGCGGACCGTGAGGCTCGCGCGGCGCATGCCGCCTACTTGGGGACCTTCCAGTTGGCGCACAGGCGGGCGTAGAGGTTCCAGGCCTCCGCGTTCCATCCCTGGATCCACGGCGCCGCGTAATCGGCGTAGTTCTTGAGCGCCTTCTTGTCGATGCCGAGGCTGCGCTCCTGCCCCTTCCACTCGTCGAGCTTGGCGGCGAGCTCCGGCGGGAAGCCGTCGCGCAGCCAGCACTCCTTCAAGGCGGCGCAGATGGCGGCGAAGCGCTCGCCGTCGGGCATCTTCTCGGCGTACCAAGCTTCGTACACCGCCTTGGCCTTCTCGTCGTGGCTGAAGGCGGCCTTGTCGAAGCCGAGTTTGCCGAGCCAGCGCTCGGCGGACTCCACGCCGCGGAAGTCCTCGCGGTAGGCGCGCAGCGCCGCGATGGGCGCGCTCTTGAGCTCCAGCTTCTTGCCGAGGACGCGCTGCAGGCCTTCGGCGACTTGCGCCGACTGCCGGTCCACCGCGGCCACCAACTCGTCGGCGTAACCCTGCACCGTGGGCGGCTGATTGCCGAAGGGGTCGTGACCCTCGCCGCTGAAGCGGCGCAACACCATGCGCGCGGCGGCGAAGGCCGGCGGAATCTCGTATTGATACTCGTCCTGCCCCTTCGGCCGGAGCAACTCCTTCGCCAACGCGAGCGCGCGATCCGGATTCTGGGTCGTCATCCCTTCGCACCAGTCGAGGCACTCGGTGGCGCGCACGGCATTCGGCCAGTGGTTGTAGCCGGGCATCCGGCGCAACAACACCATCGGGAAGCCCTCCTCCAGGTAGTGCGCCCAAGCGGCCGCGCTTTGCCCATAGGGAACGACCGGATCAGCGGTGCCGTGCAGGAATGCCACCGCGACCTTCTGCACCTTCTTGGCGGAGGAAGCGGACCGCCATGCGCCGCTGGCGTGGGCGCAGACGCCGGCGACGTCCTCGGGGTGCAAGCCGGCGTACCAGGTGACGAAGAATCCGCCCTGGCTGTGGCCATAGAGAAAGACGCGGTCCACCGCGAAGGACGCGCGCATCTCCCCGAGGAAATTGTGAAAGGATTCCGCGTCCGCGTCGCCATCCAGGAAGAGGCGCGTGTCCCCTTCGCCGGGGCTGGTGCCGTCCACGGACACCACGACGTCCTGCGGCCGAAAGGCTTCGGCCGGGTGGTTGAGCCATCCCCAGCGGTAATCCAGTCCGGTGCCGTGCAGGATGACCGTCAGGTTGCGCGGCGTCTTGCCGTCGTAGTCCGGGGGCAACCACCAGACGTAGCGCAGGCCTGCGGCGCTCTTCCACTGGAAGGGCGCGTGCGCGGCGGCGGTGGCGAACGGCGCCTTGGATTCCGGCTCGCCAAAGGCGCCTGCGGCCGGAGACAAAGCCAACGCGAAGGTGCAGAGCATGGCTACGGTCGAGAACGAGAGTTGCGGCGGCGGCCTCGGCGGCTCCGAGCGCGGCGAAGGCCTCCGCGTCGCGGAGGCCGGAAGTCCACTGTACCCGCCGTCCTCCTCGGGTGACGATGAATCGTCGCATGATGCTGCCGGCGTCCCATCAAGCGCCGGCAGACGCGCGCCCGCAGAAAGCCTGCTCGGCCGGCTGCGGCGCGCGCTTCACCTGCCGGCAATTTCCTGGGCGACGCGCCGCTGATAGTTGGCGTCGTCCGCCAAGATCTCGGCGCTCCAGCGGAACTCGGGCAGGGCGGCTGGATCCCAGCCGGTGATGCGGCCGGCGGGCCGCGCGTAGCTCCAGGCCGTGCCGCGGAAAACTTCGGCGCAGAGGGCCGCCAGTCGCGGATCGTAGGCCTCGAGTTCGGGACGCGTGTCCACGTCGTTGTGATCGTGATCGGGCGGCCGGTTGGTCCCGAACCACGATTGCACGCCTTCCGCCCAGTATTCGGCGGGGTTGCTCATGGCGTACTTTCCGGCCCACAAGCCCGCGGCCCGCGCCGCGGCGTAGGCCGCCGCCAAACGCGGCGAAAATCCCGGATCGGCGCGGTCGAGGCCCAAGTGGTGGATGGCATGGGCGAACTCGTGCACCAGAATGCTCTCGTCGCCCATCGGATCGCCGCGCATGCGCAGCAGGTTCTCCTCGCCGACGCTGGTGGCAGGATTGCCCGGGTGCCCGCCAAAGCCGCGCGAGCGTCGCGCCCAGTAGAGCGGAGGCTCCATGCCGGCGTATTCCGGGATCTGATGCACGAACTCGTCGTGCGCCATGACGATGAGGTAGGCGCCGCTGTCGCGGAGAGCGGCGCGCAGCCCATCGGCCCCGGCGAGCATGCCCGCGAGGATCCACTCCGCCTCGTCGAGCGCGGCGGGCAGCACGCCGGGGCCGGCCACGATCGGGATCGGCGCCTCCGCGCGCAACTGGGAATAAAAGCCGTCCAGCGCCACGCCGTTCGGCAGGCGCAGGCGCGCCGCCGCCGCTTCCGGCTGCGCCCAGGCCGAGCGCCGCAGAGCCTCGATCTCATCGGCCGCGCGCGGGACGTCGGCCGTGAGGATCTCGCAGCCGTCGGCGGTGATGGCGACGACGTCTTCGACGCGGATGCCCAGGTTCTCCCCGTCGAGGTAGATCCCGGGCTCGACCGTGAGGCACATGCCGGGCGCGAGCGGCGCATCCTTGCCGGGCCCGACGTCGTGCGTCCCCAAGCCGATCCAATGCGACACGGAATGCGCGAGCGGCCCGAATCCGCGCGACTTGAGCGCCTCGTTGGCGGCGGCGTGCACCCGTTCCAGAGTGGAGCCCGGACGGCAGGCGGCGAACGCCGCGTCCTGCGCCGCCAACACCGCCTCGTAGACTTCGCGCTGGCGCGGCGTGAAGCGGGCGTCCACCGGCCAGGCGCGCGAGACGTCGGCGTCATAGCGGCCGTAGTCGGCGCCGTAATCGACCATGACGACCGCCCCGCGCGCGAGCGACGCGCCGTTGTCCTTGTAGTGCAGCACGCAGGCGTTGCGTCCGGACGCGACGATCGGCGCGTAGGCATCACTGCGCGCGCCGAGCGCGTCGAACGCGGCGCGCATGTCCGCGGCGACCTGCCACTCGCGGGCGCCCGGCACGGCGGTGCGCATCGCCCGCAGGTGCGCCGAACCGGAGATGCGGCACGCTTCACGCAGCAGCGCCAGTTCCTGCGGGGTCTTGATCGCGCGCAGCGCATCGGTCCAGGGCGCGAGGTTCACCACCTCGACGCCATGCACTTCGCGCAGACGCCGCGCGAATTGCTGCTCTCGCGAAGGGCGGCCGTCGTAGGGGTCGGCGGCCACCGCGTCCTGCGCGCGCGCCGCGTAGTCGCGCGCCATCATCCAGTTCTCCGCCGGCTCCAGGTCGGTGTAGATCGCGCCTCCCGCGGCCGTCAGCCGCGTCAGCAGGGCGGTCAGGCCGCCTTGCGGCCCGTCCTCCCCGCCGAGCGGCAGACACTGCTCGATGCCGGTGATCGCGCGCGCCATCGCGGGATCGACCACCGCGCCGTCCCAGCGGCGCTGCAGCGGCGTCACCGTGGGAATCAGGAACCATTCCTCGCCGCTCGCCAGCGCCATGATCCAGACGGCCTGCGGGCTGACCACGCCGGTGAAGTACCAGAAAAGGTTGTCCTGATCGAAGGCGCGGTAATAGTCCTTCGGTCCTGCCCCGCGCAGCACGACGATGCCGCGCGGGTCGGGCGCAGTCGCCAGCAAGGAAGCGCGCAACGCCGCCCGGCGCGCCGCGTGCCAGGCCCGATCGACGGCTCCCTGGCCGCGGCCGTCCTCCGGCTGCTGCGGCGCCAGGCTGGCAAGAAGCGCGAGGAGCGCGACGGGCACGTTCATGCGTCCAGTCTAGGCCGCGCGTAAAGTGTCGGCCGATGCGCCTGCTCCGCCTGCCGGTCCTGTACGCCGCCGTCTGCCTGGTTCTCGCCGCATCCGCCCCGGCTTCCCAGGAGGCCGGCGCCGGCCCGCGAGCGCCGGACGCGTTCCGCCGCCTCGACGACCTGCTGCCCACGCCGACGCGCACGCGCCTGGCCTCGGGCGCACCCGGCCCGGACTACTGGCAGCAGCGCGTGGATTATCGCATTCGCGTGCGGCTGGACGAGGCCGCCCACGAGATCACCGGCGACGAGGACGTCGTCTATCACAACAACAGCCCGGAAACGCTCGACTACCTGTGGCTGCAACTGGACGACAACTGGCTGGCGCCGGATTCGCTGGATGCGCGCAGCACAACGGTCGCCGACCTGGGCGGAACCGAGCCTTGGAACCTGATGGGCTGGCTGGCGCGGCAGCAGTTCGACGGCTCGGTGCGGCTGCACGAGATCAGCGCGGACGGCGCGCCGCTGACAACCCTGCTCAACGGCACGATGCTGCGAGTGGATCTGCCCCAGCCGCTCGCCGCCGGCGCGAGCTTTCGTTTCCACGTCGCTTGGAGCCTGACCCTGAACCCTGCCGGCCTGGCGGACTCGCGCGCCGGAGTCGAGAGCTTCGCCGACGGCGCGGCGATCTTCGAGGCGGCGCACTGGTATCCGCGCCTGTGCGTCTATGACGACGTCGTCGGCTGGCAGAACAAGCAGTTCCAGGGCAACGGCGAATTCGCGCTGGAATTCGGCGACTTCGAAGTGGCGATCACGGTGCCGAGCGACCACGTGGTCGCCGCCACCGGGCTGCTCCAGAACCCGGACGAAGTGCTGTCGCCGGAGCGGCGCGCGCGTTGGAGCCGCGCCATGACGCCGGGCAACGACGGCCCCGTCTACGTCGTCACGCCGTCCGAGGCCGCCGCCAATTGTGCGAGCACGCCGGCGGGCGAAGCCACGTGGAAATTCGCCGCCCAAAACGTGCGCGACTTCGCCTGGGCTTCGTCGCGGAGATTCATCTGGGACTGCTGGGGCGTGCAGACGCGCGCCGACGGCCCGGTGATCGCGGCGCAGTCCTTCTGGCCGCCCGAGGGCGAGCCGCTGTGGTCGCAATTCAGCACGCGCGCGGTGGCGCACGCGCTGCAGGTCTATTCGCGGCACACCTTCGACTACCCCTACCCGGCGGCGAGCTCGGTGAACGGGCCGGTCTACGGGATGGAATATCCGATGATCTGCTTCAACTCGCCGCGCCCGTCGCCGTGGAGCACCGACAAATCCGACGAGTACTCGCTGGTCGGCGTGGTCATCCACGAGGTCGGGCACAATTTCTTTCCGATGATCATCAACAGCGACGAACGCCAATGGACCTGGATGGACGAAGGGCTCAACACCTTCGTCGAGTCCATCGCCGAGCGCGAATGGGACGCGGAGTTTCCGCTCTACGCCGGCGACAACTGGCAGATCGGCATGAATCTGGTGCAGCCGGACGCGCAGCCGTTGATGACCTCGTCCGACAGCACCGTGAACTTCGGCTGGAACGGCTACGCCAAGCCGGCGGCCGGCCTGCACCTGCTGCGCGACGTCGTCATGGGTCCGGAGTTGTTCGACGCCGCCTTCCGCGCCTACGCCCGGCGCTGGATGTTCAAGCGCCCGCAGCCGGCGGATTTCTTCCGCTGTCTGGGCGACGCCAGCGCCACGGACCTGGCCTGGTTCTGGCGCGGCTGGTTCTACGAGACCGTGCACGTCGACCTCGCCCTGCAGTCGCTGCGCGAATTGCCCGCGGCGAGCCTGGAAGCGGCGGGCGCGCCGGTGGGCGGACACGGCTACGTCGCCGAGGTCGAGAACAGCGGCGGCCTGGTCGTGCCGCTGCTGTTCGAACTGGTCTACGCCGACGGCGACACCGAGCGCCGCACCATTCCGGTGGAGATCTGGCGCCGCGATCCGCGGCGCGTCGAGGTCGTGCTGCTCACCGATCGCGCGCTGGCCGAGTTGCGCCTCGACCCGGAGCAACTCAGCTACGACTCCTTCCCCTTCGACAACACGGCCGTCCCGGGCGAAGCCGACATGGACGAGCGCAAGGCCAACGGCATCGTCGAAATCTTGCGTGGCCTGAACCAGAGCGGGGATCCGAATTTCGAGATTCCCTACGACGACGAGCAGTAGCGCGCGCGCGGCGATCGCGAATCTGGCCCAGCCGGTCCGCAGGGACTTGGCCTGGATCTGGCGCGACGGCATGGCCTGGAGCCTGATGGTCGGCCTGGGCGAGTCCTACTTCGCCGCCTTCGCGCTCGCCTGCGGACACGGCGAGACGGCGGCCGGACTGCTGGCCTCGGCGCCGATGGTCGCCGGCGGCGCGCTCCAGCTCGCCTCGCCGCTGCTCGCGCCGCGCGTCGGCTCCCTGAAGACCTGGGTCGTGCTGTGCGCCGCCTTGCAGGCGGCCGTCTTTCTGCCGCTGGCCTTCGGCGCCTGGACCGGCGGCCTCGGGCTGCTCGCGCTCTTCAGCCTCGCGGCGGCCTACTGGGCCTTCGGACTCGGCACCGGCCCGGCATGGAACGCGTGGGTGGACAGCCTCGTGCCGCGCGCCGTCAAAGCCGGCTTCTTCGCCAGCCGTTCGCGCGCCAGCCAGGTCGGCACCTTTCTCGGCCTGGCCGTCGCCGGAGTGCTGCTGCGCTACGGCGGCTCCTGGTTCGCCGGCATGCCGCCGCTCGCCGGCTTCAGCGCGATCTTCCTGGCGGCGTGCGCGGCGCGCGGCGTCTCCGTCTACTGTCTGTCGCGGCACGGCCAGCACCATCGGCTGCCGCCGGGCTTTCGCGCCGTCGGCTTCCGCGAGTTCGCGCGGCGCATCGCCGCCGGCGGCGAGGGCCGCCTCGTGCGCTACGTGCTGCTGGTGCAGCTGACCGCGCAAGTGGCGGGACCGTATTACACGCCGTTCATGTTGAAGCAGCTGCAGTTCGACTACTTCACCTACATGAGCCTGCTGGCGGTCTCGCTGCTCGGACGCGTGGCGGCGCTGCCCGTCATCGGCGCGCTCGCCAAGCGGCGCGGCGTGCACGTGACGCTGCGGATCGGCGGCGTGGGCGTGGTCTTCGCCACCCTGCTGTGGGCGCTGTCGCAGAACCTCGCCTACCTCTATCTCATCCAGTTCGCCGCCGGCGCGGTGTGGGCCTGCTACGAACTGTCCGTGCTGCTGCTCTTCTTCGACGCCATCCCGGCATCGGAACGCACCGGCATGCTGTCCTGGTACAACTTTCTGCACGCGGCGGCGACCTTGTGCGGCGCGCTGCTGGGCGGCTGGATGCTGCAATCCCTCGGCCACGATCACCGCGCCTACGTGTGGGTCTTCGTCGCCTCCTCCGCGCTGCGCGCGAGCTCCCTGCTGCTGCTGTGGCGCCTGGGACGCGTGCAGGCCCAGGTGATCCCGCTGGTCACGCGGCCGCTGGCGGTGCGCCCGGCCACCGGCCTGCTCGAGCGGCCGATCGTGAGCACGCTCGAACGCGCCGACGAGACTACTGAACCGTGAGCGGGAAGGAGTCCTGCGCCAGGCGGTTGCCGCGCTCCAGCACGCCGGCCAGCATCTCGTAGGAACCGGCCGGCAGGCCCGCCGGCAGATGCACGGCAAAGGGCAACGAGGTCGCGCCGAAGGGCGCCAGGACGCGCAGGCTGCGATCGATCACCGCATAGGCGCCGCTCGGGCGTCGCCCGACGATCCACAGCTCGAAATTCTCGACGCGGTTCGTGGTGCCCTGCAGGTCGGCGCGGAACTGCAGGGTGCCTCCCGGCGGCAGCACCGTCGGCCCGGTCGGCACCAGGCTCACCCGCACGAGGGGGTCGCGGCGAAACAGCAGATTGCCGATGGACTGATCCCAATTTGTGACTGCGAGGTCCAGCGACTCGCTCCACAGGTAGTCCACTGCGAGCGCCGCGGCAGGCGCGGCGTCGAGCATGAGCGCGCCGGAGGCGCGATCCCAGGAGTAGGCGTCCGGGGCGAGGGTCGCGCCGTCGGCGCGCACCGCGAGCAGCTCGTGCACCGGCGCGTGGGCGAGGCGGAAGGCGGTGCGCACGCCGTTGCCCGCGTGACTCTCGCCCAGCGCGGAGCGCAGCGCGAGATTGCGCGTGTCGCCGAAGGCCAGAGCCTCCACCGTCGAGTTGGCGGTGGAACGCCAAGCCGCGGCCGCGGAGAAGACGCCGGCATCGTTGGCGAAGACGCGCGTGCCGGCGAACCAGATGCCGCCCGCCAGCTCGGGAAAGCCGTCCAGGTGCAAGTCGCCGAAGGCCACGGCGGACACCATGCCGCCGTACGCCGACCAGAAGGGCGCGACGTCGAGCGTGGCCCCCAGGTTGCGGTAGATCTTGAAGCGTCCGAGACCGCCGGCGAGCTGATCGTTGTCGCTCACGGCGAGGTCGAGAGCGCCGTCGCCGTCGACGTCGCCGAAACACAGCGAGTTGCCGTTCTGCGCGTTGTTGTCGCTGGAGGTCCAGCCGGCCGCAGGATCGAGGCCGCTCGGTCCCTGGAAATGCACCCGATTGGGACCGCCCGCCGTGCAGAACGCCAAGTCCTGGTCGCCGTCGTCGTCCACGTCGGCGAAGGCGCAGTCGAGCGCGTGCTGGGCGGCGGCGGAAGTCCAGCCCGGCGAGGTCTGCAAGGCGCCGCCGACGTTGTAGTAGATGCGGTTGACGTCCGGCGCGCCGTAGTAGGGCTCGCCCACGGCCACGGCCAGGTCGAGGTCGCCGTCGGCGTCGGCGTCGCCGAAGGCGCAGGCAAAGGAGTAGAAGCGGTCTGCGCAACTCCACGAGGGCAAGGTTTCGAGCGCGCCTCCGAGATTGCGATAGAGCTTCACCCGCCCCTTCGAGCCGAAGCCCGAGGGCCCGAGAAAGACGGAGACCGCCACGTCCTCCCAACCGTCGCCGTCCACGTCGCCGATGGCCAGATGCCCGTGATAATCCACGTCCGCCGCGGTCCAACTGGGAGTCGCCGGATAATTGCCCGCGCCATCGTTGAGGTAGACCTCCAGATGCTGGCGCAGGATGTCGTTGCCGTTCGCCACCACGAGATCGAGCCAGCCGTCGCGATCGAGATCCGCGAAGGCGCCGCCAGTGGTGACGCCGCCCGGATACGACTCCCAGGCGGCGGCGGCGGGATAGGGAATCGGGCCTTGCGCGGCGGCCAGCAGGAGGGACAGCATCCTGCCAGGGTATACGATGCGCGCATGACCGCTCCGCAGCCGCGCAAACTGTCCCCCGTCCTGTGCGTGGACGAAATCGAGCCCTGCCTGCCTTTCTGGGAGCGGATGGGCTTCAGCGCCACGATGACCCTGCCGCACGGCGACCGCCTCGGTTTCGCCATGCTCGACGGCGGCGGCGTGGAACTGATGCTGCAATCGCGGGCCAGCATCGCCGCCGATCAACCGGCTCTCGCCGCCGGCCCCTTCGCCAGCGACGGAGTGATTCTCTTCCTCGAAGTGGCCGACCTCGCGCCGGTTCTGGCCGCTGCCCGTCCCGCGGAGATCTTCGCGCCGGAGCGCACGACCTTCTACGGCATGCGCGAAGTCGGCCTGCGGGCCCCGGGAGGCTTCGGCGTGATCTTCGCCCAGCCGGTATCCTGAAGCCATGCTCCTCCCCGCCCTCGCGCTGGCGCTGTCGCAGGCCTCGCCGCCGGCCGCCCCGCCGGAATTCGGCGTCGTCGCGTGGGAGCGGGACTACGCCGCCGCGCGCGCCCGCGCGCTGCGCGAGCACAAGCCGCTGCTGCTGCTTTTCCAAGAGGTTCCCGGCTGAGCGAATTGCACGGGCTTCGGGTCCGAAGTCCTGAGCGACCCCCTGCTGGCGGAGGCCGCGGAGACCTTGTTCGTGCCCGTCGCGACGCGCAACAACACCTCCGGCGACGCCGAAGCGCGCGTGTGCGCGCATTTCCATGAGCCTGCCTGGAACAATCCCGTGGTGCGCGTGATTTCGGCCGAGGACGAGAGCGAGCGGGCGCCGCGCCTGCATCGGCCCGAGGACTGGAAGCGCGGCGCCGTGCTGGGCGCCATGAGCCAGGCGCTGGGCGCCGAGTCGCCGGCGTGGCTGCGGCTGATCGCGGCCGAAGCCCGGGCGCGCGATCTCGGCGTGGCGACCGCGATCTTCGGGATGTCATGATTTTGGCAACGCGAGGCCGAGTTCGGCCTCCTGGAAGGGGTGGTGGCGACGCGCGCCGGCTGGGTCGGCGGCAGCGAGGCCGTCGAGGTCAGTTTCGATCCGCGCGTGCTGGCGCGCAGCGACCTCGAGGGACGCGTCGGCGCCGGCTGCGCCACGCGCCTCTTTCCCGCCGGAGCGGCGTTCCGCCTGGTCGAGGATCAGAAGCACTACCTGCGCGCGACGCCCCTGGCCGCGGTGCCCATGACGCCGGCGCAAGCCGCGCGCGCGCACGGCAGCGCGCCGACGGGCAACCCCGAAGCGTGGCTTTCGCCGCGACAGCGCGCGGCCTTGCAGCGCGTGCGCGCCGCGCCGCAAGCGGCGTGGCCGGACGTGATCGGACTGCCGCTGGCCGAAGCCTGGCGCAAGTTCGACGCCGCCGCGCGCCGCGCCGAAGATCAGCGCGGGCTGTAGAGCACGTTGCGGAAGGACACCGGCTGCCCGTGCTCCTGCAGCAGGAGCGGCAGATCCTCGGGTCCTTCCGGTTGGCCTGCGCCCGTCTTGGCCGGCACCTCGACGTCGTCGTGCACGAGCACGCCGTTGTGCCAGACGGTGAGACGCGCCGGCGCCGACTTGCGGCCCTGCGCATCCCATTGTGGCGGCGTGAATGAGATCTGGAAGCGCTGCCAGACGCCCGGAGGCAGCGCCGCATTGCGCGTCGGCGCGCGCTGCAGATAGATGGCCCCGCAATCCTGGTTGCCGGCGGGCCGGCCGTAGGATTCCAAGATCTGCACCTCGTAGCGGCGCTGGAGATACACCCCCGAGTTGCCGCGTTGCTGCGGTTGCAGCTCGCGCGGCGCGTCCGGCACGCGAAACTCGAGGGATAGATCGCAGGCGCCGATCGGCGCGCGCGTGTGAATGGAGCCGGCGAGCAGCGCCACGGTGGCGACGCCGTCTTTCTCCTGCCACGCAGGCTGGCCGCCGTCTTCCCCTTCCCACTGCGCCGCGAGGCCGCCCGCGAAGAGGTCGCGCGTGGCGCGCAGGCGAAACGGGGTCGCGGGCAAGCCTTCGCGATTCGCCAGGTTGCAGCCGGGATTGTCGGCCCAGCCGTAGCGCGCCTCGACCGGAGCGGTCACGCCGGCGGCGCGCAGCAGCACCGTGTCTGCGCCTTCGACGCTGGCTTGCGCCGGCTGAAAGGCGCCGTCGGCGCCGGCGAGCGCGAAGCCGCGCAACTCCCCCCCGCCGCGCTCGATGAGCCCCGAGCCGGCGTCGTCGAAGCGCAGGCGCACGGCGCCGTCGGGCAGCGCCTCGTAGGTGCGCGGCGTCGGCCCTTGCGCCACGATCTCTTCGCCGTAGGCGACGGCGCGAGCCAGGCGCGCCAAGCGCTCGCCGATGGTGCGTTTGTCGCGGGGATGGATGTCGCGCGCTTCGCCGGCGTCGATCGCCACCGCCATCCCGGTCGCCGGCACGCGCACGGCGGTGAGGCGCTGAGCCTCGCGCAAGGGCGCCCACGAATCCTGCTGCACCGGCGCCGCCGACGCGGCCCGGAAGCCGGCGAGTTGCACGAAAAGGAAGGGGA
>CAZDMB010000058.1:0-13015 GCA_964506175.1 uncultured Planctomycetales bacterium | reverse complement strand
GTGGTGATGGACGGCATGGGCAGCACCCTGCACGACTTCGCGGCGCCGGGGACGGGCTGGGTGAGCGAAGCCGCCCTGCCCAAGGCGCGCGGCTTTCGCGAGGCGCGCCGCGCCGCCGCCGAGCCCTTCGGCTGGCGCGAGGCCGAGACCGCGTTCCTGTTCCGCGGCCTGCGCCTGCGCCGCCTCTTCAAGCGCTGGACGCCCGAGCCGACCCCGGTTTTCCTTCACAATTACGGCTTCGAGGACATGGAGTCGCTGGGGGCGGTCTACTCTCGCGTCGCCAGCCACGTCTTCGGCGATTGGAACGCCTGCGGCAAGGTGATGGGCCTGGCGCCATGGGCGGCGCGCTGGGCGCGCGGCCGGCGCGCGCGACCCATCCTGCGCGGCCCGCTCGAACGCCTGCGCGTGGACTGGGAACGCCTGCGCGCCGAGCCCAACCCCCACGCCTGGGAAGATCCGCGCCATCGCCCGGGATACGCGCGCCTGGCCGCGGACGCGCAAACGTCCCTCGAGGAGGTCGCGCTCGCCTTCCTGCGCGGATTGCGCCGGCGGACCGGCGCGCGCAACCTGGCCTTGTGCGGCGGCGTGGCGCTCAACTGCGTGCTCAACGGCCGCATCGCGCGCGAGTGCGGCTTCGAGCAGGTGTTCGTGCCGCCCTACCCGGGCGACGAAGGCGTCGCCGTCGGCGGAGCAGCCTACGCTTGGCATGCGCGCCACCCGCGCGCGCCGGCGCCCCGGCGCCCCCTGGCTCCCTTCGGCGGCCGCGCCTACGACGCCGCCGAGACCGACGCGGCGCTGGCGGATTTCGGGCCGTGGCTGGAAGAGCTTCCTGCCGCCGCCAGCGAGGACGCGCTGCTGCGCGCCGCCGCCGCCGAACTCGCGCGCGGCCGCGCGCTCGGCTGGTTCTTCGGCCGCGGCGAATTCGGGCCGCGCGCCCTCGGCCGGCGCAGCATCCTCGCCGATCCGCGGCGCGCCGCCATGGTGGACCGCCTCAATCGCGCGGTGAAGAAGCGCGAAGCCTTTCGCCCCTTCGCCCCGGCGGTGCTGGAGGAGGAAGCGCCTGCCTGGTTCGCCGCCGCGCCGCCTTCGCCGTACATGTCCTTCACGGCCGAGGCGCTGCCCCGCACCCGGCGAGCGGCTCCCGCGGTCGTCCACGCCGACGGCAGCGCGCGCTTGCAGACCCTGCCCGCGCGCGACGCCGCGGCCCACCCCGCCGGCTGTGCGCGGCTGCGCCGCCTGGTGGAGCATTTCCACGCGCGCACCGGCGTGCCGATGCTCCTGAACACGTCCTTCAATTTGCAGGGCGAGCCGCTGGTCGAGTCGCCGCGCGACGCGCTCTGGACCTTCCTGCGCACCGATCTGGACCTGCTCGTGCTGGACGGCCGCCGTTTTCGCGCGCGCGCCTTTCCGCGCGATTGGCGGCGGCGGCGCCCCTGGGTCCCCCCCATGCTCACTCTCGAGTGCGTGCGCGACCTGCAGGGCGCATTGCTCGTGAGCCGCGCCGCCTGTTGGGGAGAGACCTTCGAGTTGGAGGAGGGCGACGCCGAGCTGCTGCAGGCTGCCGCCGACGGCCGGCCGCTCCCGGCGCGCGGCGGCGCGGCGGCGCGTCGCTTGTGGCAACAGCGCCTGCTGGGCTTCAGTCCGGGCGCGTCGGCAGGGAGAGGAAGAACCAGGCGCTGAGAACGCCGCCGGCGACCACCCCGGCGCCCAGCCACGGCGAACCCTGCGGCAGGCGCCACAAGGCCAGCCCCATGCCGAGGGCCGCCAGCGTCACGAGCAGCATCTTCACGCGCCAACTCACTCCGCGACCGGCGCGCCAGGCGCGGATCGGCCCGCCGAACCAGCGATGCTCCACCAGCCAGCGCTCGAGGCGCGGCGAGGCGCGCATCCAGCAGGCCGCCGCCAGCACGAGGAAGGGACTGGTCGGGATCACGGGCACGGCCAGGAAGGCCAGACCGAGCAGCAGAGCCGCCAAGCCCGCGGCGCCCCAGAGCCAACGCACGGCAGATCCTAGAATGGAGGCGTCCGGGAACCTAGAGGGGAAGGCACGCCATGGAAGCCCAGAAAATCAACATCACCGCCGAGCCGCAAGTCATCCCGAGCAACTGCCTGTTCCGGGTGGATCGCTCGCTGTTCGTCGGCACCCTCTACGTCAGCGACCCGGCCTGGGCGCAGCAGTGGGCGCCGCTGGCGGCGGCCCTGTTCACGGCGGTGCCGGAGCTCAAGGGCGTGCGCATCGCCGACGCGGAGGTGGTGATTTCCATGCAGAAGGTGCCGGAGGACTGGCGGACCGTGGCGCGCACCGCCGGCCAGGCCATCCGCGCGCACCTTCAGGCTGGCGGCGCGGCGGTGCTGCCCGGCGCGGTCGAAGCCTTGAGCGGCCACGACCTCATGCGTCACCGCGCGCAAAAGGTGATCGACGAGCAGTTGAACCCCATGCTGTCCTCGCACGGCGGCTGGGTGGAAATCCAAGCCAGCGACGCGCAGGACCTCTACGTCAACATGGCCGGCGGGTGCCAGGGCTGCTCCTCCGCCGCCTACACCATGAAGCAGGGCGTGGAAGTGGCGTTGCGGCAGGCCGTGCCGGAGATCGAGAACATCTACGACGCCACGGATCACGCCGCCGGCCGCAATCCCTACATGTAGGCCGGGCTAGACTGCGGCCCCCGTGGCGGAACCTTCTTTCGCTGCCGCGCCGCCCCCCTGCCCGAACTGCGGCGCGCCCCCGGTCGGCAACTTCTGCGCCGTCTGCGGCCAGCCCGCCGGCGAGCCCGCGCGCGACTTCGCCTCCTTCGTCCACGAACTGCTGGCCACCTTTTTCGCCTTCGATGGGCGGGTGTGGCGCTCCATGGTGCCGCTGTTCTCCCGCCCAGGACGATTGACGAGGGAGTGGATCGACGGCAAACGCATGTCCTTCGTGCCGCCCTTGCGGCTGTTTTTCTTCTTCATGATCCTGCTGTTCCTGGTGGTCCAGTGCAAGATCGACACGACGCAACTGCTGGTGCGGGACGACCCTGACGGCACGGGCCCTGCGGCCGCCGCCGCCGGCGAAGCAGCCCCTCCCGCCGCGAACCCCGACGTCGCCGCCGCCGAGCCCTCGCCCGTGTCTCCCGCGACGCGGCGCAAACTCCAGGATGAGGCGGAGTTCGGCATGAATTTCCCGCTGCCGGGATTCTGGCCCCTCACGACGCTGAGCGCGCGTCTGGAGAGCCAGCGCAGCAAGTTGCAGCACATGGCGCCCGCGGCCCGCGCCTACGTGCTCTCGCGCCGCGGTCTCGAGTTGGCGCCGATCGCCATCCTGCTGCTGCTGCCGCTCATGGCCTCGTTTCTGCAGCTCTGGTGGATGCGCACCGGCTCCTACTGGCTCGATCACCTCGTGTTCCTGCTGCACGCCTACTCCTTCTGCTGCGGACTGACGGTGTTCCTGGTGCTGGTGCCCCTGCCCGGTTTGGCGCTCGGCCTCCTGCTCGGCCTGGGTGTGCCGTTCTATTTCCTGCAGGCCATGCGCGTGGTGTACCGGCGCGGTTTCTGGCGCAGCCTGTTCGGCACGCTCCTCGGCGGCTTCCTCACCACCTTCGCCGCCGTCCTCGTGATGATCCTGCTCGTGCCCTACGCCCTGCTGACGGTCTAGCCGCCGGCGCCGCGCTGCGGGTCCGGGAAATCCCGGTAGAGGGCAGTGCGCAGATTGCGGACGCGCGCATACACCGCGCGGTGGAGCTCCTCGCCCGCGCCCGCGCGCGCCGCAACGCGCTGAAAGGCGGCCTCCAACTGCGCCATGCCGTCGGTGCGCAGTTCGGCGCAGAACTCGCCGAGCTCGGCCGGGCCGAAGCCGAGTTTGCGCCGGGTCAGCGTCCAGCCGCGGATCAGGCCTTCGGCCTGCAGGTGGTCGAGCCACGCGCGGACCGCCGCCGCCAGTTCCAGATCGCGATGAGGGTCGGCGGCGTCGAACCAGAGGAGATAGCGGTCCACGGCACGCTGCTCTTATTCCATCATCGCGCGCAGCATCCACGCGGTCTTCTCGCCGACGTTCATGCGCTGCGTCAGCAGATCGCAAGTCGCCTGGTCGTTGGCGTCCTCCGCGGTCGGAAACACGGAGCGCGCGGTGGTCACCACCGCCTCGTGGCCTTCCAGCAGGTTGCGCACCATTTCCATGGCGGAGGGCGGCGCGCCCGGCGCGTCTTCTTCGATGGAGGACAACTCGACGAAGGCTTTGTAGGAACCCGGCGCGAACTCGCCGAGGGCGCGAATGCGCTCGGCGATCAAGTCCGTGGCCGTCCACAACTCCTGGTACTGCACCATGAACATGGAGTGCAAGGTCTGGAACATGGGACCGGTCACGTTCCAGTGATACTGGTGCGTCTTCAGATAGAGCGAGTAGGTGTCGGCCAGCAGGCGGCTGAGGCCTTCCGCGATCTCCTTGCGCTGCGTTTCAGGGATGCCGAGGGCGACTTTCATGCCCGCATCCTAGGCCGGGCGACCCGGGGCTTCCAGGTCGCCCGTCCCGGAAAGCGGGGTCACTGGATCACGGCGGCGACGATGTTGGAGCCGTTGCCGATCTCCACCGCCATCAGCCAGGTGCTGAGCCCGGAGGCGCCCGGCGGCACCAAGCGGTTGTACTGGACGTCGCCCGCGCCGTTCGCCGCGGTGACCGCCAGCAGACTCGGCGCCGTCAGGCCGATGCGCGCCTGCGCCTGCGGCACGTCGGTGATGCTCGTGCCCGTGAGCGAGTACGCGAGATACACCGTGCCGTTCGGCTGCGCGCCGCTGACGTTGAAGCTGGCGGTCTGGCCGCCCGCCAGATTGCCGACAGCGAGCGTCAGGCTGCCGGTGATGGCGCGCAGAACCCCCTGCTCGAGGTTGATGCGCCCGCGGCCGTAGATGTCGTCCTCGCCCGGAGCGCCGAGGTCGTCGCAGGCGTCGTACAGGCGAGCCTCGACCTCGTAGGTGTCCAGGTACGGGTTGGCCGCCCACATCAGCGCGCAGGCGCCGTTGGTCATCGGCGTCGAGAAGGAGGTGCCGCTGACCGGCGCGTAGCCGCCGCCGAGGGTGGTGGTCCAGATGTCCTGGCCGGGCGCGACGCAATCCACGGCCCTGCCATAGGAGGAGAAGTAGGCCTTGGTGTCGGTCCAGTCCGTGGCGCCCGAGACGACCACGTCCGGCCAGTCGAAGGTCGAGTGATTCTGGTTGTAGTTGTCGGCGGCGTAGAAGTAGAGACCGCCTTGGCTGCGCACGTAGGTGCCGGTCGTGTCGATCGAAGGGTTCTCGACGCCGGTGTAGGAGGCGCTGATGGTCTTGGCGCCGTTGTCCACGGCCCAGCGCGCGGCTTGCTCCAGGTCGGAGAGGTAGGCGCCGCCGCCCGGATCGTTGCTGACGCGGCACGGCATGAGATAGACGTTCCAGCACACGCCGGCCACGCCCTGTCCGTTGTTGCCGATCGCGCCGATCGTGCCGGCGACCATCGTGCCGTGGCCGTTGATGTCCTGGATGGTGCCGCCTTGCGACTGCGGCAGGTCCTCCACGGCGTTGAATCCCGACACCAGGCTCGGGGCGAGTTCAGGATGGTTGAGGTCCACGCCGGTGTCGGTGAACGCGGCGATCACGGGCGTCGCGTTGGTGATCCAATCCCAAGCCGCGGCGCTGCGGATGGTGGCGTGGTGCCACTGGTTCGGGAACAGCGGGTCGTTGGGATTGCCGGCGGGGAAGACGCGCCAATCCGGCACGACGTACTGGAACAGTCCGGTCGCGAGCAGCTCGCGGGCGTAGTCGGCGTCGGCGCGCCCCTCCGGCACCTGGGCGACGAACTCGCGCACCTCCGGGAAGGAATGCAGCAGTTGCGGCGCAAGCAGCTCGGCGGCGGCTTCCAGTCCGGCCGCGGTCGGGCGCGCGATGAGGCGGCCGGTCAATTCGGTGCGGCCGGGTCGATTCACGAACAGTCCGAGGGCGGGATCTTGCGGGGCGCCGGCCGGGAGCGGCGCGGCGAAGAGGAGCAGAGTGGCGATCAGCATGGGTCGGTGCGATTCTGTGCGGAGTTACTGGACGACTGCGGCCAGGAATGGGGATCCATTGCCGCGCTCGACGGCCTGGAACCAGACGCTCACGCCCTGGACTGCGGCGGGAACGTGCAGCGCGACGGCGGCGGCGCCGAGCGGATCCGCGGTCATCGAAACCAGCGGCGCGGGGGCGGCCAGAGCCAGCGCGGCGCGCAGCTGCGGCACCTGCGTGATGGCCGTGCCCGCGAGCGAATAGGCGATCCACACGGCGCCGCCGGGTTGCGCTCCCGCCACGTCGAACAGCGCGGTCTGCCCGGCGGTCAGGCCGCTGACAGACAGCGCCAGCGAGCCGCCGATGGCGCCGAGCACGGCGCGCTCCAGATTGACGCGGCCGCGGCCGAAGACGTTGTCGTCGCCGGGAGCGCCGAGATCGTCGCAGGCGTCGAGCATGCGCGCCTCGCACGCTTCGGCGCTGAGGAAGGGATTGGCGGCGAACATCGTCGCCAGCACGCCGGCGACGAGCGGCGCCGCGAAGGAGGTGCCGGTGGCGCCGCCCCAACCGCCGCCGTTGGCCGTGGTCCAGACGTCCACGCACGGAGCGGCGCAATCGCCGAGGTGGCCCCACGAGGAGGAGGACCACTTGAGGTCCGACTGATCCGTGCCGACCACCACCGTCAGGCTCGGCTTGTCATCCGGGTAGGCGTTGTTCGAGTTGTCGATCGCCCACACCCACAGCGCGCCCAGCGTGCGCAGGTAGGCGCCGGTGGTTTCGTTCGAGGAAGCGCGCACGCCCGTGAAGGAAGTGCTCACCACGCGCGCGCCGTGCTCGGCCGCCCAACGCGCCCCCTGGTCGATGTCCCACAGCGCGGCGCTGCCGTTCGGATTGTTGGTCACGCGGATGGGCATGATCTTCAGATTCCATCCCACGCCCGCCGTGCCCGCGCCGTTGTCGCCGATCGCGCCGGCGCAGCCGGCGGTCGCGGTGCCGTGGCCGTTGATGTCCTGCACCTGGCCGCCGAGCGCCTGCTCGAGATCGTCCGCCGCGTTGAAGCCGGGCACGAGCGAGGCGGCGAGATCCGGGTGCGAGAGATCCACGCCGGTGTCGGTGTTGGCGAAGATCACCCCGGAAGTGTCGGTGATCCAGTCCCAGGCGGCCTCGCTGCGCATCTTGACGTGGTGCCACTGATTGCCGAAGAGCGGGTCGTTGGGCGTTCCGACCGGGAAGCACAGCCAGTCGGGATGGGCGTACTCGAACAGCCCGCTGGCCAGCAGCGCGGCGGCGAACGCCGCCGCGCTCGCGCCGGCCGGGACCTGCACGCGGAACTCCCGCACCTCCGGCGCGGATTCCAGCAAGGCTTCGCCGAGGCGGGCCCGGGCCGCGTCCTCGGCGCCGGTCCGGGCGCGCACGATCAGGCGTCCGGTGGGTTCGAGCACGCCGGGTTGGCCGGTGAAGTCGGGAGCCGCGCCCGCCGGGCTCTGGGCGAGGGCGGCAAGAAGCAGGAGGGGATGGAGCGGCATGGCGGCGCGAGCCAGCCTAGCATGAGGGGAATGCGCCTCCTCCTCGCCGGTCTCATCCTTTCCTCCTTCGCCTTCGGCGCTCAGGAGCCGACGGGCGTGGGCTACGACGACACGCCGATGCTGCCCGGGCAGAAGTGGCGCGTGCACGACAAGAACCGCCCCGCGCCGCCCGTGGTCAAGCCGGGTGCGGCGGGGGCGCCGCCCTCGGACGCGATCGTCCTGTTCGACGGCAGCGATCTCTCCCAATGGGAGCAGGGCGACGGCCGTCCGGCCGCGTGGAAAGTCGTGGAGGGCGCGATGGAGGCCGCGCCCGGCGCCGGCGATCTGCAGAGCAAGCAGGCCTTCGGCTCCTGCCAGCTGCACCTCGAATGGCGCGCGCCGAGCCCGCCGAAAAACGACTCACAAGGCCGCGGCAACAGCGGAGTCTTCCTGATGGGCCAGTACGAGGTGCAGGTGCTCGACTCCTACCAGAACGTGACCTATGCCGACGGCCAGGCCGCGTCCATCTACGGGCAGCAGCCGCCGCTCGTCAACGCTTGCCGGCCGCCGGGCGAATGGCAGAGCTACGACATCATTTTCCGCGCGCCCGCCTTCGACGCCAAAGGCGCGCTCACCGCGCCGGCGATGGTGACGGTGCTGCACAACGGCGTGCTGGCGCAGAACGCCCAGACGCTCCTCGGCGCGACCGCGCACCGCGCCGTGGCCGAGTACCACGCGCATCCGGGCCGCCTGCCGTTGAAACTGCAGGATCACGGCGATCCGGTGCGCTACCGCAACGTCTGGATCCGTCCGCTCGAGTAGCTCCGCCATGAAGCGCCTCCTTCCCCTCCTGCCCTTCCTCCTGCCCGGCCTGGCGGCGCGCGCGCCAGCGCAGGATGCCGCGCCGGCGAAGAAGCCGGAGCCGCCGCAGTACACCTTCTTGTGGAAGGTCGAGCGCGAAGGCCTCGCCACCAACTACCTGTTCGGCACCATTCACGTGCCGGACGATCGTGTCAACACGCTGCATCCGGACGTGCGCGCCGCCCTCAACCAGGCGGACGCCTTCTACGCCGAGCTCGAACTCGGCGATACGACGGAGATGCAGCAGGAACTGCTCGCGGCGGCGAAGCTGCCCGAGGGCCAGACGCTCAAGGATCTGCTGCCCGCCGATCTCTACCAGGAGGCCAAGCGCGCCGTCGGCGGCGACCTGGCCATGCGCGCGGTCAACGGCTACAAGCCCTTCATGATCGAGTTGCAGATCATGCAGCAGGAGTTGGTGCCGGACATCCTGATGGGCAAGGAGCCGCTGGACATCCGCCTCTACAAGGTGGCCCAGAGCAAGGGCATGGAGGTCGGCGGCGTGGAGCAGGTGGGCGAGCAGGTGCAGGCCCTGGCCAACACCCTCAGCCTGAGCGAGCAGGTCGAGAACCTGCGCGAATCGGTGAAGAAGTATTTCGCCGCCAAGGAGCGGGGCACGAGCGACCTCCAGCGCATCCTCCAGGCGTGGCTTTCGGGCAGCAGCGCATGGCTGCTGGCGATCGGCAACCAGGATTGGGATCCCGCGATCGAGCGCGATCGGAAACTGCGCGAGGCCCTGCTGCTGCGCCGCAACCGCAACATGGCGGAGCGCATCGCCAAGCTCATGCGCGACCATCCCGCCAAGAAGTACGTCTTCGCCTTCGGCACGTTTCACTTCATCGGCGAAGGCAGCGTGGTGGAGTTGCTGCGCAAGGACGGCTTCACCGTGACCCGGCTGCTGGCGCCGCCGCCGGAGCTGGAGGCGCGGCTGATCGAGCAGGACGAGTCCCTGCATCCTGCGGAGGAAGCAGTCGGCGCCGGCGGCCGGTGAGAGCGCTGCTGACGGCGGCGCTGCTGGCCGCGGGCTGCAGCGGCATGGCCCCGCAGCCGCCGGCGCCGCCGGCGCGCCGCGTGGTCGTGCTGGGCGCCGCGCAGGACGGCGGGCTGCCGCACCTGGGCTGCTTCCGCGACTGCTGCGCGCGCGCCCGCGCCGCCGGCCGCCATGAACCCGTCGCCGCGCTCGCGCTCGTGGACGGCGGCGATTGGTGGCTGGTGGACGCCACGCCCGACCTGCCGCAGCAGGTGCACGCGATGGGCTCGCTGCCGCGCGGCATCCTCCTGACGCACGCGCACGTCGGCCATTACACCGGCTTGATGCACCTCGGCCGCGAGGTGCTGGGTGCGCGCGGCATGCCGGTCTATTGCAGCGAGGCGCTGGCGGCGTTCCTGCGCGCCAACGGACCCTGGGAGCAATTGGTGCGCCTCGGCAACGTGGAGCTGCGCACCTTCCGCTCCGGCGAGAGTTTCGCCCTGGGCGGCAACATCCAAGTGGAGGCGGTGCGCGTGCCGCATCGCGACGAGTACGCCGACACGCACGCCTTCGGCGTGCAGATGCGCGGCTGCGCGCCGCTCCTCTACCTGCCCGACCTCGACCGCTGGGAGGGTTGGGAAGAGCAGGCGGCGGCGCTGTGGGCGCGCTACCCGCTGCTGGTCGTGGACGGGACCTTCTACTCGGGCGACGAGCTCGGCGGTCGCGACATGCGCGAGATCCCCCATCCGCCGGTGAGCCTCACGCTCGAGCGCCTGGCCGTCGGCGGTCCCTCCGCCGTGTGGTTCACGCATCTCAACCACACCAATCCCCTGTGGGATCCGGCTTCGGCGGAGGCGCGCGCGGTGGCGCAGCGCGGGTTCCGCGTGGCGCGCGCCGGCGAGGTGCTGTGCGCCGCGCCGGCGGAGCGCGACGACGCGCGCGGAATCGGCTCCAGGCCTTAGCGCGCCGGAATCTTCAGCAGGGTGGTGAAGGCCTGATCGTGCAGCAAAGGCTTGCCGGCCGCGTCGCGCACGCCGGCCGCGGTCAGCGCGTGCACGTAGCCCTCGCGCAATCCGGCCACGACCAGCTCCGCGCTCAAGCCGTCGGCGGCGGGCTCGACGCGCAGGATGGCGGGGGTCTTGCGGTCGAAGGGATCGCTGCCATAGGCGCTGTGCAGCTCGTAGGTCCAGGACTCGAGCGTCCAGGAGGCGGCGCGCGCGAGAGTGGCGCGGTCGGCGGGGCGCGTGAACTCGACGCGGAACCCGCCCGGCCGCGCGCGCACCGCCAGGATCTCGAACGGCGTCGCGCCGGTCCAGGCGAGGCGCTGCAGGCCCCAGGACTGCGTGCCGAGCGAAGCCCAGCCGCGGTCGGACATGCCCACCACCAGGCCGCCGTCCGCGTCGAAGGCGACGCGGATCACGCCGCTCAGCAGGCCGCGACGGAAGGGAAAGCATGTGCCTTGCCACACGCCGTCCACCTGCTCCAGGAAGACGCGAATCACCGAGGCCTGGTACTGGTCGCCGACGAACATCTGGCCGCCGAAGGGCCCGAACTTGCCCTGGGTCTCGTCCCAGACGAAGCCGCTGGGCGAGCGGCCCATCACGTCGTAGGGAAACCAAACCGCCGGCAGGCGGAAATTGGGAATCTTTTTCGCCACCAGCGGCATCAGCATGCCGTCCGGCGGCGGACCGGGGTAGGCCACGCGCGAAGCCGGCAGTTTGCAGGACTCGATGCCCCACGGGTGGCCGTGGAAACTCCCCTCCTCCAGCACGGCGAGTTTCGAGGCGCCGCACCATTCGCCCTGGTTGTCGGTGTAGAAGACGGTGCCGCCGGGCGACACGCCTACGCCGGCGGGCGAGCGCAGGCCGGCGCACACCGGCTGCATCTCGCCCTGCGGCGTGATTTTCATCGCCCAGCCGCGCCACGGCACGCTGCCGAAGGGCTCGGCGTCGAAGGGGCGGTTGAGGGTGACCCACAGGTTGCCTTCCTGGTCGCGCGCCGGACCGAAGGCGTATTCGTGATAGGAGCCGCTGATGTCCCAGTCGTCGCACACCGTCTCGATCTCGTCGGCGCGTCCGTCGCCGTCGGCGTCGCGGATGCGCGAGAGTTCGCCGCGCTGCACGCAGTAGATCCAGCCGTCGAGCGCGAGCAAGCCGAGCGGTTCCTGCAGGCCGTCGCACCACAGCGTGGCGCGCGCGCGGCCGCTCCAGGCGTCCTCCACGTGCCAGATTTCGCCGCGGCGCGTGCACACCAGCATTTCGCCGGGCCCCTGATTGAGGATGCCGCTGACCTCCAGCAACACGCCGGGCGGCAACACGCATTCGGTGGCGGACCAGTACGGCGCTTCGGCCTCGGCCGGCGCGCAAGCCAGGATCAGTGCGCTCATTCCCATGCCATCACCACCTCGAATTAGTGGATGCCCGGAGCCCGCGGCACGAGCGTTTCGGCGCCGCGCGCCACCGCCTGCGCGTCGCCGGTGAAACTCACTCGCAGTCCGGGACCGTCCGCGGCGCGGAAGGTCCAACCGCTCTCGCCGGCCGGCACGGTGACGCGGAAGCGCCGGATCAGCAATGCGCCCCCTTCGGCGTAGCGCGGCAGGAGGCTCTCCTCCACCTCGAAGCCCGCGAAGTGATAACGGAAGGTCGGACGGCCTTCGGCGTCGCGCCGCTCGCCGCGCATGCGCCAGCCGGCGTGCTTGCCCGTCGCCGAGGGCCACGGCGCGTCGGGCGCGGGCAGGCGCGCGAAGGCCGGGCCGGGCGGCAGGGCGCGCACGGCTTCGCCGGCCGGCTGCTGCAACTGGCCGGCGCGGCCGTTCCACGTGCCTTCGGCGTCGAAGAAGTCGCCGCGCCAGACCTGCATCAGGCGCACGTTGTGCAGGTCGAAGGAGGCGTGGACGCGCTCGGGGAAGCCGACGTTCACGACGCGCGCGCTGCCGCCGAGCATGAAGGCGCCGAGGTACAGCGGGCGGTCCACCGGCACCAGTTCGAAGGCGGCGCGCTCGATCTCCAGCCCGGGCGGCAGCGGCAGGCTGCCGCCGAGCGCCAGCCAGGCCCACAGCGCGTCGATTTGGCGCGTGGCGTCGCCATTGAGAATGCCGGTCGCGGAGGAGCGCTCGCCGCTGAAGTAGACCGGCATGCGCGTGCCGGCGCGCATCGCCAGCGGATTGCGCAGCCACGCCTGGAACCAGGCCGGCTCGAGGCGCTCGTTCATCTGCGTCAGGTCCATGACCTGCATGCCTTGCGCGGCGTGCCCCGCGACGCGATGGCACTGGATGCAGTTGAGGCCGCCGGCGCCGCCGAGTGCGCGGCCGGCGGCGACGAGTTCCGGCGCGAAGGCCGCCGGCGCCTGCGAGCGCGCGCGCAAGTCCGCCGCCCTGAAGGCGCCTGCCAGGCCTGCGAGCTGCTCCGGCGCGAACCGCGGCATGCGCGCGTGCAGGTAGAAGCCGCGCACGGCGCCCTTGCCGGCCAGCACGCGCTCGAGCCACTCGGGACGCAACTTGCCGCCGACGCCGTTCAGGCTGGGCGGAATGCGGCCTTCATCGCCGACGTCGCCCTCGCCGGTGACGCGCGCGCGCGTCGCGGCGGACGGTCCGCCGGCGCCGGCGCGCTCGTGACACGCGATGCAGTTGAGGCGGGTGAGAGCATGGACGACGGCGGCGTCCGGCGCGAGCGGCTGCGCGAGTTCGCGCGCGTGCGCGACG
>CAZDMB010000057.1:0-13392 GCA_964506175.1 uncultured Planctomycetales bacterium | reverse complement strand
ACGATCCGCTTCCGCCTGGACTTCCCCGCCAGCGAGGCGGGCCGCCGCTACCGGCTGCTGGCCTCGGAGGACCTGCCGGGCTGGATCACGCTGGGCGGAGTGGCGATTCCGCTGGTGGTGACGCCGCTGCTGCGGCAGATGGTGTACGCGCCGTCCGCGGCGCTCGACCACCCGCGCGGCGTGCTGGACGCGGACGGGGACGCCACTGTCACAGCGACCCTTCCGCCCCAAGCGCTCGCGGCCTTCGTCGGGCGCACGCTCAAGTTCGCGGCGATCAGCGAGACCGCGCCCGGCCAGCCGCGCCTGTCCTCGGCGGCGGTGTGGGTGGCCGTCACTCCCTGAGGTCGCCGCCTTCGCCGTCGCCGCTCTGGGTGCCGCCAGGGACGCGCCGCGGCGGCGGCGCGCACACGCCGCGCTTGCTCGCCAGCACGAAATCGGCGATTTCACGCACGGCCGGCAGGGGGTGCTGCTGCAGGTCCGCGGCGGCGGCGCCGGCGCCCTCCTCGCCGGCGAAGATGCGCTGCAGGGCCTGGCGCACCGCGCTGCGTTCTTCGCTGCTGAAGCCGGCGCGGCGCAGGCCGATGGTGTTGGGCGCGCGCCACCGCGTCGGGTGCGAACCGGTCACGATCGAGAACGGCGGCGCGTCCAGGCTGACGACCTGGGCGCCGGTCACGAGGGTCAGGCGGCCGACCCGCCCGTACTGGTGCACGCCGCAGTACGCCGAGAGGATGGATTTCTCTCCCACCGTGGAGTGGCCGGCCAGCGCCGCGCAATTCACCAGCACCGCGCCGGCGCCCAAGCGGGCGTTGTGCCCGACGTGGCTGCCCGTCATCAGGCGCGCGCCGTCGCCCACCACGGTCTCACCGTCGCCGGTGGCGCGGTGCACCGTGACGTGCTCGTGCATGCGCACGCCGGCGCCGATCCGGACGCGCGTGCGTTCTCCCTTGTATTTGTCGTCCTGCGGTTCCCCGCCGAGGACGCTGCCCGTGCCGATCACGCAGTGGGGGCCGAGAGTGGTGCGCCCCAGCAGGTGGACGAAGGGTCCGATGCGGCAGCCGTCGCCCACTTCCACTCCGGGCTCGATGACGGCGTAGGGTCCGACTTCCACGCCCAGCCCCAGTTCCGCGCCGGGCATCACCACCGCCGTCGGATGGATGGCGCGCTCCGCCGCCTCTTCCCGCACCCTGTTCTCGCGCACCCGCGGATTCTAGACGAGTTGCGCCCGACCATGGACGCGGAGGCGCGTATGCTGCCGGGACGCCCGGCCGGGCGTCATCCCCCGTTCCCGATCTCGCCGTGCGATCGCGACTCATCCTGCTGCTGCCGCTTGCCTCTCTCGCTGTCCTGGCCCCGCGCGCGCACGCGCAAAATGCCGGCTACGAGCGCACGTACGTCATCCGCGCCGACGCCGCCTGGCTGACGCCGAGCCAGCGCCTCAGCCCGGCCTTCGTCGGCGTGGACAAGGGCAAGATCGAGTGGATTGCGGCGACGAACCGCGCCGAGGGCCGCCGCGGCGGGCTGATTCCCACGCAGCCTCCGAAAGTGATCGAGGTGAAAGGCACACTGGCCGCGGGCATCGTGGACGCTTGGTGCACCCTCGGTTCCAGCGACCTTCTCGGCGAGGGCCGGGACCAGCCGCTGCGCCGCGTGCGGGATTCCCTGCCGATCCAGCGCGCTTACGAGGACGCGGATTTGGTGGCGCAGGTGATCAGCGCGCGCGATTCCGGCATCGCCGCCCTCTACCTCGCGGCCGGGAGCGGCCGCCTGCGCAACGGGATCGGCAGCGCCGCCGGCTTCAGCGCCCTCGACTTGCCGCTGGCGAAGGGGCGCGAAGCCCTCGACTGCGCCGTCGGCGGCGCCGTGAGCGCCACCGCCACCTATGCCGCGCAAGACTTGGCGGACGCCTTCGCCGAAGCCAAGGACTGGCGCGAGTCCATGGAGGACTATCGCGAGAAGCTGGAGCAGTACGACAAGGACCTGGCCGAGTACCGCAAGAAGTTCGACGAGTACGCCAAGAAGCAGGCGGACGCCGCCGGCGCGAAAGGCGACAAGAAGGCGGGGGAGAAGAAGGAAGGGGACAAGAAGGACGGCGACAAGAAGGAGGAGCCTCCCAAACGTCCGGAGCGGCCGAAGGAGCCCCGTCCGACTGCCGCGCGCGATCTTTTGCTGCAGGCGATGGACGGCAAGTTGGACCTGCGCGTGGCCGCCGACGACCCGGCGGACATCCTCCGGCTGCTGGCCCTGAAGGAGGCGCACGGCCTGGACCTGGTGATCGTCGGCGGCTGGTGGGCCGACCAGCTCGCGCACGAACTCGCCGTGGCGCAAGTGCCCGTCGTGCTCGCCGCGCTTCCGGATCACCACGCCGACCGTTTCCCCGAGCGCAGTCTGGTCACCCGCTGGCGCGCCCTCCGCGACGCCGGCGTGGAAGTCGCGCTGGCCAGCGGCGGCGGCGAAGCCGAGCAGGCGCTCCTGCTGGCGCGCGCCGCGGAACTCGTGGCCGCCGGCGAGAATCCGCAGGACGTCTGGGCCGCGCTGACGGAAGTCCCCGCGCGCCTGCTCGGATTGGAAGGGGAGTACGGCGTCCTTGCCGCCGGCCGCAGCGCTTCCATGGTGCTCTTCGAGGGCGCCAGCCCCTTCGACGCCTCCGCCACCTTCAAAGCCCACAAACCGCGCTGATCATGCTGCTCGCCGCGATTCTCCTCACCAGCCTCGCGCCGCAGGCGCCCGAGGTGGTTCTGCACCCGCAGCAGATGCTGGATCCGCAGGGCCGGCTCAGCGAGGGGCGCTACCTGACCGTGCAGGACGGCCGCATCCGTGCGATCAGCGCCACCGCGCCGGGGCGCGCGACGGTGCTCGAGCTCGAGGGCGTGCTGGCGCCCGGCATGGTGGACGCCTTCACCACCGACGGGGCTGCCGGCCGCATCACCGAAGAAGCCGCGCGGCTCACGCCGGCGCTGCGGGCCGCGGACGCCGCGGACCTGGACCTTCCGCTGTGGCGCAAACTCGCCGCCGGCGGCGTCACGGCGGCGCACCTCGTGCCGGAGCCGAGCAACGTGCTCGCCGGATTCGGCGCGCTGATCGCGACGCAAGGCAGTCCGCGCCTGGCGACCCCCGCCACCGTGCAGGTGGTTTCGCTGCTGTCCTGGATCGAGGACGCGCGCGTCGGCCCGACGGCGCTCGCCGGCGGCCTGGAACTGCTGGGGCAGGCGCTGGCGGCGAAGGATCCCGCGCTCAAGGGCGCCGGCATGCTCATCTTCGTGGAGAACGCCGAAGGCATCCGCGGCGCGCGCGCCCTGTGCGACCGCGCCGGCGTGAAGCAGCGCCACTTCGCCCTCTTCGGCGACGCCGGCGCCTACGGCGGCGAAGCGGCGCAGGAGTTGGTCGGCCTCCCGGCCATCGGCGCCGGCGGCGGACGCGCGCGCGCCACCGAAGTGCTGCAACGCTTGCACGGCGCCGGCGTGCGCGTCGCCTTCGGCACCCTCGGCGGCGTCGGCGGTCCCGAGGCCCTGCGTCAGGCCGCGATGCTCTACGCGCGCGCCACGGGCGACCCGGAACTGGCGTGGGCCGCGGTCAGCAGCCACGCCGCGGAACTTCTCGGCCAAAGCGGACGCTTCGGCGTCATCGCCGAGGGCGCCCGCGCGGATCTCGTCCTCTGGACCGGCCACCCGCTCGATGCCGCTGCGCGGGTCCAAGCCGTGATGATCGGCGGCAACCTGATCCAGGCGGCTGCGCCGCAGGAGCGCTGATGCTTTCCTTCCTCTTTCTTCTCGCTGCCCAATCCGTGAAGGTTTCCGCGGACAAGGTGCACCTGGGCGACGGCCGCGTTTTGGACGGCGGCACGGTCGAGATCGCCAAGGGCGTGATCGCGGGCGTGACGCCCGGCGGCGGCGGCGGGCGCGGCTGGGTCCTCACGCCCGGCCTGGTGGACGCGTACACCTTCCTCGGCGTCGGCCCCGAGACGGTCGAAGGCTCGCGCGAAGTCACCGCCGGCCACCGCGTCGCGACCACCGCGCGCCTGGACGGCGAAGCCTTCCGCAACGCGGTGCGCGAAGGCGTGACCACCGCTTACCTGAGTCCCGACAGCCTGAACGTCATCGGCGGCATCGGCGCGGTGGTGAAGACCGCGGGCGGGCGCTCGGCGGACTTGTTCGCCGCGGCCGGCAGCAGCGGCCGCGTGGTGGTCGAGGACTCCGCCTTGCGCATCGTGATCGGCGTGGACGCCTTCTACGACAACTTCACGCCGCGCGGCGAGTTCACCAACAACAGCCACGCCCGGCGGCCGACCACGCGCATGGGCTCGGTGTGGGAGGTGCGCAACGCCTTCTACACGGCGCTCCAGTACCAGAAATACCGCAAGGACGGCGGCAAGCTCGCCGACCCCGATCTCGACGCGCTGGTGGCGGTGCTCGAAGGCCGGATGCCGGTGCGTGTGCTGGCGCGCAAGCACAACGACGTGCAGACGGCGCTGCGCCTGCAGGACGAGTTCGCGTGGCCGCGGCTAATTCTGGAGGAAGCCACCGAGGGCTACCTGGTGCGCGACCTCCTCAAGCGCCCGGGGCTGGCGGTCGTCACCGGGCCGGCCTCCGACCTGCGTGCGCGCAGCGTCGCGCGCGGCCCGAGCCTCGATCAACTGCGCTTCGCCGCGGATCCGAAGCCGATCTGCTGCGAGCACCTGCACGAGGACAACCCTTATTTCGCGCACTCGCCGACCGACGAGAGCTACGGCGTCGTCGCCTTGCCCGACGCCCTGCGCGACCTCTTTCTGCTGACGGCGCCGCGCTACGGCGCGGCTGCGGGCTTCCAGGTGGGCCGCTTCTCCGAAGCCGACGCTTCCACGCCGGCGTTGGCCGCGCTGCTCGCCGGCGCCGGCGTGACCACCGTGATCTCGGCGGCCGAGGCCTACGACTTCACCGATTCGGAGGCCGGCGCCATCCAGCAGGCGCGCACCGCCGTGCGCTGGGGACTGCCTGCCGCCGACGCCCTCGCCATGGTCACCTCCAAGCCGGCCGAACTGCTCGGCCTCGGCCAGCGCGTCGGCAAACTCGCCGCCGGCTACGACGGCGACCTCGTCCTCTGGTCCGGCGATCCGCTCGACCCCTCTTCCCGTCCGCTGCTCGTCGTCGTGGACGGACAGATCGCGTTCGATGAACGCCCGCAGAACTGATTTGCGCATGCGCACCTTCGCCCCGCTCCTCACCCTTCCGCTCCTGGCCGCCGCTCTGCCCGGGCAGGACGGCTCGATCGCCGTCCGCGCCGGCAAGGCCGTGCTGGCCGACGGCTCCGTCCTCGAGAACGTCACCTTGGTGGTGCAGAACGGCCGCGTCACGGCCTTCGGCGCCGGCGAGGTGGAGGTGCCCTTCGACGTGCTGCTGCAGGAGATGCCCGCGGCCACGCTCTTCCCCGGCTTCCTCGAGGCGCACACGAGCGGCGGCCTCGACCGGCCGAACGAGAACATCCCGATCGCGCCCTTCCTCGACGTGCGCGACTCGATCGATCCGGTGTCTTTCTATTTCGAGGACGCGCTGCGCCAAGGCACCCTCGCGATGGGCGTCATTCCCGGCAACGAGACGGTGCTCGGCGGCCGCGGCCGCGTGGTGGCGCCCTACGGCATGACGGTCGAGGACATGACCCTCGACGCCAACCTGGGCAGCAAACTCGCTTTCGGGCCCAAGCGCGGCTGGAGCCGCTCCTCGCAACTGTCGGAGCTGCGCGAGGCCGTCGCCGGCCTGGACCGTTCGCTGCGGGAGATGGGGCGCCGCCTGGCGGACGGCAAGGAGGCCAAGGCCGACGCCGACCGGCTCCTCACCGAGGAGGAGCGCAAGAAGAAGAAAAAGCCGGACAACGAGTGGAATCGCGTCGAGAGCGTCGTCACCTACGGCGAGGACTTCCCGGGCAAGAAACTGATCTCCAACCAAGATCTCGACGACGGCCAGTACGCCCTCGTGCGCATCCTGAACGGCGAGGAGCGCCTGTGGGTGTGGGCGCCGACCGCCACCGACGTGTCGAATGCCAAGGCGTGGCTGGCCGAGCGCAAACTGCTGGCGCAGACGGTCTTCGTCGTGACGAGCGCGGCATGGAAAGCCGCCGACCTGCTGGAAGGCGCCGGCCTCGGCGTGGTCCTCGACGGCGATCCCTGGCACACGGAGCGGGATCCGGTGACCTGGAAGGAAGTGCGCACCTTTGCGCCGGCGAAGTTTCTCGAACACCACGTGCTCTTCGCCTTGAGCAGCGATCCCGGCCGGGTGGGCCCGGACCGCCTCGGCTACCAAGCGGCGCTCTGCGTGCGCGAAGGCTTGCCGCGCGGCGACGCGCTGGCGGCGGTCACCAGCACGCCGGCGAAGTTCTGGGGCCTGGAGAAGCGGCTGGCCACCTTCGAGGCGGGCGCCGACGGCAGTTTCCTGATCATGAGCGGCGATCCGCTCGCCGCCGACAGCCTCGTGCTCGAGGGCTGGATCCGCGGCGTCAAGGCCTACGACCGCGCCACCGACAAACGCCTGCAGCGCCTCTTGGAGGGCCGCCAGCAGTGAGGTCCGCGCGCCGATTGGCCTGCGCCGCCGCGGGCGCGGCGGTGCTCGTGCTGCCCTTGCTGGGAGCGCGCACGCTGCCGCAGCCCCCGGGCGGGGCGGCGCCGTCCGCCGGCGAGACCGGCGGCGTGGTCGCCTATCGCGCCGCGCGCATCTATCGCAACGGCGCGGAAGCCGTGGACGACGCCTGCCTGCTCGTGCAGGACGGCAAGGTCGTCGGCGTGGTCGCGGCCGACGCGCTGCCGCCGCTGACGCCGGTCGTGGATCTCGGCGCGGCCGTGCTGTTCCCCGGCTTGGTGGCGGCCGACGCCACCCTCACCGGCGCCTCCGGACAAGGCGATCTCTCCCTCGGCGCGCACCGCCGCGCGCTCGACGGCCACGACCCGTGGCAGGACACGCGCCGCGTCCTCGAGCACGGCATCACGAGCGCGTACCTCTCGCCGGACCGCGCGCGCCTGATCGGCGGCCGCGGCGCGGTCGTGAAGATGGCCGGCGCGCAGCGCGTGCTCCTGGCCGAGTCCGATCTGCGCGTGGATCTCACGCCCGACGCTTGGTTCCCGCCGGATTATTTCCGACCGCCGATCCCGCCCACGACCGAGAATCCGCTGCTGCCGGCGCAGGCGCAGGCGCCGACTTCGCGCGCCGGAGCCCTCCTCGCCTTGCGCTCTGCGCGCGAGACCGCGCGCTCGGCCACGCCCGGCGCCGATCCGAACGCGGACGGCCTGCGCGCCTTCTTCGCCAGTTCCGCGCCGCTGCGCGCCGTCGTGCGCACCACCGACGACGCCCTGGTCGCGATCCAATTGGCCGCCGAATGGCGCCGCGCCCTCGTGCTCGACGGTCTCGAGCAGGCCGACGCGTACCGCCTGCGGCAGGAAGCCGCCGGCCCGCAACCGCTGCTGCTGTTCGCCGTGCCGCTCTTCGACGAGATGCCCGAACTCGGCGCCTCCTGGGAACCGCCGAAACAGGACGCGCTCGCGGAACTCGCCGCCTTCGGACCCGTGGCCGTGCGGCCGGGGCCCTACGGCCGCTGGACCTGTTTGCTCGAGGCCGGCGCGGCCGCCATGGGCTATGGGTTGAGCGCGGCGCAGGCGATGGACGCGATCACGGCGGTGCCGGCGCGCATCCTCGGCGTGGAGCAGCGGGTCGGCAGCCTCGAGGACGGCCGCGACGCGGACTTCATCGCCTTGTCCGGTCCGCCGCTGGATCCGGCGACGCGCGTGCTGCAGGTGTGGGTGGACGGCCAGAGCGCTTGGAGCGCCGCGGATCTCGAAGCGCCGGCGCGCCGCGCCGGCAAGGCCGCCGGTTCCCCGCCGGTGGTGGTGCGCGCCGGCACGCTCTGGAGCGGCGACGCGCCGCCGCTCTCGGGCGGCGTGGAAGTGCTGCTGCAGGACGGGCGCATCCTTGCTGCCGGACGCAGCGTGCCGCATCCGGCGGGCGCGCGTCTGGTGGACGCCGGCCCCGAGGCGCACATCACCCCGGGATTCGTGGACGCGCGCTCCAGCCTCGCGGCCGGCGGCGTCGGCGATCCGCGCGTGGATCTCGGCCGCCTGGCCGCGGGCTCGCGCTACTCCGAGGCCTGGCTGCCGGTGGCGCGCGCGGGGGTGACCACCCTCGCCATCGGGCCCAACGGCACGCCGGGCTCGGGCGCGCGCTACTCCTTCGTCAAGACCGCGGCCGCGAGTTCCGCCGACGCGTCGCTCGGCGATCGCTACTTGGTCTATTTCGACCTGCGCTCGCGCGACCACGCCGCCGGCGCCGAGGGCCTGAAGGGCCAGCTGCAGCGCGGCAAGGCCTACGCCGACAAGTGGGCCAAGTACCGCGAGGAGCGGGCCAAGTGGGAAGCCGAGCAGGGCAAGAAATCGGCGGAGGCGCGCGCCGCCAGCGAGAAGGAGTTGCGCCAGCGCCTCGCCAAGGGCGAAGCACCGGCAGAGGCGAAGAAGGCCGAGGACGCCGGCGCGAAGAAGGAAGCGGCCGAGGAAGAGGTCAAGAAGCCAGTGGACCCGATCAACGGCCTGTGGTCGGCCACGATCACCAACCAGATGCTGCCGCAGCCGGTGGAGGTGCAGTTGCGCCTGCACCACGACGGCCCGAAGTTGAGCGGCGTGTTCTCCTCGCCTGAAGCCGCCGGGCAGGAGATGGCGCTCGAGGGCACCTACGACGAAGCCACGAAGTCCATCCGTTTCGAGCTGCCGACCGAGGTCGGAAACGCGGTGCTCACGGGCACCGTGACCGCGCCGGACGTCATGCAGATGCGCGCCGAGCTGGCCGGCATGGGCGCGATCGACTTCGTCGCCAACCGCATCGAAGTGGAGGAAGGCGGACCGGCGGTCACGCGCAAGCGCGTCAAGACCGACGGCGGACCGCAGCCGCCCGCCACCGACTGGGGGATGGAGGGCATGCGCGCCCTCTTCGAGAAGCGCGCCGTCGCGGTGATCCTCGCGGATCGCCGGGATGAGATCGGCGCCGCGCTCGAGGCGCTGCAGGCCTTCGAACTGCCGGCGCGCATCGGCGGCGGCGAGAGCGCCCTGGACGTCCTCGACGCCCTGCGCGCGGCGCAGGCCGGCATCGTGCTCACGCCGGAGGTCCGCCGGCGCGAGGACAATCGCGATCAGGTGCCGGCGGCCTTGCTGCTGGCGCAGGGCCTGCCGGTGGCCTTCCAGTCCGCCAGCGGCGCCGGCGCCCGCTTCCTGCCGGACGTCGTCAAGATGGCCGTGCGCTCCGGACTCGGCGCCGATCAAGCGCTGCAGGCGCTCACCGCGGACGCCGCCGATCTGCTCGGCATCGCGGACCGCGTCGGCCGCGTGCGTCCGGGCCTCGACGGGGACGTCGTGGTGCACAGCGGGCCGCCGCTCGACCTTCGCTCGCGCGTGCTGCACGTCTTCGTCAACGGGCGCGAGGTGCCGCAGGAATGATGCTCGCCCTGCTGCTGTCCTGGGCCGCCGCGCCGCAAGACGCCGACACCGTCGTCTATCGCGCCGCCAAGGTCTACACCGCCGACGCCGCCGGCATGATCAACAACGGCGCCGTCATCGTGCGCGCCGGCAAGATCGTGCAGGTGGGTTCGGCCAAGGACGTGGCCGTGCCGTCCGGAGCGCGCGTCGAGGAACTCGGCCGCGTGTGGCTGGTTCCCGGCCTGGTCGAGCCGCACTGCCACACCGCCGGCTCGCTTCGCGACCTCAACGACGGCGTCTACCTGGCGAACCCCGAGCTCGACACCCACGCCGTCGTCGAGCCGAACAATCCCTTCCTGCTCGACGCTCGCGCCGGCGGCGTGACCAGCGCCCTGCTGATTCCCGGCTCGGGCAACAACATCTCCGGCTTCGGCACCCTGGTCAAGACCGCGGGCGACACCGTCGCAGAGATGGTGGTGCGCTTCCCCGGATCGTTGAAGGTGGCGCAAGCGGGCAACCCGGAGCGCTACTCCTGGGGCGTCGGCCGCGCGCTCATGAACTGGAACACGCGCGACACGCTCACCAAGGGCGTCGCCTGGGCCGAGGCCTACCGCGAGGGCGGGGCGCCCTTCGACCCGCGCTACCAGAACTTCCAGGAGCTCGGACGCAGCGTGCCGATCAGCGTGCACACCCAGATCTACCAGGTGGTGTTGATGACGCTCACCATGCTCGGCCGCGACCTGAAGTTGAAGCCCTTCGTGGACCACGGCACCTTCGACGCCTGGCATCTGGGGCCGGTCGCGGTGGCCAACGACATTCCGCTGATGCTCGGGCCGCGCAACATCTACTTCGACCGCGCCTCGGCGCAGATCCAAGGCGTGGCCGCGGGCTGGCGCGAGACCGGCGGCCCGGCGGCGGTGATCGGCTACAACACCGACTCGCCGGTGCTGCCGGAAGAGGAACTCTCCCTGCAGGCGGCGCTGGGCGTGCGCCACGGCGCCGGCACCAACGAAGACGGCCTCAAGGGTATGACGGCGAACGCCGCCAAGGCCCTGCTCATGGAGGACATCGCCGGCCGCCTGGCGCCCGGCCTCGACGCCGACCTCGTGGCCTGGACCGGCGATCCGCTGGATCCGCGCAGCCACGTCCTCAAGACCTGGGTGCGCGGCAAGCTGGTGTACGACGCCGTGCGCGACGGGAGGCGGTACTAGGCGTGATCAGCGCGCTGCTGCTCGCCGCATGCGCCGCGCAGGCGCCGGGCGTCGTGATCGACGTCGGCGTGGCCTTGCCGATGCAGGACCGGCGCCCGATCCACAACGCGCGCATCCTCGTGCGCGACGGCAAGATCGAAGCCGTCGGGCGGCAGGCGGACATCGCGGCGCCCGCGGGCTGGCAGCGGCTCTCCTTCCCGCAGTCTTTCGCTTTTCCCGGCGGCGTGGATCTCCACAGCCACACGCAGACGGGCGGCTGGGGCGACCTCAACGACATGGTCCACCCGGACAATCCGGAGTTCCGCACTTTGGACACGATCGTGCCGTGGAACAAGCTCTACCAGGACGGCGTGGCCGGCGGCGTCACCACGGTCAACGCCATTCCCGGCTCGGGCACGAACATGTCCGGCGCCGGCACTCTGGTGCGGCTGACCGACACGCCGGTGGTGGACGAGGCGGTGTTGCGCTACCCCGGCTCGGTGAAGGTCGCCCAGGGCTACAACCCCGAGCGCCGCGGCGACCTCGGCGGCACGCGCATGGGCATGTGGTGGATGCTGCGCTGGTGGCTGGACCGCGGCGCGGCCGCCGCCGCCGGGCCGAAGAACGCGGATCCGGACGTGGAGAACATCGCGGGCGTGTTCCGCGACGAGTACCCCTTCCTGGTCCACACCGCCGGCGCGCGCGACGTGTTCGGCACGATCCGCATGTTCCAACTCGAAGCCGGCGTGCCGGTGGTGGTGAGCCACTGCTGCTTCAGCGGCTACCTCGCCGCGCCGGCCATCGCCGCGACCCACGCGCCGCTCAACATCGGGCCGCGCAACTACGACTTCTCCTTCGGCGGCGACAAGCGCTTCACCGGCCTGGTGGACGCCTACGAGCGCGCCGGGGCGCGCGACATGTCGGTGCAGACGGACGCCGGCGTGGTGCCGCAAGAGGAGTTCATTTTCCAGGCGACGCTCGCCGAGCGCCTCGGCTGCAGCACCTGGGAAGCCCTCGAATCCATCAACAGCGACCCGGCCAGCCAGATCCTCGCCGCCGGTCGCGTCGGGCGCCTGCTGCCCGGCCTCGACGCCGACATCGTGATCAAGGCGGGCCAGCCGCTGGATCCGCGTTCGCCGGTGCAGCTCGTCCTGATCCAGGGCGAGGTCGTCTACGACATCCGCCAGGGACAGCGCTACTAGTAATGTTGCTCTTCGCCGCTCTTCTGTTCGCGCCGGCCGCTCAGGGCGGCGACGAGCCGCCCGCCGACGCTCCCCGCGGTCGCGCCGAGGTCTGGCGTCTCGACCGGATCGAGACGCTCGACGGCGAGCCGCTGGAGAAGGTCGCCCTGATCGTCCGCGAAGGGGTGATCGAGAAGATCGGGCAATCCGTGATCGTGCCCGAAGGCGCGCGCGTGCGCGACCTGCGCGGCACCGGCATGGTCGCCGCGCCGCCGCTGGTGCTGACGCACGCCGGCTTCCTCGTCGGCGATCAACGCGGCGGCGGCAACGCCAGCCGCTGGCGCGCGGTGGACTCGCTGTGGCTCGCCGAGAACTGGGAGCGCGATCTGCTGCAGGAGGGCGTGCTGTTGGCCGGCGTGGATCCGCCGGGCGGCGGCATCCCCGGACGCACTTCGGTGCTGCAGGCGGGCGGCGGCTGGCCGCGCCCGACCGCGCTGGTGGACGACCTCGACCTCAAGATCACGCTGAGCGCCAACCAGCAGTCCAAGGACCTGGTGCGCCGCGCCCTCAAGGAGGCGGACGAGGCGATCGCCAAGGAGAAGAAGGCGCGCGAGGACTGGGAGAAGGCGCGCGCCGACTGGGAGAAGAAGCAGAAGGAACTCGCCGAGAAGGAGAAGAAGGACGCGCCCGCGGGCGGGGAGAAGAAGGAGGAAGGCGGCAAGGGCGCGCGCGCCCAGGAAGGCGAGGAGAAGCCGCCGCCCGAGACCTTCGAGCCGCCGCCCATCCCGCCCGATCTGGTGGCCGTGGTGGAGTGGGTGCGCAAGGAGCGCTTGGCGCAGATCTGGGTGTCCTCCGCCGCCGATTTCGTGCACTGGAAGGACGTTCTGGGCGAGCGCGATCTCCCCTATGAATTGGTGATCCGCCACGCCCTCGGCCAGAACTTCCACGAGGTGGCCGCGGAGTTGGCGCAGGCCAAGGTGCGGCTCGACGTGCCCGCCGCGATCTCGCTGATTCCCTTCACGCGCACGCGCGTCAATCTGCCCGCGGAGCTGGCCGCGGCCGGCGTCGAGCGCCTGGTGTTGTCGCCGGCCGGCGACGGCCTGAACGATCTGCGTGATTGGCGCGCCAACGCCGCCCGCCTGGTGGCCGAAGGCCTGCCGCGGCGCCGCGCGCTCGAGGCCATGACCCTGGAGCCGGCGCGCACCCTCGGCCAGGAGAGCAAGGTGCAGGCGCTGAAGGCCGCCGGTCCGGCGAGTTTCGTCGTCTGGAGCGGCGATCCCCTGGACCCGATGAGCCGCGCCATGTTCGTCGTCCAGGACGGCAAGATCGTCTACGACCGCGCGCGCGTCGAGCGCGAGGAGGCCCGCTGATGTTGTGGCTGCATGGACTCATCGCTCTCGCCGGCTGCGCGCCGGCGCTCGCTCAGGATCCGCCGCCCGCCGCCGCGGCCAAGCCGGCGGAGGCCAAGCCGAGCGAAGAGAAAAAGGCCGCGCCCGCAGCGCCGGAGAGCCCCTTCTTCGCGCTCATCGGCGGCGACGTGCACACCGTCACCGATGGCGTTCTGCGCGGCGCCCTTCCAGATGTTGTCACCCGAGCACCACAGCAC
>CAZDMB010000056.1:0-13649 GCA_964506175.1 uncultured Planctomycetales bacterium | reverse complement strand
C
Organism: uncultured Planctomycetales bacterium; assembly: GCA_964506175.1. GTDB lineage: Bacteria > Planctomycetota > UBA1135 > UBA1135 > UBA1135 > JAQBVK01. The sequence continues at coordinate 13,648 of CAZDMB010000056.1, read as the reverse complement.
TGCTCAGCAAGCTCAGCGGCAGCGACTCCGGACTCCCCACGGATTTCATCAATCCCGAGCCTGATGGCGGGACGGTTGAAATTGTCGTAAGTGTCAATGATACAAACACTTACACCGTATCTTTTACTCTCTACAAGAGCCTGGCTTCGAGTGGTGTGGAAGCCCTGGAGTCCTGGGTGGGCGCGGGCCGTTTCGAAAACCAGTCCGCACGAAAAGTTGGCGCGTCGGGCCTCACCTTGAACCTTGCCCCGCGGGTGCCGCTCGAGGGTGAGGGCGATCCCGCAGAACTGCTCGTGGAGCGCCCGTATGGCCTGTATCACATGGCCGGGGTTCTTTCTCTCATGCAGTTGCCCGGCAAGGCAGGCGTTCAAGATCCCAACGCCATCCAAATCTTGCTGCAGGACGCGAACTACCAGGACGGATTTTCGACTGTCGTTGGAAAGGCTTCCGCTGGCTGGGAGGCTTTCCAGGCAGCGATCGGAGCCTTGGACGGCTCCGCGACGATCAAGTTGGTGAGCGCGCGCCTGCTCTAGCCTTCCATCAGTTCAGCGGCCTCGCTCGGGCCTCCCAAGCCGCGGGCGACGCGATCGAGTTCGTCCAGGTCTCGGAAGTGCAGAATGAGCTTCCCGCCTCCGCGGGCGAGGAGAAGCAGTTCCGCGCGGACCCCGAGCTGCCGAGACAGTTTTTCCTGCAAGTCACCCACCCACGCAGGCTTCCGCGGACGGGCGCGGTGCTTGGGGGTGGCCCCCTGGGTAGCCCATTGTTTGCACAGTTCCTCCGCCTGCCGCACGGAGAGCCCTTCTTCCACCATGCGCTTCTTGGCATCTGCCTGCAGGGGAGAGTTCTGAAGCTGGAGGAGCGCCCGGGCGTGGCCGGCGGTGATTGTTTCACGTGAAACATCGGCCTGGAGTTCCTCGGGCAGCTCCAAGAGTCGCACCAGGTTCGCCACGGTGGATCTCTGGAAGCCCAGACGCTCCGCCACGCGCTCTTGGGTGTATCCGTGTTCCTCCATCAGCCGGCGACAGGCGAATGCCCGCTCGATGGGATCCAAGTCCTCCCGCTGAATGTTCTCGATCAGCGCGAGCTCGAGGCGCTCCCCAGGACTTGCCGGGTCGGCGCGCTCAAGAACGGGCACACTCTTCATGCCTGCGATTTGCGCCGCTCTCCAGCGCCGTTCTCCAGCGAGGATCTCAAACTGCCCATCCTCCCGCCGCGTGACGAGAATCGGCTGCATCATGCCATGCCGACGCAGGGACTCCGCCAAGCCCTCCAGACCCTTGTCCACCGCCTTGCGCGGCTGCTCACGGCTGGGGTGGAGCAGCGCCCAGTCCACCCAGAGAGGCCCCTCTCCCGCAGCAGGGGTTGCCTCCTGACCATGACGGGTGGCGAGAAGGGAGCCGAGGCCCCGGCCGAGCTTGCGAGGTTGGTTCATGGATGCCACGAACGCAACAGTAGCGAGAACGTGACCAGCCTTTCAAATCAGGCCCAGAAGGGGGTCCACGCCGCTCCGCCCCAGGAAGGGGATTAACAATACATTTGTATTGTAGCAGACGCTTCCGCTTGCTGGGCAAGCACTTACGCGCGCCGATGCTCGCTCGCAGTCGTCCCGGCTGAACGCGGGTCTGCATCTCCCTCCCAGCGCGTCGCCGCTGCTTAGGAAGTTGGAAATCCGCGTTACAGGCGGAACCTGCCGGAATCCGAAGGAGTCCTACCCACCACAGCCGTGCGAGCGGCTGCGTCAGGCCCTGCCTGCGGAGACCACCCATCGCTTCCGACCGCTGCCTCGAGACCTACCTTCGTGAGATTGACGAGGTCCCGCTTCTTTCCGCAGGGGAAGAGGTCGCGCTCGGCCGCCTCGTCCGCGAAGGCGACGCCGGAGCGCGCGAGCGGATGATTCGCGCCAATCTGCGCCTGGTGGTGTCCATCGCCAAGCGCTTTCGCGGGCGCGGCCTGCCCTTTCCTGACTTGATCGCCGAGGGCAACATCGGCCTTCTGAAGGGTACTGAGAAGTTCGACCCCGAGGCCGGCTTCCGCTTCTCCACCTACGCCTCGTGGTGGATCCAGCAAACGATTCGGCGCGCCATCATCAACAACGTCAAGACGGTGCGCGTGCCCTCGTACATGGTGGAGATCCTCACCAAGTGGCATCGCGCTTCCGACTTGCTGCTGCACGAGCTCGGCCGACGCCCGTCGCCGGAAGAGATCGCGTCGAAGTTGAAGCTCTCGAAGTCGAACCGCCGAGTGGTGGAACAGACGCTGCGCACCATGGATGGTGGCGGCAACGCCTCGCCGGAGATGCTGCAAGCCATCGAGCGTCGCGACGCGGACACCAACCGCGACAGCAAGACACCCGAAGAAATCGTGACGGAAGCGGACGCCCTCCGCACTCTGCGCGATATCCTGGATCTCATCGACCCGCTCGAGGCCGCCGTCCTGCGCCTGCGCTACGGCCTCCAAGGCGACGGGGCCGCGACGCTCGACGCGATCTCGGAGGAGCTCGGCCTCTCGCGCGAGCGAGTGCGCCAGATCGAGCGCCACGCCCTGCGCAAACTGCATGCCTACGTCGTCGAGGGACAATCCGCCGATGACATCCTCCCCGGACACCGACACCGGGAGCAGGACGGCGGCAGCAGCGCGCGCAAGCGCACCGCCTGAGGCGACGGCCGCGCGCGATCCGTTGGCGGCCGCCGCAGTGCCGCCCGACGCCCTGCGCGAGGATGGCGTCTCGCTCTACGTGCACTTGCCCTTCTGCGTGCGCAAGTGCCGCTACTGCGATTTCAACTCCTACGCCTGGACCGGCCAGAATCTGGCGCGCCACGTGGACGCAGTCCTGGCCGAAGCCCGCGCCCGCGCGACGGACCTGCGTCCGCAGACGGTGTTCTTCGGCGGCGGCACGCCGTCGTTCCTGCCGGCGCCCGAGATCGCGCGCCTGCTCGCCGGCCTGGACGCGATCACCGGCTTTCGCGCCAGCGCCGGTGAAGTCACTCTCGAGGCGAACCCTGAGTCCTTCGACGCCGCGCGCGCGGCGGCCTGCGCCGCCGGCGGCGTGACGCGCATCTCGCTCGGAGTCCAGTCCTTGCAAGCGGACGTGCTCGCCGCCTACGACCGCGTGCACGACGCCGCGGCGGCGCGACGCGCCTTCCAAACAGCCCGCGCCGCCGGCTTTCGCCGCGTCAACTGCGACCTGATCTTCGCCTTCCCCGGCCAGGATCCCGCCGTCTGGCGCGCCGATCTGGAGGCCGTGATCGGCTGGGGGCCTGAACATCTTTCCTGCTACGAGCTCGCCTATGAGCCTGGAACCGCGCTGACGCGTCTGCGCGCCGCCGGCCGCTTCGTCTCCGAGGAAAGCGCGCGCTGCCGCGAGCTCTTCGAGCTGACGCGGGAAGTGTGCGCGCGCGCCGGTTACGGCGCCTACGAGGTGAGCGCGTTCGCGCGAGCCGGCGAGGCCGCGCGCCACAACCTCGCCTACTGGCGCTCCTTGGATTACGTCGGCATCGGCGCGGGCGCGGCCTCATGGCGCGACGGTGAGCGCCGCAAGAACTTGGCCCGGCCCGACGCCTACGAGGCGGCCGCCCTCGCCGGCGAGGACCTCGCGGCGGAGCGCGAGCGCACCGCGCCGCGCACGGCGTTGTTCGACGCGCTGATGATGGGCTTGCGCCTGCGCGAAGAAGGGGTCGCGCACGCGCGCCTGCTCGCGCGCACCGGACTCGCTCCAGCGACTGCGCTGCAGCCCGAGTGGGACGCCTTGCACGCGGAGGGCCTGCTCGAAACCGTCGGCGCCGGCGCCGCGACGCGCACCCGCGCGACGCCGACGGGCCTGCTGTTTCTCGACGACCTGCTGGTGCGTCTCGCGCCCGACGGCCTCGCCGTCTAGGCGCGGCGCTATCCTCCTCGGCGCATGCGGCAAGGATTCGCGGAGCGCCTGTTCGCCGCGGTGGCGGCCAAGCGGAGTCCGGCGATGGTCGGACTCGACCCGCGGCTGGAACAACTGCCGTCGCCATTCCGCGAGCGCGCGGTCGGCACGGCCACCGCCGCGGCCGCGGCGTTGTCGGACTTCCACCGCGCCCTGCTCGACGTCGTGGCCGCGCGCGCCGCCGCCGTGAAGCCGCAAGCTGCCTTCTTCGAGCGACTCGGACCGCCCGGCATGCGCGCCATGGCCGACGCCATCGAGCAGGCGCAGGCGCGCGGGCTGCTGGTGGTTCTCGACGCCAAGCGCGGCGACATCGGCAGCACCGCGGAGGCCTATGCCGAAGCGTGGCTGCTCGGCGGCCACAGCGGCGAAGTTCCGCGCAGCGACGCTCTGACCATCAATCCCTATCTCGGCGAGGACGCCTGCGCGCCGTTCATCGCCGCAGCACGCAGCGCGGGCGCCGGGCTGTTCGTGCTGGTGAAGACTTCAAACCCGGGCGCGGGAATGTTCCAGGAGCACGGCACGCCGCCCCTGGCGGAACTCGTCGCGCGCCAAGTTGCCGCCTGGGGCGAAGGCTTGCGCGATGCCAGCGGTTGGAGCGCGATCGGCGCGGTGGTGGGCGCCACGCGGCCCGGGGAGCTCGCGCGCTTCCGCGCGCTGATGCCGCACGCGCCGTTGTTGCTCCCCGGCTATGGCGCGCAAGGAGGGACCGCCGCCGGGCTCGCGCCCGCCTTCGATCCGCGCGGGTTCGGCGCGGTCGTGAACGCCAGCCGCTCCGTGCTGCACGCGCATGCGCGCGCGGATCTGCAACACCTGCCGAGCTGGGAAGCGCGCACGGAGGCGGCGCTCGCCGAGATGTGCGCGGATCTCGCCGCAGCCTGCGCAGCGGCGCGATGAGCGGCGCGCGCACCGTGCGCGCCGCCGCGGGGTTCGCCGGCGGCGGCCTGCGCGCCTTCAACCAGATCGCTCTCGCGTGCGTGCGCGCCGGCGGACCCGAGCGCCTCGACCTGGTGCTGCATGAACCTGGCACGAGCGAGCCGCTCCTGCGCGTGCAGAACGCTCACGGCGATCCCGTCGGCCTGCCGGGCCCGCGCGACGGGATTTTTCGCGATGCGCGCGAGCGCGAGCTGTTCGCCGCCGCCGTGCGCGACACCGTCGCGCCGATGCAGGGCCTGCACGCCCTGGTGGAGAAGTTCCTGCCGCGCCCCGGGCTCGCGCCGGCGGACGCCGCCGTCGAATTGTTGCCGCGGCTGCTGCCAGGCCTGCGCGCGCGCGCCGCCTCGCTTGACGATCCGCCGCCGCGCGAGGACGAGTCGGAGCCGCGCCTCGTGTGGCTCGGCGAACGCTTGCGGCGGCATTGCGCAGAGTTGGGAATCCGGCCGGAGGAACTGCTCGGCGATGCGCGCGCCGACGCCGAACTCTATCGACCAGAGTTGAGCGGAGAACTCGCCGACGCCCTCGAGCGCAACGAGGAGCGATGGGGCGAGGACCTGGACCGTCTCCGCGCGCTCGCCCTGGAGGTGGACGCCGGCCTGCTGGGCGCCTGGTCGCGGATGGAGCGGACCGTGCGCCGCGGCTTGGCGGAGTTTCGCGGCGCTTCGGAGCGCTGCCTGGACAACCACGCCGGCATCCGCCGCAGCCGGTGGCATCACCTCTACCAGGCTCTGCGACCGATGGGCCTCCCTCAGGACGAGGGCTACAGCCTGCTGCACGCGCCGATCGCCCTGGGAATGCGCTTTCCGTGGGAGGCCGCGGCGTGGGAGCGACTGACGGAGCGCACAAGATCCGGGACTAGTGAGGGGCCAAACTTCTTGCTCCTGGACCCCTGATCTGGCAGGCTTCCGGGCGTGCGGACCCTCGCGATCATCAACCAGAAGGGCGGAGTCGGGAAAACCACGTCCTGCATGAACCTGGGCGCCGCGTTGGCGGAAGCCGGCTTGCGCGTCCTGCTGGTGGACCTCGATCCGCAGGCGCACCTCTCCATCTCCTTCGACCGGATGCCGGCGCCGGGGGACCCGTCCATCTATACGGTGCTGGCCGGCCAGCACAAACTGGGCGAGGTCATTCAACCGACGCAGAAGGAGCGCCTGGCGATCGCGCCGACGAACCTCGATCTGACCGGCGCCGAGACCGAGCTGGCCAACGAGATCGGCCGCGAGACCCTGTTGCGCGACGCCCTGCGCGAACTCGGGCGCGCCAAGGACGCGCCGGACATCGTGCTGTTGGACTGTCCGCCGTCGCTCGGCACGCTGTCGCTGAACGCGCTCGTGTCGGCGGACGGCGTGCTCGTGCCGCTGCAGGCGGAATTCTTCGCCCTGCAAGGCATGGCGCAGCTGCTCGACGTTCTCGAGCGCGTGAAGCGCCGCCTCAATCCGCGCCTCGAGCTCGTCGGCATCCTGGTCGGCATGTTCACGCGGCAGCGCAATCTCTCGCGGGAAGTCGTGGAGGAATTGCGCCGTCACTTCGGCGAGATCGTGCTGCCCACGTTCGTGCGCGTGAACGTGCGCCTCGCCGAAGCGCCGAGCCATGCGCAGACGATCTTCGAGTACGCGCCGGACTCGGGCGCAGCGCAAGAGTTTCGCGAGCTCGCCCGCGAGTTGTGGCGCCGCGTGAGCGGCGCGGACCTCGGCGCGCCAGCCGTCGCCGCGCCGCCGCGCGCGCGCGCCAAGCCGCAGCCGGCCGCCGCCGCGCAGGAGCAAGCCGCTGGAGCGGATTCCGCTTGACGCCAACGCGGGCATTGCCGCCCGCGCCGAGGCGATCGAGGAATGGCGACGCGTCGAGCAGGACGCGCCGGGCAATCCCTCGTCCGCGCATCGCAGCGGTCGACGCGCGCAGGCCGTGCTCGAGGACGCGCGCGATCGCGCCGCGGCGGCGCTGCGCTGCTCGCCGCGCGAATTGCTGTTCACCAGCGGCGCCACGGAAGCCAACAATCTGGCCCTATTCGGCGCGGCGCGGGCGCTCCGCCGCATCCGCGGCGAGACGCCCTTGTTGCTGTCCTCGGCCGCGGAACATCCTTCGGTGCTGGCGCCGTTGCGTGTGCTGCAGAGCGAGGGGTACGCGCTGCGTCTCGTCGCGGTGGACGGCTGCGCCCGCGCCGACGTCGCGGCGCTCGTCTCCGTGGCGGCGGACGCGCCGGCAGCGGTGATCGCGCTGCAGTGGGCCAACAACGAAACCGGCGCCGTGCAGGATCTGGCGAGCGCCGCGGCTGTCGCGGGCGGCGACGCGCATCTGCACGTGGACGCCGTGCAGGGCTTCGGCAAGCTGCCGTGGGATCCGGCGCTGGAGGCGGCGGACAGTTTTGCCGTGAGCGGCCACAAATTCGGCGCGCCCAAAGGCATCGGCGCGTTGCGTTTGCGAGACGGCGCCACGCTGGATGCCCTGCTGGTGGGAGGGGGACAGCAGCGCGGCCGCCGCGCCGGCACGGAGACGCCGGCGCTCGCCGCCGCCTTCGCGCTCGCGCTCGAGTTGGCGCTGCGCGAGCAAGAGCAGTTCGCCGCGCAAGCGAGCGCATGGACGGAGGAGTTTCTGCAGCGCGTGCGCGAGCACGAACTCCCGTTCAGCGTCAATCACCCGAGCGCCGGGCCGCGCCTGCCCAATACGCTCTCGTTGACGTTGCCCGCGGTGGACGGACGCGTGCTGTTGCCGGCTTGCGACGCGGAAGGGCTCGACCTCGCGAGCGGCGCAGCATGCGCCAGCGGTGCGCCGTTGCCCTCCGCCGTCCTGTTGGCGTGCGGCCTGAGCGAAGCCGCAGCGCGCGCCACCGTGCGCATCAGCGTGGGACCGGGCCTGCGGCGCTCCACTGCGCAGGACGCGGCCGCGCGCTTCATCGCCGTGGCCCAGCGTCTCTACGAAGTCGCAGATTCATAACCCCCGGTCTTTCCATGGTTTCGGAGGAGTGTTGAAAACTTCTTCGTTCTCTCACGAAGGCGCGGCGTATAGTGCTATCGCGCGGGTCGGCCTCTCCTAAGGCCTTATTGCGCAAGCACTTACGACGAAGGACACTCCCCCGTCCATGCCCCCTAACCCCGCTTCTCCCTCCAGCCTCGAGGCCGCCTGGGCCGCCGTTCTGGAGCGCATCGAGAAAGAGCGCGGGGCGAGCGAGCTGGATGCCTGGTTGCGCGGCTCGCGGCTGGTGTCGGTGCATGGCGGGATCGCGGTCATCGAGGTCCCCACGCAACTGCACCAGGAGCGGATGAAGGGCTACGCGGCCGTCGTGCGCGAGGTCCTCGCGGTGGACGACTGCCGCGTCCAGCTCACGGACGCGGATCTGGAGGAGGTTCTGTTCTCGCCGGAATACGCCTTGCCCAGTTCCATGGAGACGCCCGCCGCGCCGGCCCCGGCGAAGCCCGCCGCCGGCGCCGTTCTAGCCCCGCCGCCGGCCCGTCCGCCCGAGCAGCTCTCCCTGCACCCGGACTACAACTTCGACACCTTCGTCGTCGGCGCCTGCAATCGTTTCGCCCACGCTGCCACCATGGCGGTGTGCGATCGCCCGGCGGAGGCCTTCAACCCGCTGTTCCTCCATGGCTCGGTCGGCCTGGGCAAGACGCACCTGGTGCAGGCCATCGCCCATGGCGTGCGCAAGCGCCAGCCGGACATCCGCATCCTCTATCTTTCCTGCGAGCAGTTCACCAACCACTTCATCCTGGCGCTCAAGCAGGGCTCCTTCGACGCTTTCCGCGATCACTACCGCCAAGCGGACATGCTGATCGTGGACGACATCCACCTGCTCGCCAACAAGCAGCGCACGCAGGAGGAGTTTTTTCACACCTTCAACGTCCTGCACACGGCGGGCAAGCAGATCGTGCTTTCGAGCGATGCGCTGCCGCAAGAGATCCCGAGCCTGCAAGACCGCCTGGTCAGCCGCTTCAAATGGGGCCTCGTGGCGCAGATCGACAAACCGCACTACGAGACGCGGGTCGCCATCCTGCAGCGCAAGGCCGAGCGTCTCGGCTTCGACCTGCCGGAATCCGTCAGCCGCTTCCTCGCGGAGCACGTGGTGGACAACGTCCGCGAGCTCGAGGGCAGCCTGATCAATCTGCGGGCGCTGGCGGCGCTCGACGGCCAACCGATCAGTCTCCGTCTGGCGCAGCGCGCCCTGCAAACCACCGCGGCCGCAGGCCGGCGCGTCGTGCGCATGGAGGACGTGCTCGAGGCCGTCGTCGGCCAGTTCGGCGCCAAGCTCGCGGATCTGCAGTCGAAGCGGCGGTCGCAGTCCGTCGTCGGGCCGCGCCAGGTGGCCATGTATCTCGCGCGCAAGTTGACGCCGCTCTCCCTGGAGGAGATCGGGGCGTATTTCGGCGGACGCGACCACAGCACGGTGATCTACGCCATCCAGAAGGTGGCGGATCGCATGCGCGTGGACGGGGATTACGCACGCCGCGTGGCGGACATCGAGCGCCTGTCGCGCAACGGTTTGGCGCGCCGCGCCTGAGCCTTACGCAGCGCGGCCAGGGTGGAAACCTCGTGGATTCCGCGTTGATGGCGGGCGGTCCCGGAGCCGTTCTTCCACAAGCGCGGGCCCACCCCCGCAAAGCGGTGGGGAACCGGGCTCTTTTTGCACATTTTCTCCGCAGCCTCGGAACCCCCTTCCGGCTCCGGCGAAACGCACCTAAATCCTTTGTAGATGGGCATTTCCGCGCCGGATTCGGGCTTTCTCGAAGCTTCCCAACATCCTATACTAAGACGACGAATTCCTTCTCTCTAGATTCCCTAGAAGAGGCGTTCGACGCCGCCCCCTGGAGGGCCTTGCAGGCATGAGATTCCTCATTGACCGGATCGCCTTCCGCGACGCTCTGCAGCGTGTGGAGATGGCGATCGACCGGAAACCCAGCAATCCGCTGTACGGCGGCGTGCTGATCGAGGCGAACAATCAGGGCGTCGTCCTCACCGCCAATGACCATGACATGGCGGTGCGCTACCGCATCGACATGGTGCAGGTCGAGCAGCCCGGATGGGCCGTCATCCCCGGGCCGGAATTGGTGGACATCATCCGCGACGTCGAGGCGGAAACCGTCAGCATCGAGCTGAAGGAAGGCGGGCAGTGCGAGGTCTTCGCCGGCGAAGATCGCTGCGTCCTGGTGACGATGGAATCCAGCGCGACGGCCGGCACGAAGAACGGCGCCGCCGGCGATCGCGGATTCGTCGGCGCGCCCAGTTTCGACCGCGACGCGGACTTGATCCTGGCCAAGGCGGATTTCTTGCTGATGGTCCAGTCCACGCGCTTCGCGACCTCGCGAGTGCAGGACACGCGCTTCGCCACCGAGGGCGTCCTCATCGAGTTGCGCGACGGCGAGGTGACCCTGGTCGGCACGGACGGGCGGCGCCTGGCCTGCATCCGGCGCCCGGCCGCAGGCGGCGCCGCCAAGAAGCATCGCGCCGTGCTGTTGCCCAAGGTCCTGGACCAGATCCTGCGATTCGGCCAGGAGGAGGGCAGCGACCAGGTGCAGATCTGGTTCCTCGGCAATCAGGCGGGCTTCCGCATCGGCAACCTGGAATCCTTCGGCCGCGTGCTCGCCGGCGAGTTCCCCAACTACGACAACGTCATTCCGAAGGACGGCAAGCACGTGGTGCGCGCGCATCGCGACGCTTTCACGCGCAAACTGCGCCTTGCCAGCCACCTGACCCAGGACTCCGCGGCAGTCGTGCGGCTGGCGGTCACCGCCAACAACCTCGAGGTCGCGTCGGAGCACGAGGGCCGCGGCCGGGCCTCGGCCAACTTCGAAGTGGACTACGTCGGCGAGGGCATGAAGACAGCCTTCAACCCGAACTATCTCCTCGACGGCCTCAAGGCTGCGCACTCCGAGGCGATCGAGATGCAACTCGACGAATCCACGCGGCCCGCCAAATTCGTGCTCGGCGAGGACTACAACTACGTGGTGATGCCGCTGAGCATGCTTTCCTGATGCAGCCGCGCGCGCGCCGCTCCCAGCCCGTCCCGTTGGGGGACCTGGTGACCCGAACTTTTCATCGCCAAGGATGGTCCCGCGCCACTTCCCATGAGCAGATCTTCGCCAGCTGGGAGCGCGTGCTGCCGCCCGCATGGCGCCCGCGTTGCCGCGCCGTCGCCTTTCGCGGCGGCAAGTTGACCATCGCCGTGGATTCTTCGCCGCTGCTCGAGGACTTGCGCGGCTTCCGTTCGCACGAGCTCCTTCGCCTCCTCAACGACGCCCTCCGCATGAGCGGCACGCTTCCGCTGACGGAAGTCCGCGCGCTGGATTTCCGGCGCGCCTGATTCATGAGCACGAAAACGCAACCCGCAGCTTACGACTCCTCCGCCATCCAGTTCCTCAAGGACCTGGAAGGCGTTCGCAAGCGCCCGGCGATGTACATCGGGGACACGTCCTTCAACGGATTTCACCATCTGTTGTGGGAGATCGTCGACAACTCGGTGGACGAGGCGCTGGCGGGGCACGCGACGGAAGTGCACGTGACGCTGAATCGCGACGGCTCCGCCACGGTGACGGACGACGGCCGCGGCATCCCGGTGGACATGCACCCCGTGGAGAAGATGCCGGCCGTCGAGCTGGTGATGACCAAGCTGCACGCCGGCGGCAAGTTCGACGGCAAGGCCTACAGCGTCTCGGGCGGCCTGCACGGGGTCGGCGCGGCGGTGGTGAACGCGCTCTCCGAGCGCATGGCCGTCGAGGTGTTCAAGGAGGGCAAGCACTACCAAATTTCGTTCTCGCGCGGCGTCAAGACCGAGGATCTGCGCCAACTGGGGACGGCGGAACGCCGCGGCACCCGCGTCAGCTTCCGTCCGGACCGGACGATGTTCCAGCACGACGGCTTCGATTTCGACGTCGTGCGCACGCGCTTGCGCGAACTCGCCTACCTGATGGGGACCAGCGGCCTCAAGCTGGTGCTCGAAGACGAGGCCAGCGGCCGCAAAGAGACCTTTCACTACCCCGAAGGCCTGGTGGCCTTCATCCGCGATCTGACGCAGGGCCGCGAACCGCTGTCGGAGATCGTCCACTTCCAGAAGGACGTGACCGAGGGCCCCAAGACGTTCACCGTCGAGGTCGCTCTGCGCTACACCGACGACTGGAACGAAGGCGTCTACACCTTCGCCAACAACATCCGCACGGCGGACGGCGGCACGCACCTCTCGGGCTTCCGCTCGGCGCTGACGCGCACGCTGAATCAATTCCTCAAGGAGACCGATCTTCTCAAGAAGGACGAAGACCCGCCCACCGGCGAGGACTACAAGGCGGGCCTGTACGCGGTGGTCTCGCTCAAGATTCCGGATCCGCAGTTCGAGGGCCAGACCAAGGGCAAGCTCGGCTCGCGGGAAGCCGAGGCGGTCGTCGCCGGCGTGATGAATCAGTGTCTCGGCGACTATCTGGAGAAGCACAAGGATCAGCGCACCGCGATTCTGCGCAAGGCGCTGCTGGCGCGCGACGCCCGCGAGGCGGCGCGCAAACAGCGCGACCTCGTGCGCCGCAAAGGCGCGCTCTCCTCGGGCTCGCTGCCGGGCAAGTTGGCCGACTGCCAGTCGAAGGACCGCGACGAGACCGAGCTCTACATCGTCGAGGGCGATTCCGCGGGCGGTTCAGCCAAGACCGGGCGCGATCGCCGCTTCCAGGCCATCCTGCCGCTGAAGGGCAAGATCCTGAACGTCGAGAAGAACACCGCCAACCGCGTGCTCGCGAACCAGGAGCTGCAGACGATGATTCAGGCGATCGGCGCCGGCATCGCCGAGGACTTCGATCCCGAGAAATCGCGCTACGGCAAGATCATCATCATGACCGACGCGGACGTGGACGGCTCCCACATCCGCACCCTGATCCTGACCTTCCTCTTCCGCCAGATGAAGGCGCTGATCGAGGCGAATCGCGTCTACGTGGCCTGCCCGCCGCTCTACCGCGTGCAGAAGAAGGGCTCGAAGGAGTATCGCTACATCCACGACGAGGATCAGCTGCGCGCGGCGCTCACCGACGCGGTGGCCGCGCACGCGCGCCTCAGCCTGCCGGACGGCACCGCCGTCGAGGCGGACATCCTGCGCGTGCTCCTGGGCCAGCTGCAGCGGCTCGACCGCGCCACCGCCGGCATGCGCATCGAGCGCCGCGGCACCAGCGCCGCCGAAGTCCTGGCGCAGGTGGACGCGCGCGGCGAGTTGCCGATCGCCGTGGCGGTCGAGCCCGCCGGCCGGCAGCGCACCTTCTTCTGGACGCACTCCGAATTGGAGGGCCACCTCGCGGCCAACGCCCGGCGGCCGGTGTGGCAGGACGGCCAGGACGGCGGCGTCGCCCGCGAGAACGCCGAAGTGTGGATCTTTCACTTGCATGAGCGCGCCACCGCGCAGGCCGCGCTCGTCGCCTTGCGCGAGCAGGGTTTCCCGGTGCTTGCCGGCGGCGGCGCCAACGGCTCCGGTCCGGCGTATCGCGTCGGCAGCGGCAAGGAGGAGCGCACCGCCACCAGCGCGCTCGAACTCGTCCAGCTCTTCCGCGAGATCGCGATGAAGCAAGTGGACGTGCAGCGCTACAAGGGCCTCGGCGAGATGAACCCGGACCAGCTGTGGGAGTCCACGATGGATCCGGCGCGCCGCAAGCTGAAGCGCATCCGCCTGGAGGACGCCTTCGAGGCCGACCGCACCTTCGCCATGCTGATGGGGGACGAAACCGAACCGCGGCGGCTGTACATCGAGCAGCACGCGCACGAAGTCGAGAACCTGGACGTCTAGGCGCGGCGCGCGCGGTCGCCCCGGGAGCGCCCGCGCCGCCGCTCAGCGCGCGAGCTGGT
>CAZDMB010000055.1:0-13700 GCA_964506175.1 uncultured Planctomycetales bacterium | reverse complement strand
AGGATTACGCCGGCTTCATCTCCAACCGCGTGCTGATGCCGATGATCAACGAGGCGGCCTTCTGCCTGCACGAGGGCGTCGCCACCCGCGAGGACATCGACGTCATCATGAAGCTGGGCATGAATCATCCGATGGGGCCGCTGACGCTGGCCGACTTCATCGGCCTCGACGTCTGCCTGAACATCCTCGACTACATGCTGCAGGAATTCGGCGATCCGAAGTTCCGCGCCGCGCCGAATCTGCGCCGCATGGTCGCCGCCGGGAAACTGGGACGGAAATCCGGGGAGGGCTTCTACGCCTACCCGGCGGCGCCCTAGGGACGGGCGAAGGCCTTGGCCGGCGGCGCCTCCAGCACCGCAAGGGCGTAGCCGGCGGCGAGAAAGTCCTGGCCCTGGTCCGGCTTGCCGTCGAACTCCAGATCCCAGGCGGTCGGCACGCGCACGCCGCCGGCGAGTTGCCAGTGACGGAAACGCCGTTGCGCGCGTCCCACCATCAGGTTGGAACTCCAGCCGGTGAAGGTCTGGCTGGTGATCTCGCCGCTGGCCGGATCCACTTCCAGTTCCTGCGTGGTGCCGTCGAAGCGGACGAGGAGCCGGCCCGGGCCAGGACTGGCGGCGACGAAGCCCGGCAGGGCGCGCGCTTGCAGCAGGCCGATGACGTCGCGGTGATGCCGGCGCTGCAGCGCGCGGCGCTGCGCGGGATGGAGGGTGCGCACGCCCGCCGGGCTGGCCTGAAAGGCGTCGCTGGCGCTGAGCACGAGCACGGTGAAATCCGCGTCCTTGGCGCTCTCGCGGCGGGTGCAGCCGCCGGGCGCGAGCAGCAAGGCGTCGGCGGCATAGTGCTTCACGCCCCCGCTCTCGCTCTCCTGCTGGCGACTGAAAAGCACCGTCGCGCGATCGAGACGCTCGGCCCCGCCGATCCACTCCACCGCGCGGGCGAGCAAGGCCGCACCGGCGGCGCGCTCGGCCGGAGTGCTGGCAAAATCCGGATCCTGGTCGGGCTCGAGCACTTTGGACGGATCCTGGAGAAAGGTCGCGCGGCATGCTTCGGAGGCGAAGAGGTACAGCCGGCCGTCCGCGACGGCGAAGATCTCCGGCCGGCCGGCCGGCGACAGCGCGCCCATGCGCGCACAGGCGCCGCCGAGTTGGAGCGCGAAATCCTCCGGCTTCGCGAGGAATGCCGCGCGCTCCGCGTCGCTGGCGAAGAGGTAGCGCCAGTTCGCATGCACCGCGGCGAACTCGTCGCGGCCGCGCGTCTCCCGGCCGTCGCGCAGGAGCGCCACGGGATCCAGCGGGAAGGTGCCGAGCAGCGGCTCGGGAGCCGGCTGCTGGGCGCAGGCGAGGACGAGAGCGACGGTCAGCATGGGATCAGTTGCCCACGTAACTCAACTGTTGCAGCAGGCCGGCATGGGCGCCGCCAAGTTCCACGCGCTTGCGCTGCGGCCAAGTGTCGCGCGGCAGGACGGCGGCGAGCGCCTCGCGCAGGAGCGCGGGCAGTTCCGGGAGCGGGTTCTGCTCGAAGGGGTCCCCTTCGAGGTCGATGATGCGCAGCGGCGCCGCCGGCGGAGCGGCCGCGTCCCAGACGCCCGTCCACTTCCAGGCGCCGCGGCGCACGCTGACCTCGGTGGCCTCCGCGGCGACGTGGTCGCGCTCGGCGGCGGCCGGCACGCGCAGCGCCGCGGGGGCGCGCGAGCCGTCCGGGCGGCTGCCGTCGGCCGGGAGGACGACGCTTTGTCCCGTCATCTCGGGCGGCACGGCCAGACCCGCCAAGGTCAGCAGTGTCGGCGCGACGTCGGCGAGTTGCGGCACCCACGGCAGGCGGCCCGCCGGCACGTTCGCGCCCCACAGCAGGAAGGGGACGCGCAGATTCTCTTCCCACAAGCCGTTCGCGTGCTCCATCAGTCCGTGCTCGCCGAACATCTCGCCATGATCGGCGGTGAGCAGGAAGACGGTCGGGCGGCCGTTCGCGCTCAAGGAGGCCGTGAGGCGCCGCAGGCAGTCGTCGGTGTACATCACCTCCTCGAGGTAGACGAGGTGGTAGTAGGCCGCGGCGCGGCGCGCGGCGTCCGCGGCGGCGCCGCCCAAGTCGCGCTCCACCCGCTCCGCCAGCGCGGCGCTGAGGACCGCGCCGGAAGCGGGCAGGTACTCCGCCGCCACGCCGTCCGCCGCCGCCTGCGACAAACGGCCGCGCCACGGGCTCGGCGGTTCGTAGTCGGTGTGCGGATCCATGAAGTGGACGAAACGGAATTGCGGCGCGTCGTCCGGCGCGGGCTCCTCCGCCTGCTCCTGCGCGGCGCGCAGGGTGCGCTCCCCGATGGGCAGCGCGCGGCGCGACCAGGCGCGGCGGTAGAACAACTGCGCGAAGAGCTGCGCGTTGCGGCGCGCCGGCGAGCAGCGGCCGATCCAGGTGTGGGCGTCGAGCCAGGGCGAAAAGTTCAGCCCGAAGAGCGCGAGCTCCACGGGCTGCTCGCTGAAGGAGTCGTAGCCGCGATCCATCGCCGTCGTCGCGCCGATCAAACCGTTCGCAATGGTGGCGCTCGTGCGGTAGCCGCCCGCGCGCAGGATCTGCGCCAGGAAGCGCAAGTCGCCGGCGGGGGTCTCGGAATTGCTGCGCACGCCATGCGCCATCGCGTCCATGCCGGCGAGCATGCCGACGTGGCCGGGTAGGGTCTGGTCGCTGGAGGACAGCGCGTACGGCGCCCACAGCGCCGCACCCTCGCGCAGGCTCTGCAGGAACGGCGCCGGCGCGGCGGGCACGCCTGGCCGGTTTTCATCCGGCACCAGCGCGTCGGCGCGCAGCGTGTCCACCGAGATGAGCACGAGATTCGGCGCGCCCGGCGGCGCCAGCGGCCGCCCGCCGATCTCGGCAAGGCGCCGGTCGTCGGCGGCGGCCTCCGCCGAGCGCAGAGCGGGCAGTTCGTTAGGAAGGAGCAGCGCGGCCGCCAGCACGCCGGCCGGCGCCGCCGCCAGCAGGCTCGCCGCGCGCAGGGACAAGCCGGGTCGCGCCAGCGCGAACACCAGCAGCGCGACGGCCACGGATCCCATGTGCGCGAGCGCGATGCGGAAGGATTCGAAGGCTCCGGGAATGAGACCGAAGAGCAGCGGCGCGCACCCGGCGAAGGCGCCGATCGCCATGCCGGTGCTCGGCCGCGGCGGATCCTTGCGCAGCACCGGCCACGCCAGCAGCAACACGACGCCGGCGATGCCCCAGTTGCCGATCACGGAGTACGCCATCACCGGCACGCGCAGCATCGGCAGCGGATTTCCGCCCTGCAGCCAGCCGTCGAGCAGCGCGAGACCGCCGGCGACGGCCGCGGCGTTGAGCGCGCAGTGCAGCCATCCGCGTCCGGCGCTGGTGCCGCTCGATGTCATGCCGGACGATTCTAGCCGGAGGCACGCGTCGGGTAGAATGGCGGATCGCCCGCGCCGCCATGAACAGCGGCCGGATCGCAGCATGCAGTTCGCCGCCACTGAAGAGCACGAGATGATCCGCGCGTCGGCGCGCGATTTCGCCGATCGGATCCTCCGGCCCCACGCCGCGCGCCTCGACGCCGAGGAGCGCTTCCCGGAGGAAGCCGTGCGCGAAGCCGCCAATGCCGGGTTTCTCGGCCTCACGGTGCCGGAGGCCTATGGCGGGGCCGGCCTGGGCAACCTGCATTGCGCCATCCTGCTGGAGGAGATCAACGCCGCCGACGCCTCCGTCGGCGTGACCCTCTCTGTGCACCTGTCGCTGATGTGCTCGATGCTGGCGAAGCACGGCAACGAGGAGCAGAAGCGCCGCTGGCTGCCGCGGCTCGCCAGCGGCGAGCTGCTGGGCGCCTATTGCCTGACCGAACCGCAGGCGGGCTCCGATGCGGCCGCGCTGCGCACCCTCGCCAAGCGGGCGGACGGCGGCTGGCGCCTGAGCGGCACCAAGGCCTGGATCACCAGCGCCACCCACGCGGGCCTGTTCGTGGTGTACGCGATGACCGATCCGGCCGCCAAGAAGGGCTACGGCATCAGCGCCTTCCTCGTGCCGGCGGACGCCGCCGGGCTCAAGGTGGGCAAGAAGGAGGAGAAGATGGGCATCCGCGCCTCCTCCACGACCGAACTGGTGCTCGAGGACGTGTTCGTCCCGGACGCCGACGTCGTCGGCAAGCTGAACGAGGGCTTCAAGATCGCGCTCGACACTCTCGACGGCGGCCGCATCGGCATCGGCTCGCAGGCCCTCGGCATCCACCGCGCCTGCCTGGAGGAGAGCGCGCAGTACGCGCAGCAGCGTCAGCAGTTCGGCAAGCCGATCAGCCAGTTCCAGGCGATCGCCTGGAAGCTTGCCGACATGGCGACGGAGCTCGACGCCGCGCGCCTGCTGGTGCATCGCGCCGCCTGGATGCGCGATCAGGGACTGCCGTGCACCAAGGAGTGCTCCATGGCGAAACTGTTCGCCTCGCGCGCCTGCAACCGCGCGGCGCAAGACGCGGTGCAGATCCACGGCGGCGCCGGCTACACCAAGGAGTTCGCCGCCGAACGGCACTACCGCGACGCGCGCATCACCGAAATCTACGAGGGCGCGACCGACATCCAGCGCCTGGTCATCTCGCGCAGCGTGCTCAAGTAACCATGACGACGAACTTCGATCTGACTGAAGAGCAGGCGATGATCCGCGAGACGGTGCGCCGCTTCGCGCTCGAGGTGCTCGAGCCCGGCGCCCGCGAGTGCGACGAGCACAAACGCTTCAACCAGCCCGCCTGGGAGGCGATGCGCGAGTTGGGCCTGCCCGGACTGCCCTTCCCCGAGCAGTGGGGCGGCGCCGGCATGGACAACCTCAGTTACATCCTGGCGGTCGAGGAGATGGCGCGGGTGGACGCCTCGACGGCCTTGTCCTACGCGGCGCACGTCAGCCTCGGCACCTGGCCGATCTACGCCTTCGGCAGCGACGCCCTCAAGCAGCGCTACTTGCCCGGGCTCGTCAGCGGCGAATTCATGGGCGCCTACGGCTTGACCGAGCCCAACGCCGGCTCGGACAGCGCCGGCACGCAGACCACCGCAACGCTGCGCGGCGACCACTACGTGGTCAACGGCGCGAAATGTTTCATCACGAACGGCAGCCACGCCAAGTCCTTCGTGATCACCGCCCAGTGCGACAAGGAGAAGGGCGCGAAGGGCATCACCGCGATGGTGATCGACCGCGACCAGCCGGGCTTCCAGATCCTCCCCGGCGAGGAGAAGCTCGGGATGCGCGGCTCGGACTGGGTCAACCTGGTGTTCAAGGATTGCCAGCTGCCGCAGGACGCGGTGCTCGGCGCCGCCGGCGAGGGCTTCGCGACCTTCATGCGCACGCTGGAGGGCGGACGCATCTCGATCGGCGCGCTCTCCCTCGGCATCGCCCAGGGCGCGCTCGACTATGCGCTCAAGTACGCCGGCGACCGCCAGCAGTTCGGGCGGCCGCTCAGCGGCCACCAGGCGGTGGCCTTCAAGTTGGCCGACATGGAGACGGAAGTGCAGGCCGCGCGACATCTCGTGTACCACGCGGCGCGCCTCAAGGACGCCGGCCGGCCCTTCGGCCACGAGGCGGCGCTGGCCAAGTACTTCGCCAGCGAGGTGTGCATGCGCGCCACCTACGAGGCGATCCAGATCCTCGGCGGCAACGGCTTCTCGCGCGAATACCCGGTGGAGCGGATGTACCGCGACGCGAAGCTCTGCACCATCGGCGAAGGCACCAGCGAGGTGCAGAAGCTCATCATCTCGCGCAATCTCGTGCGCGGTGCGCACGCCGGCGCCTGACTATGGCCGCGGCCCGCAGCGTGTCGCTCGGCGGCTGGCGCGTCACCGCGCTGCGCGACGGCACCTTCGCGCTGGACGGCGGCGCCATGTTCGGCGTCGTGCCGCGGCCGGTGTGGGAAAAACTCACGCCGGTGAACGCGGATCACACCGTGCCGCTGTCCACCACTCCCTTCCTGCTGGAGAAAGGGGAGTGGAAGGTGGTGATCGAGCCCGGGATCGGCCGCCGCTGGAGCGACAAGCAGCGCGCCATGTTCCACATCGAGCACGGCGGCGGCTGCGAGCTGACCGCTTCGCTGCAGGCCGCCGGCGTCGCGCCGGCGCAGGTGACGCACTGCCTGATGACCCACTGCCACTGGGATCACATCGGCGCGGTGTGCGGACCGGACGGCAAGCCGGTATTTCCGCGCGCGGAGCATTGGACCCCGGCGATCGAGCTGCAGGCGGCGCTCAACCCGGACCACCTGCGGCGCGCCTCCTATCGCCGCGAGGACGTGCAGCCGCTCGTGGACGCCGGCCTCATCCACACCTTCAGCGGCGAGCGGGAGATTCTGCCCGGCTTGCGCATGGTCGAAGTCGGCGGCCACTCCGACGGCGTGGCGATCGTGCTTTTGCAGGACGCCGGCGCGACCGCCTGCTTCTGGGCCGACGTGGTGCCCACCGCCAATCACGTGCACTTGCCCTTCATCATGGCCTACGACATGAATGCCGCGAAATCGTGGGAGGTGCGCAACGCGTGGATTCCGCGCGCCGCGCGCGAGGGCTGGTGGAATCTGCTCTACCACGACCCGTCCACGCCGATCGGCAAGTTCGCGCACGACGGCAAGAAATACGCCTTCGCGCCGCTGACGGCTTGAGGCCTCGCGCCGCGGCTCAGGCCAGCGGCGCGGCGGCGGCGGCGGCGCGCTCGCGCAGACGATCCGCCATCGCGTGGACCGCCAGCACCAGTCCGGCGGCCGCGGCGCTCACCGCCAGAAGGCGCGCCCAGCGGCCTTGCGCCAGGTCCTCGAAGCCCCAGGCGTCGGCCAGCATGCGGCCCCAGGAGGCGCCCTCGCCGGCGCTGAGACCGAAGAAGGTCAGGACCATTTCCGCCTTCACCGCGAAGACGAAGGCCAGGGCGAACTGCACGCCCAGGGCCGGCGCCAGGTTCGGCAGCAAGTGCCGCAGAGCGATGCGCGCGCCGCCGGCGCCGCTGGCGCGCGCCGCGAGCACGAAGTCGGCGCCGCGCAAGCGCAAGGTCTCGGCGCGGGTGATGCGGCTGGTGCCGACCCAGGAAACCAATCCGACCGCCAGGAAGGCGCCGGTGGCGCCGCCGCCGAAGAACAAGCCGAGCACGAGCACCAACAGGACGCCTGGAACGGAGGCGACGAGCGCGCCGGCGCTCAGCACCGCGCGGTCCAGCAGGCCGCCGCGCCAGCCCGCCGCCATGCCGAGCGCGCCGCCGAGCAGGGTGGCGGTGCCGCCGGCCAGAATGCCGACGTGCAGCGCGACGCGCGTGCCCGCCAGCGCCTGCGCCAGCACGTCGCGGCCGAGTTGGTCCGTGCCGAACCAATGCGCGGCGGAGGGCGGCCGCCATGCCCGCGCCAGGTCCGGCGCCGCGTCGAACAAACCGAGCGCGGCGGCGGCGGCGGCCAGCGCGTAGAGCGCGAGGACGGCGAGGGGCAGCCGCGGCTTCATGCCGTCTCCGCCGCGGAGGCGCGCATGCGCGGATCCAGCGCCGCCGCCAGGGCGCTCGCGACGGCGTGCGCCAGCAGGAATGCCGCCGCTGCCGCCAGCGTCGCCGCCTCGAGCGCGCGCGCGTCCGGCGCGGCCAGGGCCTGCGTCAGATATTCGCCGAGACCGGGAACGTCGTAGGCGCGCTCGAGCACGAGCGATCCCAGGAAAAGGTACGGCAGCGTGACCGCCGCGTGCGCGAGCACGGGGCCGGCGAGATTGGGCGCCACGTGGCCCCAGCGGAGGCGGCGCTCCGGCAAGCCGCGCGCGCGCGCGGCGCGCAACCACGGCCGCTCGGCTTCCTCCACGGCGAGCGTGCGGTAGAGGCGCAGTTCCGGCCACAGCGCGATCAGGGTCCACGTCAGCGCCGGGAGGGCGAGGAGGGGCAGGTAGTGGGGGGACCACGGCCGCAGCGGCAACAGGCCGAGATCGGCTGTGAAGTCGCGGCGCATGATGGGCACGAGCGCGAGCGCGGACAGCGAAGTCAGGACGGCGCTTGCCGCCATCAGCGCGCGGTCGAGCCAGCCGCGCCGCGCCGCGCACAACAAGGCGAGGGCGAGTGCGAGCGCCGTCGTGAGCAGGAACGCCGGCAAGGCGTAGGCCAAGGAACGCGCGCCGCGCGCCGCGAGCTCCGGCAGGATGAGGCGGCCTGCGCGATCGCGGCCGAAATCCAGGCGGGCGACGGCGGCGAGGCGCGCGCCGACGCGGACGAGGAGGGGCACGGGCGCGGCCCACGGCAGGTGCGCGGGGAAACCCGGTTCGAGATCCGCGCGCGCGCCGTCGAGGCCGGCGGCGAGGCCCGCGGCGCGGGCGTTGCGCAACTCGGGAGCGCACGTGGCGCACAGGACGGCGGGCGGGTCGAGGCGGGCCGCGGCCGCCTGCAAGGCGGCGGCCAGTTCGCCGAGGGAGACGGACGCCAGCGGCAGGCGCGCGCGCTCGCCGCCGGCGCCTTCGCGCAGGGCAAGGACGCCGTCCTCGATGCGCAGGGACAGGCGCCGCGGCGGGCCGTCCAATTCCAGGCGCACGGCGTCCGCGCGATAATCCTTCACCATTCCCAGGCGCTCGCGGGCGGCGCCGAGCTCGGCGGCGGAGGCGTCGGGCCCGGCTTCCGCCCGCGCCGGATCGCCGGCGGCGCCGCTCTCGAGCAGCAGGAAGAGCAGCAGCACGGCGCCCGCCAGCAGGGCGGCGGCGCCGGCCATGCGCGCGGCGAGCCGGCGCGTCAGGGACGCTGCCCGAGGCGAAGATGCTTGCACGCGATCGGGTCGAAGGGCTGGGACTCGGCTCCGTCGAGCCAGGGTTGGATCAGAAGATAGCCGCGGCGGTGATCGAGCGGCACGCCGACGCACTCCTCCGCGAGGATGGCGTCGAGCGCCTGGCACAGCCGGAGGCGCTCTTCGGGCGCCGCGCTCGCGCGCAGGCGCGCCAGCGCGGCGTCGTAGTCGGCGCGCGCGAATTGCGCGAGATTGGTCTCGCCGCCGCGGCCGGCGGACTCGAAGAGGGCGTAGATCTGCGCCGCATCCGGCCAGTCCAGGGTCCAGGACTGCAGGCTGAACTGGTACTCGCCGCGGCGCATGCGCTCGCGGACCTGCTCCCAGGCGTTCGGCCGCGCGCGGCAGCGCACGCCGATGGCCGCGAGGTTCTGCACGTAGAGTTCGCCGAAGGACAGGCTGAGGGCGTCGCCGCCGCTGAGGTCGAAGACCAGTTCCGGCAGGTCCTTGCCGTCCGGGTGCCCGGCAGCGGCGAGGGCGGCGCGGGCGCGCGGGAGATCCGGGCCGCGCCAGGGATACTCCGGCAGGCCGGCCGCCTCCGGCACCACCGGCGGCAGGAAGCGAGTGACCGGCACGCCGCCCGCGCCGCCGCGCACCACCTGCAGCCAGCCGTCGCTCGGACAGGCGAGGGCCAGGGCGCGCCGGAGGGCGCGGCGGCGCGTTTCAGCCGCGTCGTCGCCGGGCACGCTGCCGATCACCGGATCGCGCCAGTTGAACACCACGAAGTTGAAGTCCGGCAGTTCCAGCGGACGCAGGCGCACGCCGCGCGCCGCCCATTCCGGCTTCAGCGCGCCGTCGGCGACGTAGCCGGCGAGCATCTCGCCCCCGAGGGAGAGGCGATCCAGCCGGCCCTGGTCGAAGAGCAGGCTGCGCGCGGAGCCCTCGCGCACCAGGTCGAAGCGCACTTCCTGCGGCAGGCGGCGGTCGCCGGCCTCGAGGTCGGCGGCCGCGCGCCAGCCGGGCACCGCGCGGAAGACGACTCCTTGGCCCGGATCCCAGCGCGCGACGGCAAAGGGTCCGCTGCCGATCGGACGGTCACGGCGATCCTCCGCCGATCCGAAGGCGCGCTCGCGCGGAATCACGGCGAAGGCCTGCGAGGCCAGGCGCTGCAGCAGGAAGCCGTCCGGGCGCGTGAGGCGCAACTGGACGCGGCGGGCATCCAGCGCGCGGATGCCGGCGACGCCCGCCGTCATCGCGGCGCGCAGCAAGGCGTCGGCGTCGTCGCCGTGCAAGGCTTCGCGCAGCTCGTCCAGCCCCGGGAAGAGGTCGTCGTAGGCGATCCAGGTGTTGAAGCGGCCGTCGCGCGGGTCGGCGTGCTGCACGAAGGAGGCCACGACGTCGGCGGCTTCGAGCGCGCGCGTGCGGCCCGGCCACAGCGGCGGATCCTGCGGGTCATGGAAGCGCGCGTCGCCGCGCAGGGTGAAGATCCATTCGAGGCCGTCGGCGCTGCGCTGCCACCCTTCCGCCAGCAGCGGCTGCGGCGCCGCCGTCGCCGCCGCGCCGGCCGGCAATTCCGTGAGGGTCTCGAGGACCTGCCGCTGCATCATGCCGTTGCTGACCATGTTGGCTTGCAGCGGATCGAAGCCGGTCGGCGCGCTGCTGAGCGCGAAATAGGCGGTGCCGGCGGGCGCCGCGCTTCCGCCGCAGCCGGACAGCGCGGCGAGGAGGAGCGCGCAGGCGAGGCGCCTCATGCCGGCTGTTCGCCGAGAATGCCGAGATGACGGTCGCCGAGGCGCACGGCCAGCAGGGTCATGCGCCGCGAGCCCAACGGCTTGGGCAGGAAACGGTGCGAAAGGTCTTGCGGCCGTTCGGCGATGCCGCGCTTGCGCACCATCAGCTCGCCGACCTTGTGCTCGCGCAGCGCCGCGCGCATCTTGCGCGGATCCAGCGGCTGCTGGTCGATCACTTCGAAAGCGTCGAGGAAGGGCGATTTGACGCGTTTGGGTCCGGTGAGGTAGGCGATCTCCGGATCGAGGACGCGCAAGCCGTGCGCCGCGGCGAAGGCGCCGAGCAGGCCCGCGCGCAGCAGCGAGGGATCCGGGTCGAAGACCCACTTGTCGATCTCGCCGACTTCAGCTTGCGGGCGCGCCGGGCCGGCGAAACTCGCGGCCTCCGGCAGAATGGTGGCGCGCCGCGGCTCGCTGCCGGCGACGGAACCGTACCAGAACACCGTCTCCTTGGCTTCGCCCAGGTAGGAGATCACCTCGATCTCGCCCGGCGCGGGGAAGAAACTCAGGAGTTCCTCCAGGTCCACGGCCGGCGACAGTTTCACCGCCGCCGCCGTCCGTCCGGCCAACATGCGCGCGACCGCGGCGGGATTGGGCGACCACTCGGCGGGATTGATGATGCGGCGCGCGCCCTTGCGTCGCGCCGGGTCCAGGTAGATCCCGCCCTCGCTCGACGGCGGCTCGGCCTCGCTGTCGGCGACGCGGAAGCTGATGCGTTCGCCCAGTCCGTAGATGTCGGCATTCGAGCGCGCGAAGTGCACCGCGATCGCGTCCAGATCTTGCGCCGCCACCCGGATGCCGGCGCGCGCCAGGGCGATCGCGTCGGAGCCGATGCCGCAGCACGGGTCCTGCACCAGCGCGACGCCCGCCTGACGGAAGCGCTCGGCGCGATAACGCGCCACCACTTCGCTGGAGGACTGCTCGAGCTGCGGCTTCGTGAAGAACATGTCCACGCCGTGCTCGAATTTCTGCACGGCGCGGCGCCGCAGGAGGCGCAGATCCACCATGGCGCGGGCCAATTTCTCGGGGAACATGCCGCGGAAGGACTGCTGGATCGCCAGCGGGTCGTCCGGCAGGTTGCGAAACAGGACCATGGTCTCGCGGGTCTCCTGCGCCGTCAGCGCCTCCGCGGTCTTCAGGTCGAGTGTCATGCCCGATTCATTCTAGCCCGCGGCGCCGGGCCGTCCGGAAATGCGCGCGGGCCGGCGCGGAGGCACCGCGCCGGCCCGCAGCAGCGCGCCAGGCGCTAGAAGCTCAGGCCGAGGCCGAGAATGAAGATCTGGTCGGTGCTCTTGAAGCCGGGCGCGGGCGAGCCGTCGTAGATCAGCTGCAGCGCGGCCTGGAAGTACCAGTTGGGGCGGAAGTTGTAGCGCACCCCGGTGAGGTTGGTGAACGCTTCGACGTCGCCGCCGTTGAGATACTCGCCGTTGCCGAAGGCCTTGAGGTTCTCGATGATCGGCGCCTCGAAGTTGTAGGCGGCGCGCAGGGCGCCGGAACTGCTGCTGGAGGCCACGCCGACGAGGTCTTCGTTCACGTAAGAGGCGCCGATCTCGGTGCCGATGTAGGCGTTCTCGTACAGATTGAACTTGTAGCCGAAGCCGCCGCCAAGGTCGTAGCGCTCGTTCAGGCCGTTGGGCGTGTCGCGGCGATCGCCGGCTTTGACGTAGGTGTAGAGATTGTTCTCGTCGTCCAGGTAGCGCTTGCCGTTCGCGCCGAGCGTGATGATGCGGGCGGTGGTCGCGGCGTCGCCGGTGACTTTGTCGGTGGTGCGCACCCCGGTGTAGCCCGCGTTGGCGCCGGCGGACCAGGCGCCCCAGGTACCTTCGATGTTGGCATTGGCACCGACGGTGGTGGACTCGTTGTTGCCGGAAACCAGGGTCGCGCTCGCGTCGGCGCTGCCTTTCCAGGTCTTGGCGGGTTCTTGCAGGGGCGCCAACTCGCGGGCCGGCACGGAGGTGAGCCCGCCCTGGGCGGCGAGCAGGAGGGAGGCGAGGATCATGGGGTGGTCGGGGTGTGCAAGTCGCTGCGGCGGGCTTGCGGCCGCAATCGGGCTGGAGATGATAGCGGCGCCGGGCATTTGCGCATTGACCGCACCGCCGGACTCCCGGAGAATCACCCGCCCGCTGCGGGCCCGCTCCATGCTTCCTCGACCGGACTCCCTGGCCGTGCGCCACCGCGCGGCCTTCCTGGATTTGATGCAGGACGGCGACGTGGCGCTCTTCGCCGGCGCGCGCGCGGCGGTGCGCAACCACGACGTCGAGCACCCCTTTCGCCAGGAGTCCGAGTTCTGGTACCTGACGGCCTGCCCCGAGCCGGACGCCTGGCTCATTCTCGCCAAAGGCGTGGAGGGTCTGCCGCCCGCGGAGCTCTTCGTCCTGCCGCGCGACCGCGACCGCGAGATCTGGAACGGCCGCCGCCTGGGTCCGGAAGGCGCCAAGGAGCGGCTCGGGTTTCCGGCCGCGCGCACGCACACGGAGTTCCCGGCGGCGGCGGCGGAAGCGCTGAGCAAGGCGCGCCGCGCCTGGGCGCGCCTCGGCGCCAATGCCGCCCTGGACGCGATCTTGCTGCCCGCCTTGCAGGATCTGCGCCGCCGCGTGCGCACCGGGGTGAGCGCGCCCGCCGTGCTGCTCGATCCCGGCCCGGCGGTGGATGAGTTGCGCCTCATCAAGTCGCCGGAAGAGTTGGCGCTGATGCGCCGCGCGGCGGCCATCGCCGCCGAGGGCCACCTGCTGGCGATGGCTGCGGCCGCCCCCGGCGTCGGCGAGTGGGAGATCGAGGCTCTGCTCAACTACACCTTCCGGCGCCATGGCGGCGACGGCGGCGGCTGGTCCTACCCGGCCATCGTCGCCAGCGGGCAGAACGCCTGCATCCTGCACTACAACACCAACCACATGCGCTTGAACGCGGGCGACTTGCTGCTGATCGACGCCGGCGCGGAGTACGGCTCCTACGCGGCGGACGTCACGCGCACCTTCCCGGTGGACGGCGTCTTCGCGCCGGCGCAGAAGGCGGTCTATGAGCTGGTGCTGGCGGCGCAAGCGGCCTCCACGGAACTTTGCCGCGCGGGCGCGCGCTTCGAGGAGGCGCACGAGGCCACCGTGGCCACGCTCTGCGCCGGACTGGTGGATCTCGGCCTCTTCCGCGGCAGCGCGGCGGAGTGCCGCGAGACGAAGGCCTATCGCGCCTGGTACATGCACAACCTCCAAACGAAAGTTGTTTAGCTTTGCATGCCA
>CAZDMB010000054.1:13279-13719 GCA_964506175.1 uncultured Planctomycetales bacterium | reverse complement strand
AAAACGCTTCCCAATGCGCCGCCGTGCGGGCGCGCGCGGCGCCGCCGGCCGGCCCGCCGCGGGCGAGCTCGGCGGCGCTCCGCAGCCAAGCCGCCACGCTCGGCGCGGAGAGCTGCGCCGGCGCGGGCGCGGCGATCGCCACGTCGAAGGCGCGCACGGGCTCCGGCGTGGCGAGGGTGCGCGCGTCCGCGACGGCGAGGCCCGCGCCGGCCGCCGCCGCGCCGAAGGTGCTCCCCAGCAGCGGATCTCCGGTGACGCCCTCCAAGCCCGGCAGGCCCTGACGGCTGAAGGTGAAGGGCACGACGGAAGATTCGTTGCGATGGACCCAACCGATCGCGCCGGGAAGGTCCGCGAACTGGTCGGCGGACTCCCAGACCTCCACCGTGCTGGGCTCGCCGCGCATGGTCCACGAGGAATCGAGCTCGCCGTCCATGAGACGT
>CAZDMB010000054.1:9793-13269 GCA_964506175.1 uncultured Planctomycetales bacterium | reverse complement strand
GACGTCGCCGCTGATCGCGCCAAACTTCGGCGGTCAGGCGAGCGCGCCGCGGCGCTTCCCAGGCGCCGCGGATGCGCACGACCGGCCGCTCGGCTTCCACGAAGACCTCGAGACGCCCGCCGGCGAAATCGAGCAGCAGGACGCCCTCGCGCAGATGCAGGGTCTGGGCGAAGCCGGCTCCCGTCGCCAGCGGCGGATCCAGAGTCAGGCGCAGGCGGCCCACCTTCAGGAGCCGGCAGGCCTCGCTGAAAGTGTCATTGCGCGCCAGGAGCAGCACGAGGTCGCCGCCGGGCTCGACCCAGGCATTCATTCCCAATTCGCCGTTGCCCAGGGGCACCGATCCGGCCGCGTCGCCGCCAGGGGCGGGCCAGACGAGGTCGTAGGCGTCGAGCGCCGCCGGCTCCTGCGCCGCGGCGAGGGCGGCAAGCGCCAAGGAGGCCCACATACAGGGATGGTAGCCGGGAGCCGCCTCAGGGAGTCACGCCGA
The DNA here is from genome assembly GCA_964506175.1 of uncultured Planctomycetales bacterium. Classification (GTDB taxonomy): domain Bacteria; phylum Planctomycetota; class UBA1135; order UBA1135; family UBA1135; genus JAQBVK01. Next base: position 12,782 of record CAZDMB010000054.1, on the reverse strand, counting down.
GAGCCGCCGCGAGTCCCGCGCGATAGGCAGGAATGTCCAGGGGGCGTCCTTCGTGGAAGCGCGTGATGCCGCTGCCGGCGAGCACCTCCATGTAGGGCCGATAGCGCTCCACCGCGAGCGCCGCGAGCGGCGTCAGCGCCGCGCCCTGCGGGATGCCGGCGGCGCGGGCCCGTTCCGCGATCGCATAGTCGACGCTCAGACGCGCGAGCCGCACGCGCGCGAGCGCCTCGTCGTCGCCGGCGGCGGCTTCCTCCGCCGTCTGCCAGAGGCGGTTCGCGGCGATCAGCAACTCGTCGGGCAGGTGGGGGCTGGTCGGCGTGGCCCAGATCAGCACGTGGACGTTTTCCTTCACCACGTAATCATGGAGGAGATCGAGGTAGCGGCGGATCGGGGCGGCGGCGCGGCCGTAGACGGCGTCCAGGAATTCGGCGATCGCCGTCTCTTCGTCGTAGCCGGGGTTCCAGAGGTACTTGGCCGTCAACCAGCCGCCGAGTCCGGAAAGCTCGCCCTCGGGCGATTCGTACTCGTCCTGTTCGAAGATGCCGCGAGCGTGGTTGCGCACGAACAGCCGGATGTTGTCGTCGCGCACCTGCTGGTTCGGGAACGGCAGCAGGTAGTGCTCGAAGGCGGTGACGTAGTCCCAGATCCACAGGCGATCGCAAACCTTGGCCCACCCGGCGAGGTCGGCGCAGAAGGCGCGATTGGCCGGGCTGTCGCAACTTTCGAGGGGGTGCGCGAAGCAGCACTCGATCGAGCACAGCCGGACGATGACGTTGGGGCGCGGGCGCATGCTCTTGGGCGGCCGGCGCGTCCACTGGTAGGCGAGGGTCTCCACCGCCTTGTCGGGAAACTCCTCCGCCACCGCATCGGCCACCCGGTTCACCAAGGCCAGCACCGGGGCCATCTGCGAGTCTTCGGCCGTCGCCAGCGCCTGGCAGCGCTCGCACTCGCACTGGAGGAACGTGTCGTTCTGGGAGACGGAGAAGACGAAGGCCTCCGGCTGCGCCCGCATGGCCGCGCGGACGCCGGCGATGCACAACTGGATCACTTCCTCGTTGGTGCAGCAGAGCTGGGCATAGCCGCTCTGACGCTGACCGCCCACCAGCGAGAAGTATTCCGGATGGGCGGCGAAGTGCTCCGCGGGGTTCACCAACGTGGCGAAAGTGTGACAAAAGAAACCGTCGCCAAACTTGATCTTGCCGCCGCGGGCCGCATCCAGCCGCCCGCTGCTCGAATTCATGCGGTTGCGGACGCACCAGTCGCCGTCGAAGCAATCGAAGGTGAAGGGTTCGCGATACTCGAGCGCCGGCACGACCGTCTCGTCGAGCGCGGGGACCGCCAGCCGCGCCTGTTTGGGGATCCGGCTCACGGCCGGGGTGAACCAGCGGCAGCCGAGGTGATCTTCGAGCAGCCCGTACACGCCGTAGAGAGTGCCGCGGGGCTCGCCGCCGGCGATGACGAGATGCCGGCCGAGGGTGCGCCGGACGTAGCCCTCGCGTCCGAGCGCGGCGAAGTCGACGGCGGCGCCGAGCGCGCGCAGATGCGCGCTGTCGCCCACGAGAATCTCCGCCGGACCGCGCGGCGCGTCGTCGGCGACGATCGGGAAATCCGCGCCGCTGATCGTGCCGAGGAAGGCTCGCAGCTCTTCGGCCGCGTGCCGCGTCGGCAGCGAGGCGTCGGCGGCGACGACGATGCGGTAGGAGGTTGAGCCGCCTGCGGCGAGCACGAGCTCTCCGGGTCGCGCGCGCGCGCCGAGGAGCAGGAGGGCCGCCGCGGAAATCCACGCCGAGATCGGACGCTGCATCCCGCGGATTCTACGTGCCGGCTAGAATCGGGCGGCATGGGCACGCTCGACCGCGCGACCGCCTGGGCGCATCTCTGCGCCTGGACCGAGACCGACAGCCTGCGGCGGCACGCGCGCGCGGTCGAGATCGCGCTGCGCGCGGCGGCGGCGCGCTACGGGCCGGGCGAGGACGCCGCCGAGCGCTGGGGCATCGCCGGCCTCTTGCACGACGCGGACTACGAGAAGTGGCCGCAGGAGCATCCGGCGCGCATCGTCCGCTGGCTCGAGGAGCGCGGCGAGGCCGATCTCGCCTACGCCATCAGCGCGCACTACACGCAATGGGGAAAGGAATACCGGACGGCGCTGGACCAGGCGCTGCTCGCCTGCGACGAGCTGACCGGATTCATCATGGCCTGCTGCTATCTGCGGCCCGACGGCATCGCCAGCCTCGAGCCGAAATCAGTGCGCAAGAAGCTCAAGGACAAGGCCTTCGCCGCCGGCGTGGACCGATTCGAGGTGCAAGAGGGCGCGCGCCTGCTCGGCGTGGAGCTCGACGAGCACGTCGCCTTTCTCATCGCCGCGCTCAAGCCGCACGCCGCGGAGTTGGGGCTGCTCGGCCGCGGCGCTCCCGCTTCCGCCTGACATGGCCTACGACGAAGCGCTCGCCGCCCGCGTGCGCGCCGCTCTGGCCGGCGTGCGCGGCCTCGAGGAAAAGAGAATGTTCGGCGGCCTGTGTTTCCTGCTACGCGGGCACATGGCCTGCGGCATCGTCGGCGCGACGCTGATGGTGCGGGTCGGCCCCGAGGTCTATGCCGCCGCGCTGCGCGAGCCGCACGCGCGCGTCATGGATTTCACCGGTCGCCCGCTGAGGGGCATGGTGTACGTGGATCCGGCCGGCCTCGCGTCCGACGACGTCTTGCGCGCCTGGGTGGCGCGCGGGCGCGACTATGCGGCCTGTCTTCCGCCGAAGGGGTGATTCCGTGAAGCATCGCAATCCTGCCGTGGACGCCTTCATCGTCCGCGCGCCCGCCTTCGCGCGGCCGATCCTCCGGCGCGTGCGCGCCGCCTTTCACGCCGGCTGCCCGGAGGTCGAAGAGCGCATCAAGTGGGGTTCTCCCTCCTTCGAGTACAAGGGCATCCTCGGCGGCATGGCGGCCTTCAAGCGCCACGTGAGCTTCGGTTTCTGGAAGTCGCGGCTGTTGCCGG
>CAZDMB010000054.1:0-9783 GCA_964506175.1 uncultured Planctomycetales bacterium | reverse complement strand
GAGCGCAGGTTCGGTCGTCCCGGGCGCGCCAGCGCCATGGGCGCGCGGATCGAGACCTTGCAAGATCTGCCGCCGCAGCGCGCGCTGGTGACCCTCGTACGCGCGGCGAAGCGCCTGAACGACGCCGGCGTGAAGGAGCCCTTGCGCGCCGCGCCGCGTCGCAAGCCGCCCCTGCGCGTGCCCGCCGACGTGCGTGCCGCGCTGGCGCGCAACGCCAAGGCGCGCGCCACTTTCGGGTCCTTGCCGCCGAGCCACCAGCGCGCCTACCTGGAGTGGATCACGGAGGCGAAACGGCCGGCGACGCGCGCCCGGCGCTTGACGGCGAGCCTGACGCGGCTGGCCGCGGGCCCGCCGCGTCACGCCGCGCGCGCGCGCGTGAAAAAGTCCTAGCAGCGCCCTGAATCGCCCTGCCAGGATGCCGCGGCATGACTCGAGGTCACCTCCTGATCCCCTGCGCCGTGAGCGCCGGACTTCTCGGCGCCGCGGCGCTGCCCGCGCAGGAACCCGAGGGCGAGCATTTCTTCGGCCGTCGCGAGTACTACGAGAACAAGATGCCCGCGGGCGCCGGCCAGTTCCGCGTGACGGGCTTCGCCGCCGCCGCGCTCGCGGACTGGGGCGACGGCGGCGCCGCGCTCGGCGCGCGCTTCAATCCGGTGTTCCTGTGGCGCCTCCGCCCCGGCCTGACAGCCGAGGCGGAGCTCGGCATGCGCGCCGGCCCGCCCACGGAGTTCGGCACGGAAGAGGGTGATGCCGCCGAGGAGAACCTGCGCGTCGAGGTGGCGAGCCTGGAGTGGGAGGCCTGCGAGTGGGCGGCGTTGAGCGCCGGGCGCATTCGTTCCCCATTCGGCATCTACAGCCTGCAGTACGAGCCGGCCTTCCTCGAACCCTTCCTCACGCGGCCGATGATCGCCGGCGAGGGCGGCCTGGAGCCCGAAACCCTCGTGGGCGTGGCTTTGCGCGGCGGCGCGGAAGGCGCCGGCGCCTCTGCCTGGCACTGGGACTTCTTCCTCGGCGATGCGCCCGAACTCGACGCCGGCACCGCCAACCCGGAGGAGTCCGGTCTGGTGCGCTGGGAGGAGAACGGCGCCGACGCCAAATCCACCATGTTCGGCGGCCGGCTCGGCTTCGCCTTGCGCCCCGGCTTCGAGGTGGGGGTCTCCGGCCTGCAGGTGCGCCTGGAGAACGACGCCGTGGCGCCGGCCAAGCTGGATGGGCAATTGCTCGGCGTCGACTTTCAGGCGTCGGGCGAAGTCGGGCGCACGCGCTGCCGCCTGGCGGGGGAATTCGTCTCGTCCGACGTGGACGACGCCACCTACCTGCCCGGCACGATCGACGCCTTCACTTTCGACAACTCCCGCGATGGCGGCTGGGTGTTCACCGGCTGGCGCATGACGGAAGGCGCGCTCGCCGCCGCCGAGGCCATTCTGCGCTACGACTGGATGAAGGGACCGGAAGCCGGTCCGCTCGATGCCGGCGAAGTGCGCCGCTGGAGCGCGGGCGTGGACTGGTGGCTGGGCGAGGAGGAGGTCCTCAAGTTCGTGGTCGCACGCACCGAGCGCGAGGACGAGGGCGCCGCCACCGGCTTCGGCATCGAATTCGCCGTCGGCCTGTAGCGCGGCTCAGTCCTCGATGCGCCCGACCAACCGCCAGTCCTCATCGAAAACCAGCCGCAGACGGCTGGGCTGACGGCCGAGTCGGTCGAAGTTCAGGGAGGCGGAGGCGAGATCGGAAAGCGGCAGGGAGGCGAAGAAACCCCAGCCGTGCACGTGCTCCCACTCCCAGGTCAGGATGCGCCCGCCGGCCTGCTGATCGCGGGCGACGTCCAAGGGCGCGCCCAAGGCGGCCAGACACTCCGTGAGCGTCGCCCGCTGCGGCTCGAGCGCGCGCGCGGCGCGCAGGTCCGGCGCGACGCCGGCGCTGAGGTGCTGGAAGCGCAGACCGGTGCAGCCCGTCAGCAGCGCCAGCGACGCCAGCACGCCCGCTGCGCCGGCGGAGCGGCGGAGTCGCATCAGGCGAAGGGCGGAATCGCGTACGCGGCCTGATCGGCCTCGAAGCTCGCGGCGGCATGGGTCAGGGTGCCGTTGGTGTCGAAAAAGACCCAGATGCGGTCGGTCTGGGTGTCCGTGCCGTAGCCGGCGACGAGCAGCAACCACACCGCCGCGCCCTTGGTGACGACGTGCTCGTACAGCCAGGCGCTGCCGTCTCCCAACTCCACCACGCGCGCCGGCGCTCCCAGCTGGTTCGCCACGTCCTGCGCGGTCGTCCTGCCCGGCACGAAGCCGGCGACTTTCTCCTGCGGGAACGGGCTGCTCACCGTCGTCTCGCTGACGAAGCAGGCAGGCGTGAGCAGCGAAGCGGCGAGCAACGGCAGCAAGGTGCGCATGGACCGACCAGCATACCCAGGCCCGGCGTGGCCCTAGAATCCTGCTGCCATGAGCGCCTCCGCCGAGCGTCCGCGGGACTTCATCCGCCACATCGTCGCCGACGACCTGGCGAGCGGCAAGCACGCGCAGGTCGTCACGCGCTTTCCGCCCGAGCCGAACGGTTATCTCCACGTCGGCCACGCCAAGGCCATCTGCCTGGACTTCGGTCTGCCGCAGGAGTTCGGCGGACGTTGCCACTTGCGCTTCGACGACACCAACCCCTCGAAGGAGGAGCAGGAGTACATCGACGCCATCCAGTCCGACGTGCGCTGGCTCGGCTTCGACTGGGGCGCGCATCTGCACTACGCCTCGGATTACTTCGAGCAGCTCTACCAGTGGGCGGAGCATCTGATTCAGCACGGCAAGGCTTACGTGGACGAGCAGTCGGCCGAGCGCATCCGCGACACCCGCGGCAGCACTTTCGAGGCCGGCACGCCGAGCCCCTGGCGCGATCGGCCCGCCGCCGAGAGCCTGGACAAGTTCCGCCGTATGCGCGCGGGCGAGTTTCCGGACGGCGCGATGGTGCTGCGCGCGCGCATCGACATGGCCTCGCCCAATCTCAATCTGCGCGACCCCGTCCTGTACCGCATCCTGCACGAGTCGCATCCGCGGACCGGCGACAAGTGGTGCATCTATCCCATGTACGACTACGCGCACGGTCAGTCGGACGCGATCGAGGGCATCACTCATTCGCTGTGCACGATGGAGTTCGAGAACCACCGGCCGCTCTACGAGTGGGTCCTCGAAACCCTGCCCGTGCCGCACCGGCCGCGCCAGATCGAGTTCAGCCGCCTGAATCTCACCTACACGGTGATGAGCAAGCGCAAGCTGCTGCGCCTGGTGCAGGAGGGCCACGTCGCCGGCTGGGACGATCCGCGCATGCCCACCCTGCGCGGCATGCGGCGGCGCGGCTTCACTCCCAGCGCGATTCGCGCCCTGTGCCATGAAGTGGGCATCACCAAGAGCGAGAGCATCACCGATCTCGCCCTGCTCGAGCATCATCAGCGGCAGGAACTCGAGCACGAGGCGCCGCGCCGCATGGCGGTGCTGCGCCCGCTGAAGCTGACCCTCACCGACTGGCCGGCGGGGCACGTCGAGGAGATCGAGGTGCCCAACCACGGCCAGCGCCCCGAGTTGGGCGCGCGCCAGCTGGTGTTCGACGGGACGGCCTGGATCGAGCAGGACGATTTCATGGAAAGTCCGACGCCCGACTTCTTCCGCCTCGGGCCGGGCCGCGAAGTGCGCCTGCGTCACGCCTACAACGTCACCTGCCAGGAAGTGGTGCGCGATGCCGACGGCCGCGTCGTCGAACTGCGCTGCACGCACGATCCGGCCTCGCGCACGGGCGGCGGCCGCAAGGTGAAAGGCTTCTTGCATTGGGTGCCGGGCAACGCGCCGGAGGCCGAAGTGCGCCTGTTCGAAACGCTGTTCACGCGCGCCGATCCGGAGGAGGGCGGCGATTTCCTCGCCAACCTCAACCCGCGCTCGCGCGAGGTCCTGCGCGCCCGGATCGAGCCGCTGCTGGCCCTCGCCCGCGGCGAGGCTCGCTGCCAGTTCGACCGCCTCGGCTACTTCTACGCCGACCCGGTGGATTCCAAGCCCGGCGCGCCCGTGTTCCATCGCATCGTCGCGCTGAAGGATTCGCGCCACAAAGGCGGCAAATAGAAAATCGGCGCGCCGCCGGAAAGCATGGGATACTAGGAAGATGCTCCTCCCGCGCATCATCGGGGTGTTCGTCTGCGCCGTGGCTTCGGCGGCGGTTCTGTCCTTGACCGTGCCCACGGACCTGCAGATGCCGGGCACGCAGCCGCAGGAAGTGGTGCCCATCCAGTTCTCCGGCATCTGCGGCACCTGCCACGGCTTCTTCGCTCCGGACAGCGAGCCCTACCTCACCTGGAAGGGCACGATGATGGCGAACGCCAGCCGCGATCCCTTGTTCTGGGCGGCGATGGCGGTGGCCGAGGGCGACGTCAGCGGCGCCGGCGACCTCTGCCTCCGCTGCCACACCGCGAGCGGCTGGGTGGCGGGGCACTCCACTCCCACGGACGGCTCCGGCTTGCAGTACAACGACGGCGACGGCGTCGAATGCATGCTCTGCCATCGCCTGGTGGATCCGGACGAGTCGCAGTGGGACGGCGTGCAGAACCCGCCCTTCATCGCCAACTCCGGCGGCCCCAACCCCGAGGGCTGGCACGGCAGCGGCATGTACGTGCTGGCCGACGGCGACGATCGCTACGGGCCCTACGCCAACGTCAACGCGCCGCACGGGACGCGCCAGAGCAACTTCCACCGCGACGCCTCGCTGTGCGGCACCTGCCACGACGTGTCGAATCCGATGGTCGGCGATCTGGCGCCGGGCAACGGCGCGATGCAGCCGCTCCCTCCCGGGCAGTTCAGCGGCATCCCCGGAAGCCCCGTCACCACCAAGGCCGCGTTCCTCAACGCGCCGCACACCTACGGCGTGGTCGAGCGCACCTTCTCGGAACACGTCTCGAGCGCCCTTGCCACCACTCCGGTGAGCGCATACCCGAGCCTGCCGGCCGAGTTGCAGGCCGGCATCCTGCAACGCGCTTGGTCGGCCGCCCTCGCGGGCGGCAACAATTGCGATTATCAGGACGGCACGCCGCGCGTCTACTCCTGCCAGAGCTGCCACATGATGCCGGTGACGGGCGTCGGCTGCGGACTGCCGGGCTCGCCCTTGCGCCGCGACCTGCCGGTGCACGACATCACCGGCGGCAACACCTGGGCGCCCAAGGCCATCGCCTGGCTCGACCGCATCGGTCGCTTGCAGATCGGCGGCGGCCTCAATGCCAACGACCTGCGCGCCATGGAGGCCGGCGTCGGCCGCGCGCGCCAGATGCTGCGCGGCGCTGCCGCGCTCGAGTTCGATCCGCAGCGCGTCGCGTTGAAGGTGGTGAACCTCACCGGGCACAAGTTGTTCACCGGGTATCCCGAAGGCCGCCGCATGTGGCTCAACGCGCGTTGGTACGACGCGCAGGGCGTGCTGCTGCGCGAAGACGGCGCCTACGGCGCGATCACCGCGACCATCGCCGGCCGCACCTGGCAGCCGCGCACCCTTCTGAATCCGGCAGATCCCAACCTGCGCCTCTGGCAGGTGGTGCCGGGCATCACGCAGGAATGGGCGGCGGAGCTGCTCGCCCTGGGCACGGACCCGGCGACCCCGCTGGAGTTCGACCGGCTGACGGGCCGGCCGGTGGCCACGCTCGGCCAGCTGGCCGCCCAAGCGCCGGGAACACGGCATGCCTCCTTCCATTTCGTTCTCAACAACGAGATCCTGTCCGACAACCGCATCCCGCCGTGGGGCATGCGCTACGACGATGCGCTGGAGCGCTCCTGCCTACCGGTGCCCGCCAATCTCTTTGGCGATCCGGGCGCGGGCGGGGTCTATCGCCACTGGGACGAGCTGCTGCTGAACGCTCCCGCCGGCGCCAAACGCGTGAGTTTCGCGCTCATGTACCAGACCACCTCTTGGGAGTACGTGATGTCGCTGGTGCTCGGCAACGACGGCCGCGTGCCGCATCTCGCCGAAGTGGGCCTGGACCTGGCGCGCGCCTGGCACGCCACCGGCATGTCCGAGCCGGAGGTGATGGCCACGCTCGCATCCCCGCTGCCGTGAAGCGCGCCTACCTGGCGGTCTGATACTCCGTCAGGCGCTGGTTCAGTTGCGCGCGCAAGCCGGCCGTCGCGCCGGCGGCGGCGGCGGCGATCGCCTCCTTCTGTACGGCGATCGCGCGCGCGCGGTCGCCCAACTGCCAATGCACCGCGGCGAGCGTGTCGAGCGAATAGGGATCCTGCCAGCGGTTGAGTTGAGCGGCAGTGGTGGCCGCGAACAGCGCCAGCGGCAGGTCGCGGGCGGCGGGCGCGGCCTCCGGATCCGCGATGCTCCACGCCAGCTCGTTCAGCGCCGTGGCGTCTCCGGCCGCCTTCCATTCGGCCACGAGCCGCAGGCCGAGGACGTGGGCCTCGTCCAGCCGGCCGGCGCCGACCAAGAGGTGATAACGCGGCTCGTCGAGGCGCGGCGCCAGCTCGGGGCACCGCTTCCCGAAGTCCGCGAAGAGTTCCAGCAGCCGAGCCGCGGCGTCTCCCTGCAGGCGGGCCGCCGCCTCGCGCGACAGCCGGCTGAATTCGGTCAGGAGTTTCTCGGCCTCGGCCGGACTCGTGGCGGCGTTCCAGCGGCCGCCGATGACGCGCGGCAGCACCAGATCGAGGGAGTTCGGGTGGCCGATCCAGGCGATCCGGCCGCCGCCGTCCACCACGAAGCAGGCGGGAATGCCGCGCATGCCGGCGGCGGTCATCCAGTTCGCGTAGCTGCCGCCGTCCGCGTCCCAGGCGATGCTGTAGCGCATGACGGCGGCCTTTTCCGCGACCATGGCGCGCACCTGCTCCAGCGTGTTGTTCGCGTCCGGGCGAGTGATGCCGATCACCGTGAGCCCGTCAGCGGCATGCTTCTCCTGCAACTGCGAGAGGTGCGGCATGCTGGCCTTGCAAGGGCCTCACCAGGTCGCCCAGAACTCGACGACGTAGAACTTGCCGCTCGCGAAGCCGGCGACCGGGGCGCCGCGCAGGAATTCGCTCGCCGCGAGCGCGGGCGCCGGGTCGCCGATCTTGAGCGTCTGCGGCGCCGCGGGACCGGCGGACGCGAACATCGCACAGGCCAGGAGGAGGGGGGTCATGAAGACCAGACTACACCCGTTCCGCTACGATGCGGCCATGCGCAATCTCTCCTTACTCGCTGCGGGCGCTTTGGTCCTCGGCGCCGCCATGGCGCGCTCCGCGGCCTGGCAAGAACCCGAAGTGCGGACCGTCGCGGTCGGGCCCGGCCTCTCCATGCTGGTCGGCCAAGGCGGCAACGTCGGCGTGCTGGCGGGTCCTGAAGGCTTGCTGGTGGTGGATTCGCAGTTCGAGCGCATGGCGCCTGCTTTGCGCAAGGCGATGGACGGCATCCAGAAGGGGGCGGAGATCCGCTGGCTCGTCAACACGCACGCGCACGGGGATCACACCGGCGGCAATGCGGCGCTCGGCGCCCAGGCCTTCCGCATGGCTCATGCGCGCGTGCTCGCCGCCCTGCAGACGCCGCCGGCCGGCCGCGAGGCTGCTCCCGCGGCGGGATTGCCGACGCTCACCTGGGAGGACGGGGTCACCTTGTTCGCCAACGGCCAGGAAGTCCGCATCCGCCACGTCGGTCCCGCGCACACCGACGGCGACTCCGTGCTGTGGTTCCCGGCGGCGCATGCGGTGCATCTCGGCGACCTGTTGTTCACGGGAATGTTTCCCTTCATCGACCTGGACGGCGGCGGCAGCGTCGAGGGCTACTTGGCTGCGCTCGAGGAGGTGCACGCCGCCTTGCCGGAGGATTGGAAGGTCATTCCCGGTCACGGCGCCCTGGCAACGCGCGCGGACCTCGCGCGCAGCATCCAAATGATCGAGGCCACGCTCGCGATCGTGCGCGAGCGCGTGGCGCAGGGCATGACGCGCGCCCAAGTCGCCGCGGCGGGCCTGCCGGCGGAGTGGGACTCCTGGTCCTGGCAGTTCGTGCCGACGAAGCGCTGGCTGGAAACTCTGGCGCGCGCCTGCCACGCCAAGGAATGAGCGGCGTGGCGCCGGGCCGGCCTCGTTAGCCTGCGGCAGGCCCGCGCATGCAGCTGCTCGATCCCAACGGCCTGGTCTCGCTCCTCGGCCTGCTGACGCAGACCGTCGTCGCCTGGATCCTCGTCCTGATTTTCGCCTTGCTGCGGCGCCCCTCCGGACGCCCGGCCTATTTCCGCGACTGGACGCTGGCGATCGCCGCCCTGGCCGTCGGCCTGAGCGCGATTTCGCTGCGCTACATGGTGCCGCTGTCCACCCACAACGGCGTGCCGGGGTTCGCGGAGGGCGCAACCGTCACGCGCCTGCTCTACCTGGTCTATCAACTCGGAAAGGGCTTCTTCGCCTGGTGGTTGTGGATCGGCGCCACGCGCGTGGCGCGCGGCGATGCGGCCGCCGCGCGCCTGCGCTGGACGGCCATGCCGGTGGCGGCCTTCGCCGTGCTCACCGCCATCGCAGCCGGTCCGGTCGAGGAGATCATGCTGTACCAATCGCTGCTGCTCGTGCCGGCCTGTCTCTGGGCTGGCCGCATGCTGTGGCGGCTGCCGGACGAGCGGCGGGCCGAAGGCGCGCGCATCGTCTCGCTCACGCTCATCGCGACCGGCGTGCTGTGGATGGTCTATTCCGGCAACGCGCTGCGGGCGGAACTCGGCGGGCCGGCCTGGCTGACGCGGCGCGACTGGCTCAACGCCGTGCTCACGCACAATTCCTATCTGGACGTGATCCTGCTCGTGACCTTGGCCGCCGGCATGATCGTGTTGTTGCTGCAGGAACTGCAGCGCGTGTCGCAGTTGGCGCTCGCCGAACGCGCACGCTTGGAACTGGAGTTGGAGCGCGGCGAGCGCCTGCGCTCGTTGGGAGCGCTGGTGTCCGCCGTGGCCCACGATCTCAACAACCCGTTGACGGCGGTGCTCGGCTTTGCCGGCGAACTCGAGCGCGCGCACGCCGGCGCGGAAGACGGCAATGCGGCGCGCATCGTCCGCGAACAGGCGGAGCGCTGCCGCGGCATCGTCAAGCGGCTCTCCGCCCTCGTCGGCGACCACCCGGCGCCACGCCGACGCGTGGCGCCGGCCGAACTGGTGCAACGCGTCGCGCGCGGCCTGCAGCCGCGATTCGACGCGGCGGGCGTCCATCTCGAGGTCGCCACCGGCGGCGCGCTGCCCGAGGTCTTCGCCGATCCCTACGGCCTCGAAGAGGTGCTGGACAACCTGCTCGATAACGCGTTGCGCGCCGCGCCGCGCGGCAGCACGGTGCGGCTCAGCGCCAGCGCCGACTCCGCTTCGGTCTGCCTGCGGGTGCGGGACGAGGGCCCGGGCGTGGCGCCGCCCTTGCGCGCGCGCATCTTCGAACCCTTCTTCACGACGCGACGCGGCGAAGGCGGCACGGGCCTGGGGCTGGCGGTGGCGCGAGGCATCGCCCGCGCCCATTCCGGAGTGCTCGTGCTCGAGGAGGCGGCGCCGGGAGCGCGCGGCGCCTGCTTCGCCTTGCGTCTGCCCGCGGCTGACCTCCTCGGCCCCGATCTTCCCGAGACCGCGCCGGCGGCGCTCGACAATCCGGCCCCGGCGGCCATGCGCCGCGCGCTCGTCGTGGACGACGAGGCGCTGGTGCGCAAAGTGCTGCGCGCCTGGTTGCGACGGCAGGGCTGGACGGTGGAGGAAGCCGAGGACGGCGCCGCGGCCCTGGAGGCCATGCGCGCGCACGGCCCCTTCGACGCCGTGCTCTGCGACCTGCGCATGCCGGGGATCGGCGGCATCGG
>CAZDMB010000053.1:253-13968 GCA_964506175.1 uncultured Planctomycetales bacterium | reverse complement strand
CGCGGAAGTGTCGCAGGACCAGATCTCCAAGCAGGACGGCGGCAAGATCCAGAATTATCGGCCCGGCCTGTACGGCCAGACCTTCAGCGATGCGGTGAACGCGCTGCAGCCGGGCGAAACCAGCGCGGTGATCGAATCCGGCGCCGGCTTTCACGTCATCCAGCTCGTCTCCCGCACGCACACGCGCCTCGAGGACGTGCGCGCGCAACTGGTCGAGCAAGTGCTGAACGCCGAGCCGGACTGGCAGGAGCGCGAGGAGTTGCTCGCGGCCCTGCGCGGCAAGGCGAACCTGCAGCTCTGGGAGTCAGCGGTAGCAGCCGCGGCGGCGGATCTCCGCAAGCACCGCGGGGCGCAACCCCGTCGGTTCCGCGCCGCGCGCGATCGCCGCGCGGATGGCCGTCGAGCCGGCGTCGGAGAGGCGCATGGGGAGCCAGCGGGCGCGGAAGAGCGCGCGCAAGGCGGGCGCCAGTTCGCGGCGAAACGCCTCCAGCCGCTCCGGCTCCCAGCCCGGCCGCGGGGCGAACACGAACTCGGCGCAGCCGAACAGGCCGGCAGGATCCCGCCAACTTGCCAAGTGCTCGAGTGAATCCGCTCCCAACAGAAAGAAGAGCGCGGCGCCGGGATTCTCTGCGGCCAGGGAACGCAGGCTGTCCACCGTGAAGGACGGGCCCGGGCGCCGCAGTTCGCGCGGGTCGAGTTCCTCGCCCGGGCGGTCGGCCAGGACCAGGCGCAAGAACGCCTCGCGTGCCTCCGCCGGCGCCGCCGCGCGGTGCAGTTTGTGCGGCGCCTGCCCTGACGGCAGCCACAGCAGGCGATCCGGGGCCAAGGCGACGCGCGCGGCGTCGGCGACGGCTTCGTGGCCGAGGTGAACCGGATCGAAGGACCCGCCGAAAACGAGGATCCGCATCGCGCCTCAGGCCGAGGCCAGGGCGACCCGCAGCCGGTCGGCAAGCTGCGCCGCCGGCAGGCGCTCCTCCGTGCCGGCGTCCAGATTCTTCAGCACCACGGCGCCGGCCGCGCGCTCCTCGGGTCCGAGCACCACCGCGAAGCGCGCGCCGCTGCGCCCGGCTTCCTTGAACTGCGCGCCGGCGGATTTTCCGCGGAGATCGAGAGCCGTGCGGCAGCCGGCCGCCCGCAGCGCTTGCGCCAAGCGGAGCGCTTCGCCGCGTTCGCCGTCGCTGATGGCGACGATCCACACCTCCGGCGCGAGCGCCGCGCGCAGGTCGGCGAGGTCGGCGGCCGGAGGCAGCCCGAGTTCCGCGCAGGCGAGTTCGGTCGGCGTCAGGCCGATGGCGAAACCGACGGCGGGAGTGGCGGGCCCCCCGAACTCGGCCACCAGTCCGTCGTAGCGTCCGCCGCCGCACAACGCCGAGCGCGCGCCGAGCGGCGGGTAGTGGATCTCGAAGACCGTGCGCGTGTAGTAATCCAGGCCGCGCACGATGCTGCGGTCCTCGCGGCAATTCCGGCCCAGTTCCTGCATCGCGGCGAGGAATCCCGCGTGGTGGCGGCGCGCTTCCTCGCCCAGCACCTCCATCAGCATGGGGGCGCCTTGATTGAGCTCGCGGCAGGCCGCGACCTTGCAATCGAGCAAGCGGAACACGTTGCGCTCGAAGCGATCGCGGCAATCCGCGCAGCGCGCCGCGAGATGCGGCCGGAAGAAATCACGCAGCGCGGCGCCCCAGCGCGCGCGGTCCGGCGGATCGCCCATCGTGTTGACGCGCGCCTCGAGCGCGGCGCCGAAGCCGAGACGCTCGAAGAAGCGCAAGGCCGCCTCGACCACTTCCGCGTCCGCGAGCGGGCCGGCGGCGCCGAAGATCTCGATCCCGAACTGGCTGAACTGCCGCTCACGGCCCTTCTGCGGCCGCTCGTAGCGGAACATCGGGCCGATGTAGTACCACTTCTGCAGCGGGTCGCGCTGCGGGAAGCCGCCGTCCACGTAGGCCCGCGCGACCCCCGCCGTGCCCTCCGGCCGGAAGGTGTAACTGGCGGCGGCGGCGCCAGGCTCGGCCTCCGCGCGCGAGGGCACGGTGAACATCTCCTTCTCCACCACGTCGCTGGCGTCTCCCAGCGAGCGGGCGAAGAGGCGCGTCTCTTCGAACAGGGGCGGCCGGATCTCCCGGCAGCCCGCTCCCTCGGCGACCTGGCGCGCCGTGCGCTCGAGGTGCCGGATCAGCACGAGATCCTCCGGCAGGAGGTCGCGCGTGCCGCGCGGACGCGGGAAGATGGCCGCCAAGGCCGCACAGGATAGCCCCGTCCGCTCCATTGACGCTTCAGGGCCCCCCGCCTAACCTGGGCCGGACCCGATGCGCCATCACCGCCTGCTCGCTTCCGCAGCCGCCCTGCTCCTCCTCGCTCCGCTGTTCTCCTGCGCCAGCGAACCCGACAGCGCCTGGGGACAATTCGCCGGCGCGTGGGAAGAGAGCTACCAAGACTCGAAGGCTCTGGTCGGCAAGCACTTCCTGAACTGCGATCCGGACGATCCCTACGCGCGCGATGGCGGCTGGTCGGCGCAGGGCGACGACGCCGGCGAGCTCGCCGGACAGGTGTTCTTCGCGCGGCGCCCCCCCGGCGACGTCCGCGTGCCGCGGCACGGCGAGGGCCGCTCCGAGCACGCCGCCGGCGATTTCTGGGCCTGGATGCTGGACATCGACTAGGCGCGAGCAGGCTGCGGCGGCTTGGGTTAGGCTCGCGCTTGCATGCGCGCACTTCCGCCCCTCGCCCTCGCACTGGCCGGCCTGCTGGCCGTCAGCGCCACTTACGTCCGCCAATCCAGCCCGCCGGCGACTCCGTCCCAGCAGCCGGCCGCCGCAGCGGACGACGCGCCCGATCCGGCCGAGATCCAGCAGGAGATCGCCGCCGCGCAGCGCGAGTTGGATTTGGCGCGCGCGCAGGCCGAGTTGGCGCGCCTCGAGTCCGAAGGCGACGAGTTGAAGGCGGCGCAGGAGTTGGAGGCGGCGCAGGCCGCGCTGGTGGCTTTCGAAACCTTCGAGCAGCAGGCGCGCATCGCCGCGGGCGAGTTGAAGCTCAAGCAGGAGCAGGACGGCGCGGACGACGCGCGCGACGAAATGGACCAACTCGCCGCGCTCTACGGCATGGGCGATCTCGCCGACAAGACGGCCGAGATCGTCCTGCGCCGCGCGCAACGCGGCCTCGACCGTGCCGAGGAATCGCTGCGCTTGGCGCGCGCCGATCACCTGCAGATGGTCAACGTGGCGCTGCCGCGCGAGCAGATCGAACTGCGCGCCGAGGTGCGCTCGGACGAGTTCGAGCTGCGCCGCATCGAGATGCAGCGCCGGGTGCACGAGATCGAGAATCGCAATGCGGTCGCCGCGCTCGAGGACAAGCTCGCCAACTTGAAGCGGGATTTGGCGAAAGCTCAAGCGGCGACCCAGGCGGCGGCGAAATGATCCTCGCCTGGCTGGCCGCCGCGCCGGCGTGGCTGCAGGAGCCGGCGCCGGAACGCTCGCGCGCCGATGCCGAAAAGGCCCTGCGCGCCGGCGAGGACTGGCTCCTCGCGCACCAGAACGAGAACGGTTCCTGGGGCAGCTGGACCGCGCCCGGCCCCTACGACGGCTATTGGTCCAACCTCGAAACCCATCGCTCGTGGCAAGTGGCGACCACGGCGCTCGGCTGCATGGCCTTGCTGGATGCAGGCCTGGGCGAGCGCGAGGCGGCCGCGGTCGACCGCGGCCTCGATTTCCTCACGCGCGACGCCGACGTCAAGCGGCCGAACGACTGGGACACCGACAACGTCTGGGCCTACGCCTACGGGCTGTGCGGGTTGGCGCAGGCCGCCGCCGATCCGCGGTATCGCGCCGCCGAGCAAGCGCCGCGCGCCCACGCCATGGCGATGATGGGCGCGCGCCTGCTGCGGCGCCTCCACGAGTACCAGACGCCGAGCGGCGGCTGGGCCTATTACGACGAGGAGGTCAAGACGGTGCCGCCGATGTGGGCGACCTCTTTCACCACGGCCGTGGCGCTGATCGGCATGTTGCAAGCCGAGCAACTCGGCTGGCCGGTGGAGCGCAAGCGCATCGTCGGCGCGATCACCGCGATCGAGCAGTGCCGCTTGCCGAACGGCGCCTATACCTACAACGTCGAGGCGATTCCCGTGGCGCGCCGCGTGGACGACATCGATCAGGTGAAAGGTTCGCTTTCGCGCATCCAGAGTTGCAACCTGGCCCTTTTTCTGGCGGCTCGCGCCGGCTATCGCACTTCCGTCGGCACCACCGCGCAATTGGCGGAGGGTCTCGTGCCCTTCTTCCAGGAGCATCGCTTCCTCGACGCGGCGCGCGGGCGGCCCTTTCCGCACGAGGCCTACTACTTCAACTCGGGCTACTTCTACTTCTTCGGGCACTACTACGCCGGCTGGGAGATCGACTTGCTGCCCGCGGCCGAGCGCGCCCGCTGGGCCCCGGAACTGTGGCGTCACGTGCTCAAGACGCAGGCGCGGGACGGCTCCTCGATCGACTACTTCATGAATTCCTTCGGCCGTCCCTACGGCACCGCGTACGCGGTCTCGGCGCTGGCGCGTTCCTTGCGCGCTGCGCCCTCAGGCGGCGAAATCGCCGCGCCAGATCACCGGTGACGGCGACAGGCGCGCGAGGTCGAAATCCGACAGCAGAGCGCGCGCCGCCACGGGCCCGGGCGCGGTTCTCAGGCCGCTGACGCGCGCCAGCCAGCCGATGACTTCCTCCGCGCGCGCTCCGGCGGCGCGAAACTGGCGCAGCGAGGTGTCGCCATGCCGCTTGGCCAGACGGCGTCCGTCCTCTCCCAGAACCAGCGGCACGTGGGCGAACTCCGGCTCCGGCTTGCCGAGCGCCCGGTAGAGAAGAATCTGGCGCGCGGCGCTGACGAGCAGATCGTCCCCGCGCAGCACCGCGGTCACCCCTTGCGCGGCGTCGTCCACCACCACCGCCAACTGATACGCGGCCAAGCCGTCGTGCTTGAAGATGACGAAATCGCCGAGGTCCCGCCCCGCGTCCCAGTCCTGCGCGCCGCGCACGCGATCCTGGAAGCGCACCCTGCCGGCGGCCGTCCCCGCGGCCGGCACCCGGAAGCGCCAGCAAGGCTCGCGGCCGCTGCTGCGCCGCGCCTCCTCCGCGCTGGCGAATCGTCCGCGGCAACTGCCGGGGTAGAGCGGCGCCTCGTGCGCAAGATGAGGGGCGCTGGCGGCTTCCTCCACGTCCTTGCGGGAGCAGACGCAGGGATAGGCGAGACCCGCCTCGGCCAAGGATTGCAGCGCCGCGGCGTAGTGCCCCGCGCGCTCGCTCTGGCGCAGCACCGGACCGTCCCAGTCCAGGCCGAGCCAGCGCAGATCTGCGAGCGCCAGCGCCTCCGCGCCTGGCTTGACCCGCGGACCGTCCAGGTCTTCCACGCGCAGCACGATCTCGCCGCCACGGGCGCGGGCGTCCAGCCACGCGAGGAGGAAACTCCGCGCGTTGCCAAGGTGGAGCACTCCGGTCGGGCTCGGAGCGAGCCGGCCGCGCACCGGCGCCTTCATGCCGGCGGCGGCTCCGCGGCGGGCGGGATCAGCTGGTCGGCCGCCTCGCGCGGAGTCCAGCCGCTCTCGGCGGCCCGCTGGCGCAGCACCTCGTGCTCCGGCTTCTCGCGCCGGCCGTCTGCGGTGTCGCGCAATTTGAACGGCAGCGCCCCCAGGGCCGTTTCTCGCACTGCGACCATGCGCGGCAGGCGGCTTCGCCGGAGCGGCATCACGCGCAGACCGAGTGTGCCGAGATGCCGGAAGCACAGCTCCCGCATGCGCTCTTGATCGGCGGCTTCCGCCAGCACCACCACCTCGAATGCGGGCCGGTTCTTCTTGGCGACCGCCGCCACGGCGTAGGCGTCCACGGCGCCGGCGGCGCGGAACGCCTCCAGCGCGCTGCCGATGGTCTCGCCGGATTGGTCGTCGACCAAGGAGCGCAACTCCACCAGCCATTCCTGGCCGACGGCCACCTGCTCCACCTCGACCCGCAGCAGGTTGGCGCGATCCGGGAAATCATGCGCCCCGAGTCCGTGTCCGATCGTTTCGATGCGCGCTGCCGGGCGTTCGTCGAAGCGAACCTCCCAGGCGCGCAACAGGGCCACGCCCGTGGGAGTCGCGCGCTCGCCGCGCAGGCTCGTGCCACAGACGGGCATGCCTTGCAGCAGGCGCAGAGTTCCCGGCGCCGGCACCGGCAACTCGCCATGCGCCGCGCGCACGACGCCGCCGCCGACCGGCACCGCGGTGGACCACACGGCGGCGGGTTGCAGTGCGTCGAGCAGGGCGCAGGCGGCGGCGACGTCCACGATGGCGTCGACGGCGCCGACTTCATGAAAATGCACCTCTTCCGGCGCGCAGCCGTGCGCCTCGCCTTCGGCCGCGGCCAGTGCGCGGAAGGCGGCTTCAGCCCAGGCAAGCGCGCGCGGCTGGAGGCGCGAGGCGGCGAGCACCCGCAACACGTCCGCCAGATGGCGATGCGCGTGCTCCGGCGGGCACTGCACCTCGAAGCGAGCCCCGGAAATGCCGCCCCGCTGCTCGCGGCGCAGTTCCCAGCGGAAGGCCGCCGGCGGCAGGGCTAGCGCGGAGAGCGTGTCCGCGAGCGTCGTGCGCGCCGCGACGGCGTCGGCCAGAGCCGCGACCAGGATGTCGCCGGCCACGCCGCCGTGCAGATTCAGGTGGACCTGGCGCACGCGCGCATTCTAGAGCAAGGCGCGCAGCCCGCGGACCTCGGCGCGCGGCCTTCATGGCACCCGCGCCAGCACCAGCGCGCCGACCGGCGGCGCTCCCGCTGCGCGTAGCACGCGCGCGCACTCCGCCAGCGTGGCGCCGGTCGTGGCGACGTCGTCCACCAACCAGACCGTCTGGGGCAAGGCGCGGAGCTTGCGCTCCAGGCGTCGGCCGCGCCGCAGCGCGAGGGCTCCCTGGAGATTGAGGCGGCGCGCAGCGCCGTCCAAGCGCGACTGCGGCGGACGCCGGATCCGGCGGCGCAAGCACGGCAGACTGAGCCCCCCGCAAGCTCGGGCGAGAGTGCGCGCCCATGCCCCGGCGAGTGAATCGCCCCAGCGCCGTCGCGAGGAAGGCGCGGGCACGAAGATTGCGCCCTTCATGGGCGCCGGGAGCTGCGGCAAGGCCGACTCCTGCAGGATGCGCGCGCACAGGCCATCGGCCTCTTCCTTGGCGCGCCGAATGAGGACGCCGGCCGTGCCCTGGTACTCCCAGGCGGCGTGGCAAACGGCCAAGCCGGGCGGCGGTGGACACTCCGGCGCCGGCTTCCAAGCCTTGCGGCAAGCGGCGCAGAGGGATTCTGCGCGACGGAAGGCGAGCGGCGCACGACAGCCGGGGCAGCGCGGATCCAACAGGGCATCCGCCAGTCGCGAACCCATGCCGACACGACGGCGGCCCGGGCCGCGGGTGACGCCGTCAGTCGAGAACGCGCGCGCGACTCCGCGCCGCCTGGGTGCGCTGGACCGGCTGCGGCAGGCCGAGCGCGGCGCGCACTTTCGCGAGGTAGGACTCGAGCGTGTCTTCGGGGTTGGAACGGACCTTGAACAAGTCGCCGATCTCGCGCGTCAGGGAAATGTGGTCCTCGAAATCGAAGGGATGCTGGCGCAAGTGCGCGGCGACGTAGCGCCGCATGGCGCCGGCGACGTAGCCCTCGAGCATCGCCAGGAACACCGAAGAGAAGACCACCATGCCGCCAGCGGCCCAATAGAGGAACGCGCGTCCGACTTCGAGGTGAAAGAAGAAGGCGGCGATCAAGGTGGCGGCGCCGGTCATCCAGAAGGCGGCGGCGGCCTGCGAACGCGCCTTCGTCTGCAGCGCGGCGCGCAAGGGAGCCAGAGAGACGCTCTTCGTGCCGAGCATCTGGCCGATGCGATGGCGCGGACGGTCGCGGCCGACCGAGGAGAGGAAGAACGCCGCGCCCAAGAACATGGCGAGGAAGCCGAGCACGGCCAGATTGGGGTCGGCGGCGTGGACGAGGGGATCTTCCTGAAGCGGCACGCGGTCCATCCTACGATGGGCCGCCGCCGCATCCCACCATGTGCGCTTCGCGAAGTCCCTCCGTCCTCCTCCTTGCCCTCCTGCTGTTGCCCGCCGCGTGCGCGGATGCCGGTCCGGGCGCCGCCCCCACGGCGCGCCGCGCCACGCCGCCGAATCTGATCGTGATCCTGGCCGACGATCTGGGCTGGGGAGATCTCGGCTGTTATGGCCAGGAGAAGATCCGCACGCCGCGGCTCGATCGCATGGCGGCGGAAGGGATGCGCTTCACGGACTTCTACTCCGGCAGTCCGGTCTGCGCTCCGGCGCGTTGCACGCTGCTCACCGGACTCCATACCGGCCACGCCTTCATCCGGGACAACGACGAGATGGAGGCCAGAGGCGACGTATGGCACGATCCGGCGCTGGAAGGCCAGCGCCCGCTGGCCGCGGCGGAAGTGACCGTTGCCGAGCGGCTGCAGGAGCGCGGCTACGTTACGGCCTGCATCGGCAAGTGGGGGCTCGGCTGGCACGGATCCGAAGGCGACCCGCTCCGGCAGGGCTTCGACCACTTCTTCGGCTACCTATGCCAGCGTCAGGCGCACGACTACTACCCCGACTCTCTCTGGCGCGACGGGGAAAAAATTCCTCAGCACAACGAGGACGGCGTGGATCGCGAGTACAGCCACGACCTGTGCACCGCCGAGGTGCTGGCCTGGGTGCGAGCGCAGGCGGCGCGGCCGTTCTTTCTCTATTGGACTCCGACCATTCCGCACTTGGCGCTGCAGGTGCCTGAGGACGGCCTGGCGGAGTACGCGGGCGCCTTCCCGGAGACACCCTACGACGGCAAGCAGGGTTACCGCCCCCACCCGACGCCGCGCGCCGCCTATGCGGCCATGGTGTCGCGCCTCGACCGCGACGTCGGCCGCTTGCTCGACCTCCTCGCGGAGCTCGGCCTCGCCGACGACACCGTCGTGCTCTTCACCTCGGACAATGGCGCCTCCTGGGTCGGCGGCACGGACCTCGTCTTCTTTCGCGACAACGGCCCCTTGCGCGGGCGCAAGGCGCAACTCTGGGAGGGCGGCATCCGCGTGCCCATGATCGCGTGGGCGCCGGGACGCGTGCCGGCCGCGCGCACATGCGCGCTACCGGGCGCCGCCTGGGATCTGCCCGCAACCTTGTGCGCTCTGGCCGGCGCGCCGGCGCCGGGCGGCGACGGCGTGTCCTTGGCGCCGGTCCTCGCCGGCGGCGCCCTCGCCGCGCCCGCCCGCACGCCCCTCTACTGGGAATTCGAAGGCGCGCAAGCGCTGCGCGACGGCGACTGGAAACTGCTGCGCTTGCATCCGGACGCCGCGCCGCAGTTGTTCGATCTGGCGCACGACCCTGGAGAGTCCGCGGACGTGGCGGCGCAACAGCCGGAACGCGTCGCCGCGATGTCGCGACGTTTGGAGGAACTGCGCGTCGAGTCGGCCCTGTTCCCGCTCGCAAAGCCCTGAGCGGTGGCGTAAGGTGCGCGGCCGGTGGACGCTCCCCGCCCGCGCCTCGTCGTACTCGGCTGCGGCTTCGCCGGCTATTCGATGCTGCTGCGACTGCCGCGGAATCTGTACGACGTCACTCTCGTCAGTCCGCGCAATTATTTCCTGTTCCTGCCGCTGCTGCCCTCGGCGGTCACCGGCACGGTCGAACTGCGCAGCATCGTGGAGCCCGTCCGCCGCCGCTTGCCGCACGTGCGCGTGCTCGAGGGCGCCGCGAGCGCGGTGGATTGGGAGCGCCGCGTGGTGCGCGCCCAGGGCGCCGTGGACGCGGCCCCGTTCGAAGTGCCCTTCGACACCCTGGTGATCGCCGTCGGCGGGCGGCCGTCGGACTACGGCGTGCCGGGAGTGTCCGCCTACGCCTTGCGCGCCGCCAGCATCGAGGACGCCGCCGAGATTCGCCGGCGCATTCTGACGCAATTCGCGCGTGCCAGCCTGCCGGGACAATCCGCCGAGGACGTGCAGCGCCTGCTGACCTTCGTCGTGTGCGGCGGCGGGCCGACCGGCGTGGAAGTTGCTGCCGAGATCCACGACCTGCTGACGGATGAACTGCGGCGCGCCTTTCCCGACCTGGCGCCGCGCGCGCGCATCGTGCTCCTCGAAGCGGGCCAGCGCCTGCTGAATCAGTTCCGCAGCGCGCTGGCTTCCTATGCCGAGCGCCATTTCCGGCGCGAGGGCATCGAGGTCCGCACGCACACCACGGTCGCGTCGATCGGCGCCCACGAGATCGTGCTGCGCGACGGCGGCCGGCTGCCTTACGGCATGGTGGTGTGGGCCGGCGGCAACGGTCCGACGGGATTCGTCGAGGGCCTGCGGGAATTGCCGCAGGTGCGTGGCCGGCTGCAGGTGGACGCCTTCCTGCGCCTTCCCGGACGGGAGAACGCCTACGCCATCGGCGATTGCGCCAGTTGCGCCACGCCGCCGCTGCCGGCCACCGCGCAGGTGGCGCAGAAGCAGGGCAAATACCTGGCGAAGATGCTGCGCCGCCAGTCGCGCGGCCAGGCGCCGGAGACCTTCACCTTCCGCTCCTTCGGCATGCTGGCTTACGTCGGCGGCGGCCACGCGCTCGCGGATCTCGACAAACTCCAGTGGTCCGGCCGCGGCGCGTGGATCTTCTGGCGCTCGGTCTACCTGACCAAACTCGTGAGTTTCCCCAACAAGGTCAAGGTGCTCTTCGACTGGATCAAGAACGGCCTGTTCGGCCGCGATCTCAGCCGTTTCTAGGCCAGCGCGCCACGCGCGGACCCGGCGGCGGCGGCCCCTGCCACAGATAGATCGCGCAGTCCACCGCGCCGCCCTCCGCGAGGCGCGCGCGCCGATGCCGCCGCGCGAACGGCAGGCCCGACGCGCCCGCTGGGCTGCTGCGTTCGTAGTGGTCGAGGGCCGCGAGCAGGGCCGCGCGGGCGGCGGGAGCCGCGGGCAAGGCGAACACTTCGCCGTCGAAGAAATCCGTCGGGGACTGCGGATCGGTTGCGGCCGGGAAATCGCCGAGATCGTGCAGACAGCCTGCCATCTGCGCCGGCCCCAGCCAGACGCCGGTGGCGGCGAGGGTGCGCGCCATCGCCGCCGCGCCGCCGCGCCGCAGCGTGCCGTAGACGAACAGCCGCGACGGCGAAGCGGGCGCCCGGCGCATGACGCTGGCGCTCGCGGCGCAGCGGCTGCGGAAGTGCTCGTGGCCGCGGAGCCAAGGCGGCGCTTCCGCGCGGGGCTGCGGCGCGAAACCGCGGCGCGCGAAAAACTCCGTGGCCATTTCGGTCATGAGCCAGGCCTCCGCCGCTCCGGCGCCGGCCGCGCGCGCTAGCGCTTCCTCGGCCAGACGACCGCCGAGGCCGGTGCACCGCGCGTCCCGTGCCACCGCCAGCGCGCGCAGATAGGCCGCTGCGCCATGCTCCTCGACGGCGGCGCAGCCCAGCACGCTGCCGTCCTCCTCGGCGAGCGTCATTGCCCCGAGCAGCGCGTCGAGGCCAGCCTCTGGCAGGCCCACGCTCGCGATCAGCGCCGCCACGGCGGGCAGATCCTCCGCGCGGGCCGGGCGCGTGATCATGGCGCCGGGCGCGGCATGCGGCAGGCAGGGTCGCCGTAGAGGATGAACTTCATCCCCTGGAAGAAGATGGAAGGCGGATACCAGCCGGCGTCGGGCTGCAATTCCGCGAGCCGCTCGGCCGCATGGTAGTGGGTCACGGCATCGCGCCACGCCGCGCCGACCGTGGAGGCGCCGCCCGCGGCGGCCTGCGCGAAGCCGTCGAGCAGCGACATGGCGGCGGGCTGCGATCCGGTGACGCAGCCGACGTAAGCCACGGCTCCGCCCGCGGGCAACCGCAGCACTTCGGTGCCGAAGGAAGTGTGCAGGAAGCGTTGCGGCTGCAGCGGCGCCGGCGCCGGCGGCGGCGCGGTGAAGACTTCGCCTGCATTGGTGCCGCGATGCGGGATGCCGGCGACGTCGAGATAGGCTTCGTACGGCGGCTCATGCACCAGAGCGGCGGTGCTGCAACCCGCGGAGAAGTAGATGGCCGGCGGCGCGGCGCCGAGGCGCGCGAGGTGGCCGCGGCCGAGGCAGAGGTGCCAGCCGTCGGCCGAACCGTGTCCGGCGTGCAGCACCAGGCTGGCGCCGGCCGTCAGCGCCGCGAGGACGCGCTCGGGCGTCGGCTCCGCCTCCGTGCCGAAGAACTGGCGTTGCACCGTCCAACCGCCCGCCGCAAGTTCGTCCGCGCGCGCTCCCAGGCGCGGCCTCTCGTCCACCCACTCGCCGGCGTGCACCAGCAGCGCCGTCGGCGCCGCCTGCGCGGCGTCCCACGCCATGGTCTTCG
Organism: uncultured Planctomycetales bacterium; assembly: GCA_964506175.1. Taxonomy (GTDB): domain Bacteria; phylum Planctomycetota; class UBA1135; order UBA1135; family UBA1135; genus JAQBVK01. The sequence continues at coordinate 1,669 of CAZDMB010000053.1, read as the reverse complement.
CCACCAAGGCGCGCACCTCCGCGCGGCCGCCGACCGGCCAGCGTCCGACGGCGACCTCCGGCAGGTACGACACGGCGTCGGCATTGATCGGACCGCTCTTGTCATGTTCGCCGCGAACTTCGCCGAAGTAGGCGGCGTGCTCCGCCAGTCGGTTCTCGTTCCAGGAGTCGAAGCTGCCGTCGGCGCGCGCGAGATCGGCGTAGTACAGGTCGCTGGCGTAGAAGGCGACGTTGCAAGCCGGCGCGGTGACCCGGTCGAGCAGCATGAAGCGCAGCGGCATCACGCCCGCGTCGCCGACCAGGAGGACGTGCGTGAGCCGCGCGTCGCGCCACTGCTCGTACAGGAACAACTTGAGGCGCTCCGGGGCGTCGATGCCGCCGGCGCCCGCCGGATCGGCCAAGGCGTCCTCGAGGGCGACGCAGCGGGCGGCATAGCCTTCGGCCGCGCGCGCCGCGACCAGCGGCGCGAGGTCGTCCTGCCATTCCGCCGGGGCGATCGCGAGCCATGCCGCTTGCGCCAGGAACCCGACGATCAGGGGCATGGGCGCTCCGTCCTCACTCCCACTCGATGGTGCCGGGCGGCTTGCTGGTGACGTCCAGCACGACCCGATTGATGCCCCGCACCTCGTTGATGATGCGGTTGGCGATCGCCTGCAGGCAATCCCGGCTGGGATAGACCCAGTCGGCCGTCATGCCGTCTTGGCTCGAGACCGCGCGCACGGCGCAGGCCTCCTCGTAGGTGCGCGCGTCGCCCATGACTCCGACCGAGCGCGCGCCGGTGAGGACGGCGAAATACTGCCACACGCCCGCGTGTTCGCCGCGCGTCTCGAACTCCTCGCGCACGATGCGGTCGGCCTCGCGCAGCATCGCGATGCGCGCCGGGGCGCACTCGCCGACGCAGCGCACGGCCAGTCCCGGGCCGGGGAAAGGTTGGCGCGCGACCATCGCCTCTGGCAGCCCGAGATGGCGGCCGAGCGCGCGGGCCTCGTCCTTGAACAGCATGCGCAGCGGCTCGACGAGGGCGAATTCGAGGTCTGCGGGCAGGCCGCCGACGTTGTGGTGGCTCTTGATGACGGCGGTCGGACCGCCGAAGGCGGCAACGCTCTCGATGACGTCGGGATAGAGCGTGCCTTGGCCGAGGAATTTCGCCTGCGGAAAGCGCTTGGCCTCGGCGCGGAAGACCTCGATGAATTCGTGGCCGATGCGCTTGCGCTTCTCCTCCGGATCGAGCACGCCGGCCAGCCGGCTCAGGAAGCGCTCGCTGGCGTCCACCACCGTCAGGTCCAGATCGAAGTGGCCGCGGAAGGTGCTCTCCACCAGCTCGCGCTCGCCGGCGCGCAACAGCCCGGTGTCGAAGAAGATCGCATGGCAGCGGCGGCCGATCGCCTTCTGCAGCAGCGCGCCGACCACCGAGGAA
>CAZDMB010000053.1:0-243 GCA_964506175.1 uncultured Planctomycetales bacterium | reverse complement strand
TCCACCCCGCCGGACAAGCCCAGCACCACCTCGCCGGCCGGGCCGATCTGGTCCTGCGCGGCGCGCATCAGTTCCGCGGCGAGATCGCCGGGGGTCCAGTCGCCGCGGCAGCCGCAGATGCTCTTGAGAAAGTTCTCGAGGATGCGCGCGCCTTCCTGCGTGTGTCCGACCTCGGGATGGAACTGCACGCCGTAGAAGCGGCGCGCATCGTCGCCGATCGCGGCCTCCGGGCAATCCACGGTC
>CAZDMB010000052.1:12378-14102 GCA_964506175.1 uncultured Planctomycetales bacterium | reverse complement strand
ACAAGAGCACGGGCCAGCGCGAGCTGCGGTTCGTGAAGGGCCCGATCTTCGCGAACGTGATCCTCGCCGACGAGATCAACCGCACCCCGCCCAAGACGCAGGCGGCGCTGCTGGAGGCCATGCAGGAGCGCCAAGTCACGAGCGCCGGCCAGACCCATCCGCTGCCCGAGCCGTTCTTCGTGCTCGCTACGCAGAATCCGATCGAGCAGGAGGGCACCTATCCGCTGCCCGAAGCCGCGCTCGACCGCTTCCTCTTCCTGATCAAGGTGGATTACCCGAGCGCTCCCGAAGAGGCGGAGATCCTGCGCCGCACCACCGGCGCGGAGCCGGCCGAGATCCAGCCGGTGTTCGGCGCGCCGGATCTGCTGCATCTGCAGGCGCTCGTGCGCGAAGTGCCCGCCGCGGATTCCGTGATCGATTACGCGGTGCGCCTCGTGCGCGCGACGCGGCCGGGGCCGGATGCGCCGGACTTCATCCGCCAGTGGGTCACCTGGGGCGCCGGCCCGCGCGCCTCGCAGAACCTCATCCTGGCGGGCAAGGCGCGCGCCCTGCTGCATGGGCGCTTCCACCTGTCCGCCCAGGACGTCGCCGCGGTGGCGCCGTCGGTGCTGCGCCATCGGGTCCTGACCAATTTCGCGGCCGAGGCCGAGAACGTCACTTCCGACGAGATCGTCGCGCGGATGCTGCGCGCGACCGAGGCGCACCCGAGTGCGCTGGACGGCGAGCGTGCAGCGGGCATCGGATCCTAGGCTGCTCGCGCGGTTGGCGCGGCTGGAGCTGCGCGCGCGCACGGCGGTCGAAGGCCTGCAGGGCGGCAGGCACCGCTCGCAGGCGCGCGGCGCCTCCACCACCTTCGCGCAGCACCGCGAGTACGCCCCGGGCGACGATCCGCGCCGTCTGGACTGGAAGTTGCTCGCGCGCACCGACCGCCCGATCGTGCGCGAGTACGAGGAAGAGACTTCGCTCACGCTGTGGCTGCTGCTGGACGCTTCGCAGTCCATGCGCTTCGCCAGCCTGGAATGGAGCAAGTGGCAGTACGCCACGTGGCTCACGGCCGCCCTCGCGCGCGTCGCCACGGACCAGCAGGATCGCGTCGGCCTGCACCTGCTGCGCGGCGCCGAAGCGGTGCCGGGCGTCGCCGCCGCCGGCGGCGAGGGCCACTGGTCCGCGTTGGTGAACGCGCTCGAATCCGCGCAGCCGGGCGGCTCCGGCGACCCGGGCCTCGCGCTCGAGCAGGCGGCGGGCCGCATGGATCGGCGCGGCATCGTCGTCTGGATCACGGACGGACTCGGCGCGCCGGAGCAGGCCGCGCACGGCATTTCGCGCCTGCGGCACTCCGGCCACGACGTCATCGTGCTGCGCGTGCTGGATCCGGCCGAAATCTCCTTTCCCTACGACCGCATCACCCAGTTCGAGGGCCTCGAATCGGTGGAGCGCCTGCGCCTCGATCCGCGCGCGGTGCGCGACGCCTACCTGGAGGAGTTCGAGGCGCACGGCAGCGAGTTGCGCCGCCGCCTGCGCAGCCTCGGCTGCGACTTCCGCCGCATGCCCACGGACGAGCCCTTGGAGGCCGGCCTCGTGGAATTCCTCGCCCGCCGCGGCGCGCGCCTGCGCCGCGCCACACGATGAGTTTCGGCGCGCCGTGGATGCTCTGGGGCCTGCCGCTCGCCGCGGTGCCCATCGTCATCCACCTGCTGCAGCGCCGCCGCTTCCGGCGGGTGGAT
>CAZDMB010000052.1:0-12368 GCA_964506175.1 uncultured Planctomycetales bacterium | reverse complement strand
GTGCGCGACATGTCGCTGTTCTTCCCGCATTTCGCGCGCGATGCGGCGCATGCGCCGGCGGGTGCTGCTCGAGGATCTGCTGCTGCTCGCGCTGCGCACGCTGGCCGTGCTGGCGGCGGTGCTGGCCTTGGCCCAGCCCGGCGCGGAGCGCGCGCCCGCCTGGCTGGCGCGCGCCGCGCGCAGCGAGATCATCGTGCTCGACGCCTCGCTGTCGATGAACCACCGCACCGGCGGCGAGAGCGCCTTCGAGCGCGCGGTCGTGAGCGCCTCGGCTCGCCTGCAAGAGGCCGATCCGCTGCGCGGCGCGCAAGGCGCGGTCATCGTGGCCGGCCTGCGCGCGGAGCGCATCGCCGCCGGCGATCCGACCGCCGCCCGCGCCGCCCTGCAGCAGCTGCAAGCCGCCGGCGCCGGTCGCGCCGATCTCGCCGGCGCCCTCGAGGCCGCCCTGCGCACGGGCGAAGATTTCGGCGCCGGCGCGCCGCCGCGGGTGACGGTCTACACCGACCTGCAGGCCTCCACCTGGGATCTCGAGACGCAGGAGATGCCGGCGCTGGCGCGCCTGGTGCAAGCCGGAGTCACGCTCGAGATCGTCGACGTCGGCGCGCGCGTGCGCGACAACGTGGCGGTGACCGCCCTCGACCTCGCGGGCGCGCGCTGGATCCGGGGCGATACGGTGGACGCGGTGGCGCACGTTCGCAACTTCGGCGCCGCCGCCGCGGACGTGCGCGCCGAGTGCCTGCTCGCCGGCGACCCGGTCGCCGCGGAAACCCTCCACCTGGAGCCCGGCGCCGCCGCCGATTGGCCGCTGCAATTGCAGCCGCGGGCCGCGGGCGTGCGCGCCGTCGAAGTGCGCCTCGCCCACGACGGGTTGGCGGAGGACGACGCGCGCGCCGCGGTCTTCGCCTTGACGGAGGCGCTGGACATGGTGATCGTCGGCGAGCCCGCGCCGCGCGATCAGCCGCCCGGCGTGGCCGACGCGCTGATCGCCTATCTGGATCTGGGCGAAGGCGCGCCGTTGCGGCCGGCCGTCGTGGCGCCGGCGGCGCTCGACGCGCGCGCGATGGCCGACGCCGAAGTCGTGGCGCTGGCCGACCCCGGCAGCATCGGCGCGGGCGCCGCCGCGGCCATCGCCGCCTTCGTGGCGCGCGGCGGCGGCCTGCTGATCGCCCTCGGCCCGCGCACGGGCGCCGCGGAACTCGGCGCCTTGCAGGAGGCGCTCGGCAGCGCCGCGGTGGAGGTGTTGGCGCCGCGCACCGCGGAAGATCCCTTCGCCCGTCTCATCATCCTGGACGAGCAGCACCCGGCGCTGCGTTTCTTCCTGGAACCGCGCTGGCGCCCGCTGCTCACCGAGGTTCCTTTCCGGACGTGGCGGCCGCTGCGCGTCGCCGAGGGCGCGGAGGCGCGCAGCCTGCTCGCCTTCACCCGCGGCGAAGCCTTCGCCGATGAGGGCGCCGCGCTCGTCGAGGAGCGTGCCGGGCCCGGCACCGTGGCCTGGCTGGCCGCGGCGCCTTGCTCCACCTGGAACCGCATGGAGGAAGTTCCGAGCGGCACCCTGGCGCTGCTCTACGACCTCGTCTTCCGTCTCGCGCCGGCGCCTGGTTTTCCGCCTGCGGTGGAAGTGGGACAAGCCCTGGCCGTGACGCTGCCGGCGGCGCCCACCGAGGTGATCCTGCGCGATCCCGCGGGCGCGCGCTTCCCGACGCCGCCGGCGCTCAGCGCCGCGCCGGGCGCGCACTTGACGCAGGCGGTGCTGCTGCCCGCCGCCGAGCAGCCGGGCGTCTGGCGCGTCGAAGCCTCGCTGCCCGAGGAGGACGGCAGCGAACGCCGTCTCGATCTACGCCTGGCCGTCAACGTGCCGCCCGAAGAGAGCGATCTCCGCCCGGCGGATGAAGAGACGCTGCGCGCGCTGCTGCCCGCCGGGGTGCGGCTGGCCGCGGATGGCGCCGAAGCGGCGGAAGCGGCGCAAGACCCGGTGGCGGGCCGGGCGGACTACAGCCGCATCGTCTGGCAAATCGTGCTGGCGCTGCTCGTCGGCGAAACCTTGCTCGCGGCCCTGTTGGACCGCCGCCGCCAGTGAAGGCCCTCGACTTCGACGCGCTGCCCGCGCCCTGGGTGCTCGGCCTGGTGATCGCGCCGGGCATCCTGCTGCTTGCCGGCTGGGCCTATCGCGTGCATCGCGAGCGCGCGGCCGCGCGCCGCGCGGCCTGGGTCCTGCGCGCGCTCCTGCTCGCGCTGGCGGCGCTCCTGTGCTTCGGACCGCATTGGCGGCGCGACGAAACCCGCAGCGAACCCGCCCCGCTCGCGCTGCTGCTCGACGATTCGGCCTCGATGACGAGCGTCGACGAGGGCCTGCCCGGCACCCGCACCGAGCGCGCGCGCGCGCTGCTGGCCAGCGGCTTCGCCGCGGAACTCGGGCGCCGCTACCGCCTCGAAGCCTGGGAGTTCGCGGACGGCCTCGCGCCGACCGCGGCCGATGGCAGCGGCTTGCAGGGCCGCGGCACCGCCACGGCGCTGCCGGACGCCCTGCTGGCGCTCGCCGCGGAGCACCGCGGCCGCCGGGTGCCGGACATCGTCCTCATCTCCGACGGCCGCTCCAACGCCGGCGCGGAGCTGCCCGCCGCCGTGGACCGTCTGCGCGCCGAAGGCGTGCGCGTGCACGCATTGCTGGCCGGGCGCGCGCAAGCGGCTCCGGATCTCGCGCTGGAGAAGATCCAGGCGCCGGACCAGCTGATCAGCGGCGACGTCGGCTTGTTCACTCTGCGCGTGCGCGGCAGCGGCGAGGGCCTGCCGCCGGAAGCGATCATCCGGCTGCGCGACGAAAGCGGCCTCGTGCTCGACGAGGCCACCGTGCCCACCCCCACGGAGGACGGCGCGGCCCTGACGCTGAACGCGCGCCTCGAGGGCGAAGGCACGCGCCGCCTCAGCGCGCAGGTGGAGCCCGCCAAGGGCGAGACGGCGCTCGCCAACAACGAGATCGTGTTCGCCGTCGAGGTCAGCCGGGTGAAGCTGCGCGTGCTGCTGGTCGAAGGCCGGCCGCGCTGGGAGTACACCTATCTGCAGCGCCGTCTGGTGCGCTCCGAGCTGGACGTGCAACTGCAGTGCTGGCTGGCGGACGTCAGCCCCGGCTTCGAACAGGAGCACTCGCGCGACGTGGGGCCGCTGCTGCGCCTGCCGGTCACCGCCGAAGAATTGCTCGCCTCTTTCGACGTCGTGATCTTCGGCGAAGTGGATCCCGCGCGCCTCACGCGCGATCCCTTGGACGGACCGCGCTTCCTCGACGCGCTCGCCGGCTTCGTCGGGCGCGGCGGCGGCCTCCTGCTGCTCGCGGGACCGCGCCACAACCCGCGCGCGCTGATCGGGTCGCCGATCGAGCCGCTCCTGCCGGTCATCCTGGGCCGCGAGGGCGCGTCGCCGAGCGCCAGTTTCCGCCCGGTGCCGCCGGATCCGCAGCGGCCGAACGCGGTCGTGATGCTGGAGGCGGACGCGCAGCAGAACATGCGCCTGTGGGAGACGGCCACCCCGCTGCAGTGGTTCCTGCCGGTGGAGCGCCTGCGCCCCGGAGCCACCGCCTGGCTGGTGCACGACTCGCTCGGCAACGTGTTCGGTCCCTACGTGATCGCGGCCAGCGTGTTCGCGCCGGAGGGTTGGGTCGGCTGGATCGGCACGGACGAGACGTGGCGCTGGCGCTTCCCCGGCGGCGAGCGCTACCTCGAGCGCTTCTGGCGAGCCGCGCTGCGGCAGGTGGCGGCCACGCGTCTGCGCGGCGAGCAAGGCCGCGCGCGTCTGGATCTGGATCCGGCGACGGTGGAGCTCGGCGGTTTCGTGCAGTTGGAGGCGCGCCTGCTGGACGAGGCGTACCAGCCGGTGGCCGCGGAATCCATCAACGCCACGGTCGAGGGTCGCGACGAGCCCCTGCCGCTGCTGGCCGTGCCCGAGCGGCCGGGCGTGTTCCGCGGCCGCCTGCGCGCCACCGTGCCCGGTTCCTTCCTGGTGGCGCTGCCCGATGCCGAAGGTCCCGCGCTCCAACCGCTCGCCACCGCCCGCTACGAAGTGGTGCTGCCGTCGCGCGAGATGGCGCGCACCACCGCCGACGCGGCCGCCTTGCGCACTCTGGCCGAGCGCACGGGCGGCGAATTCGCGCCGCTCGAAGACGCCAGCCGCCTGTTGGAGCGGCTGGACGGCCGCGAGCGCGTCACGCGCGTCCTGGCCAGCAGGCGGGAGCCGCTCGAGCCCTGGAGCATCATCACGGCGGTCCTCCTGCTGGCCGCCGGCGAATGGATTCTCCGCAAAGTGCTCAATCTGTCGTAGAGAATGACATCATGCCGGCGCCGCCTCTGATCCTTGCCGCCGGGCTGCTGACGGCGGCCCTCGGCCCGGCGCAGGAACCCGAGCCCGGGCAGGGCACGACGCTCCCGATCCATCGCGCGCACGCGGATCAGTTCGCGGACGCCGCGCGCTTCCTGGCGGACGGCCGCACCGAGGCGGGCATCGCCCTGCTCGAGGAACTCGCCGCCGCCGATCCGGGCGAGCTCGTGCCGACGGCGGATCCGCGCTTGTTCCGGGGCACTTCGGCGCTCGCGCTGGAGCAGCTGGCGGCCCTGCCGCCGGCGGCCCAAGCCATCCGGCGGCGCTTGGCCGAGGCGCGCGCGGAGCGCGCCGTGAGCGCCGCCCTGACGCCGCCCGATCTCTTGCGCCTCGAGAGCCTCGCGCGCCAGTACGCGGGCCTGGATGCGGGCGCGCGCGCGCGCGCCGCCGCCGCGGAACTCTGGTTGGATCGCGGCCAGGCGGAGCGCTCCGTGGCGCTCATCGGATCAGGCGCGCCGGCGCTGCTGCTGCGCCCCGAGGCGGCGGCCGGCCCCAAGCTGCCGGCCGTGGGCGGTGCCGACGACGCACAACTGCGAGCGCTCGACACCGACCGGCTCGAACTCCTGTGGAGCCATCGCTTCACGGAGCCGGTGAAGCACGGCGCCGTCGTCAAGCACCGCTTGGCCATCGGCAACGGCGTCCTCTACGCCTGCGATGGCTACGAGGCCTCGGCCTTCGAAGCGGGATCGGGCCGCCTCTTGTGGAGTTATCAAGCGGATCCGCGCTGGCGCACGCTCGCCAATGCCGACCTGCTGCGCGAAGCCGTCTCCATCCACCTGCTCAACGCGCCCGTGCTGGCCGAGGGCATCCTGCTCGCCGTGATGCACGAGGCCGAACCGCTCGGCCGCTCGGACAAGTATTCGAACATCTCCATTCGGCGCCTGATGCCGGCGCGCCGCCTCGTCGCGCTCGATGCGCGCACGGGCCGCTTGCTCTGGAAGATGGCCGCGGACTGGGACACGCCGGAACTCGAACCCCGCGGCATGGTGGCCGGACCGCCCGCGGTCGCAGCGGGGCGCGTCTACGTGCCGGTCTTCGACGCCATCGGCACCGTGGATCTGCGCCTGCTGGCGCTCGACCTCCGCACCGGGGAGCGCTTGTGGCAGCGATTCCTCGCCTCCGGCCAGCTGGAAACCAACCTCTTCGGCAACGTGCTGATGGAGCTGGCCGTGCCGCCGCCGCTGGCCGACGCGCGCACCGTGCAGGTGTGCAGCCATCTCGGCTCCTTCCACGCGCTCGACAGCGCCACCGGGGCGGTGCTTTGGACGCGCACGTACCGGCGCATGGAAGTGCGCTCCACCGAAACGGGGCGCATCGCGAGCCGTCCGCAACTGCTCAGCCGCAACCTCGGGGTCATGGACGGGAGCCGCGTGGCCTGGGCGCCGGTGGACGGCGAGAGCCTCTACCTGCTGGACGCCGCGGGCGGGTCCTTGCTGGATGCGTGGCCCGCGGTCGATGCTCTGGACCGGCATCTGTCGGTGCTGCTCGGCATGTCCGCGCAGGGATTGTGGGCCGCCGGCTCGCGCCTGGCCCTGCTGCGCCCCGGCGTGGATGCGTCGGATCAGTGGTCCGACCCCATTCTCGAGGAAGGCGGCGCCCTGACCCTCGGCCGCCTCGGCGCCATGGTGCAGGGCGCCATCCTGCTGCCGTGGCGGCTGGCCTCGGTGGAGCGCTTCAACGCGACGAGCTTCGCGCACGAGGGACGCGCCATCGATTTCGCGGGCGAGTATCTCGCTGCCGGCTCGGTGCAGGCCGGTCCGGGACTGCTGTGCGTGGAGCGTCCTGACGGCTTCGCCGTCTACAGCAGCCGCGCCACCATCGCGGAAGCCTTCCGCGACGCCCGCATCTCCGCGAGCGCTCTGTGCGAAATCCTTCCCATCGCCTTGCAGGTCGAGTTCGCGCGCGAGCCGCGAGCCGCGCGCACGCTGATGGACGGCGCCCTGCGCCTGGCGGAGCGCGCCGACCTGGCGGAGGAAGCGCCGCGCCTGCGCTTGCTCGCGGCGCGCGCCGGCCTCGCGGCGCAAGAAATCCAGCGCGCGGAAGATCTGCTGGTGGCCCTGCTCGACGCCCGCGATCCAGAGGTGGCCGCGCAAGCCGCAGGTCTGTTGCTGGACTCGGCCATGCTGGCGGAGCCCATGCGCCCGGGCGTGGCTGCCGCCCTCGCGCGCACTCCCGCTCCGAATGCGGAAGTGCAGTTGATGGACGGCAGCCGCGTGCCGGCCGCCGCCGCCGTGGCGCGCGGCCGCGCCGTGCGCGCGCTCGCCGGCGACGACGCGCTCGACCTGCTCCCGTGCCTCACGGATCTCCTACTTCTGGACGAACTCGGCGGCTTGACCGTGGAAGGCCAGCCGGCGCACGCCTGGGCGGCGGGCCGCCTGCAGGCCCTGCTCAATCGGCCGAGCCGGCGCGAAGCCTACGAGCAGGCCGGCCGCGCCGCGCTGCAGCGCCTGCCGATGTCGGAAGCCTTGCTGCGCGCCTTCGGGCAGACCGCCGCCGTGCAGGAGGAACTTGCGCGCGAGCTCGCGCGCACGGACCTGCCGCGCGCCGAAGAAGTGCAGCGCGCGCGCTGGCGCCGCGAGTACGGCGATCCCCAGCGCGCCTGGCCGGATCTCGCGCGCTGGTTTCCGGTGCCGGAAGCGCCGCCGCCGGCGCCTGCCGCGCTGCACTCCGGCGCCACGCTGCGCGGCGCCAGCCTGGCGCCGCTGCTGGTGATCCCGGGACCGCAGAGCGGCGCCCTGGCATGGCTGCGCTCCGGCGAGAACGTGGTGTTGTCCGCCTTCACGGCGCAGGGTGCGGCGGAACTCGAATCCTTCCCGCGGCGCAGCGGCCTCGCCACGGAATTCGCGGTGCAGACGCCGGGCGGTTGCGCGGTCTTGACGCGCGAGGCCATCGTGCACTACGGCGCCGACGGCGGTTTCGACGTCATCCCCTTGCCCCAGCCGGTGCAGTACGCCACCTTGCCGCTGGCGCTCGGCGCAGGGCTGGTCGCCGCGGTCTTCGAGGGCGCGCCCGGGGGCCTGCGCCTGATCGTGCTCGACGCGCGCACCGGCACGCCCTATCTGCAGGAAGACCTGCCGGGCGATCCCGGCAGCCGCTGCGAGTTGCGGCGCGAAGGCCGCTATCTGTACTTGTTCGAGGACAAGACGGCCCGCGGCTACCGCGTGGATCTGCAGTTCCGCGGATCGCCGCTGGCCTTCGGCCTGCCGGCGCCGCAGTACGGCAACGACCTGAACACGACCGTGGTCGGCAACGGGGAAGTGAGTTATCTGGTCAACGCCGCCCGCTCCAGCGCCTTCGTCTGCCGCGCCGGCCCGGGCGTCGAGGCCCTGCAGCTTCCCTACGAAGGCATGGTTTTGCGGCGCATCCGCGTCCAGCCGGGCATTGCCTGGGCGCCGGTGCCGGCCAGCCGCGACACCGCCGAGGCGGCCACGCGCGAGATTCACTGGCTCGCGCCGGGCGCGGCCACGCCGCAGGTGATTCCGATCGGCGGCGGCGAAGCGCGCATCCTGCAGTTGGTGGAGAGCGAGGCGCGCCGCGCGCCGGAGTATCCGGCGGACGAGATCCTGGCGCTGCGGCCGGAGACCAACGGCGGCGTGCGCATCCTCGCGTTCCGCCTCGGCACGGCCGGCGAGGCCTGGAGCGCCCTCCTGCCGGAGGTGAGTTGGAACGAGTTGCACGCCGCGCAGCCCCAGCCGCGGCGCGCCGCCGACGCCTGGGTGCTGCCGCTGCTCCTGCGCGCCACGCCGGAGCGCTCGCAACGACTCATGCTGCTGGTCCTCGAGCCCGGCGGGCGCGTGCGCGCGCGCGCCATCAACGAACTGCGCGGCAGCGGCGCCGAGCAGGTTCGCCTCGACCTGGTCCCGGGCGCCGTCTTGCTGCGCGACGGCAACACGGTCACGCTCTACGGAGACTCCTGATGCTCACCTTCGCCTGCCTTGCCCTGTGCGCCAGCGCCTCGCCGGCGCCGCAAGACGACCCGGAACTCACGCCGTTGGGCATCGAGTCCCTGGCGGCGGCGGAGCGCGGCCTCGCGTGGCTGGCGCAGCAGCAGCAGCCGGACGGCGCCTGGCTATCGGACGTCGGCTACAAGCTGGAGGACGGTTATCAGACTTGGAACGCCAACTCCGAGCACGTCGGCGTGACTGCTCTCGCCGGCATGGCCTTCCTCTCCGGCGGACACGTACCCGGCCGCGGACTTTACGGCGCCGTGGTCGATCGCGCGCTCGACTGGCTGCTGAAACAGGTGCGCGAAGACGGCTACATCACCGCCAACGAGTCGCGCATGTATTCGCACGCCTTCGCCACGCTCTTCCTGGCCGAGGTCTACGGCTTGACCGATCGCGAGGACGTGCGCCCCGCGCTGCAGCGCGCGGTGGACATCATCGTTTCGAGCCAGAACGAAGACGGCGGCTGGCGCTACCAGCCGCACGTCGCCGACGCCGACATGTCGGTCTCCGCCTGCCAGGTCATGGCCCTGCGCGCGGCGCGCAACATCGGCCTGCAGGTGCCGGTTTCCACCGTCGAGCGCGCGGTGGCCTACGTGCAGAAGAGCGCCGTGCGGTCGGACGACCCGGTGGCGACGTACCACTTCGGCAACAAGCCCGGCTCGTTCCGCTATCAGCCCGAGCCGAACAGCCGTTCCTCCTTCGCGCTGACCGCCGCCGGGGTCACCATTCTCCATGGCGCGGGGGTGTACGCGGACGCGGTCATCGAGCCGGCCATGCAGCGGCTGGAGGAAGATCTCGGCGGCTTCACCCGCTACCACGGCCGCGTGCTCGACGGCCACTACTTCTTCTACTATGGGCATTACTACGCGGTGCAGGCCTTCCACATCGCGGGCGGCGAGCGCTACAAGCGCTACCTGGACGTCGTGCAGCGCGAACTGTTGCAGATGCAGAAGCCGGACGGCCACTTCCCCAACGCCATCGGCCCTGGGCCGGTCTACGGAACGGCCACGGCCTGCCTGATCCTGCAAATGCCGAAGGAATACTTGCCGATCTTCCAGCGTTGAGCCGCGACCTCCTTCCCGCCGGCGTCCGCCGCGCGCTCGGCGCGCTGGAGCGCCGCCTGTTCCGCATCCTCTTCAGTTTCGGCCTGGGTCGCGCGGCGTGGAAGGGCTGCGCGGTGCTGCTCGGCGTCTTCGCCCTCGACCGCGCCTTGGATCCCCCGCCGATCGCGCGCCTGGCGCTCGCGCTGGTGGCGCTGGCCTTCTGGCTGTGGCACCTGCGCGCCGACCTCCTGGTGCCGATGCGCCGCCGGCCGGCCGCGCGCGATCTCGCCGCCTGGTGGGAGCGCGCCGATCCTGGTCTCGGCGACCTGCTGGCCACCGCCGTCAACCTGGCCGAGACCGCCGCCGATCCCGGGCGCGGCTCGGTGGACTTCCGCGCCGAGGTGGCCCGGCAGGCGGAGGCCGCCGCGGCCGCGCTCGAGGCGCGCGCCGCGGTGCCCAGCCGCAAGGCGCGCCGCAGCCTGCTGCAGGGCGCGGCGGCGCTCGGCCTGACGCTCGGGCTCGCGGCCCTCAGTCCGCAGCAGGCCTGGATTTTCCTGCAGCGCCTCGTCGGACGGGATTTGCCCTGGCCGTCGGCCACGCGCTTGGTGCTGTTGCCGCTCTACGCCGAGGGCGCCGAGGACGCCTTGCCTCTCGAGGAGGTCGCGCCCGAAACCTTTCACAGCGCGATCGCGCGCGGCAGCGTGGCCACGGTGCGCATCGGCGTCGAAGGCGTGATTCCGGAGCGCGTCACGGTGCGCGGCCTGGGCTCCGGCGAGCGCGCGCTCGCGCCGGCAGGCAGCGGCGAGTTCGTGCTGCGCCTGCCGCCCGCGGAGGAGACGTGGGAACTCTCCTTCCGCGGCGGCGACGACCGCGACGGCCGTCCGATCCTGCGCTTGGAGGCCGGCGACGCGCCTGCCATCACCGCATGGCTGGTGCGCGCCGCCGCTCCGGCCTATGCCGGGCGGCCGGCCGAGGAAGGACCGGGCTTCGAATGGCGGGTGCTCCGCGGCACGCTCCTGACGGCGGAGTTTCGCACGGACCGCCCGGTGAGACAGGTGCGGGCGCAACGCCTGGATGGTTCCGAGGTTCCCGTCACGGCGGCGGCGGACGGCGGCTATCGCTTCGCGGTCGAGGCCGATCGTTCGGACCAAGTGGCGCTCGCCCTGACCGGCGCGGATGGCTTCGTCCGCCGCCGCGCGGCAGTGCTGCGCTGGGAGGCCGAGCAGGATCGGCCGCCGCAAGTGCGCCTGATCTTCCCGGGCGCGCGCTGGACCACCGTGCCCGGCGCCACGGTGCCGGTGGCCTTCAGCGTCGAAGACGACTTCGGCTTGGCGGCGGTGCGGCTCAAGGACTTCCAGGGAACGGAGTCGGACTTGCCCGGAGCCGGGGTGCTCTCGGTGCAGCGCGTGCTGCGGCTGGCGGCGCCTCCGCCCAGTTCTGCCGAAGTCATGACGGAGTCCCGGGTCCAGGCGGAGATTGTCGCGCAGGACGGCGCGCAACCCGAGCCGCAAACGGCGCGCGCGCAGACGCCCTGGATCGAGGTGGTGCCGCCGAGCGTGTTCGATCAGCGCCAAGCCGAGCGCATGGTGCGCGCGCGCGAACAGGTCGGCGGGCTGCGCGACCGCATCAGCGCCGCCATGGCCCAGCCGGATGCCCTGCAGGGCACCTTCGGCCGGCGCGTGCGGCGCGATCTCGAGGGGCTCGTGAGCGACATCGAACTCGAGTGGCTGACGCGCCTGTGGAGCGGCCTGGATCCGGGCACTTCCGCGCATGCGGAAGCCCTGGAGCCGTCCCTCCTGCAGGAGCGCCCGGCTCCGGGCGCCTTCGTCGCGGCTCTCGCCGCGTCCGGCCTCGAGCGCCCCTTCGAGCGCTCCGGCCTGCTCGGGGATCTGGCGAGCGCCTTGCTGGCCGCGCGCCGCGGACCGGCGCAAGACCTGGAGCAGGCACTGGCTTCGGGCGCGGATCCCTTGCCCCCAGCTCGGGCCCTCCAGGCGGAACTCGATCGGATCCTCGAAATCCTGACGGTCTGGGAGGATTACCAGAGCGCGGTGAACCTGCTGCGGGACCTCATCCAGCGCCAGCGCGAAATCCACCTGCGTACCCAGGAAGTCTCCGGACGATAAAGGGTCTGGGGCGTATCCTGTGGGTGCATCCCCTTCCATGCGCATCCTTCCCAGCCTGATCCTGATCCTGGTGGGCGCTGCAGCCCCTGCTGCCGCCCAGGACGCCGTCCAATTGGGACGCCTTGCCGCCGATCAGCGCGTCGTGGCCGAGCAAGTGCGCCGGCTGCAACGACTTCTGGACACCTTGGAGGCGCGGGATCGGCAGGACGGCCGCGCCGCCCGTGCCGACCTGCTGGCGCAGGCGGCGGCCCGGCTCCATGGGGTGGAAACCGAGGGAGCGTTGGCGGCCGTCATCGAGGGGATCGCGGGCGACCTTTCCGCTATGCGCACGGGCGCGGCCCTCGATGCGCAGGAGGAGACGATCCGCGTGATGGAGCAGTTGCTCGACCTTCTGCTCGAGACGCAGAACACCGCCGAGCAACAGCAGCGCCAAGCCGACCTGGAGGCGCAGCTGCAGAAGCTGGAGGACCTGCGGCGTCAGCAGGAGGAGCTGCGCCGGCAGAACGAGGCCTTGCTGCGGCAATTGCAGCAAGCCCGGGCCGACGCTGCGGCGCAATCGGGGTCCGCCCATGCCCCCTCCCCGCCGCGGGAACCGAGCGCGCGGGAAAAGGCCCTGCGCAAGGAGCTGGAGGACCTCGCCCGAGCGCAACGTGAACTGGCGGAGGAGATTGCCGAGTCCTGCCGCAGCAACGGAAATTCTCCGGCCGCCGGTGCAGCGGAGCACGCGCGCCAGGCAGCCGAGATGTTGCACGATGCGGCGCAAGATCCCGCAGGCACGGAGCCGCAGTCGGGCCAACCGCAGTCGGGCCAGCCGCAGTCGGGCCAGCCGCAGTCAGGCCAGCCGCAGTCGGGCCAGCCGCAGTCGGGCCAGCCGCAGTCGGGCCAGCCGC
>CAZDMB010000051.1:0-14139 GCA_964506175.1 uncultured Planctomycetales bacterium | reverse complement strand
ATTACCCCTGGTCGTGATTGTCGGCCGGCCGAACGTCGGCAAGAGTTCGCTCTTCAACCGCATCCTCGGCGAGCGGCGCGCCATCGTCGAGCCGAGCGCCGGCGTCACCCGCGACCGTCTGTCCGCGCCGTGCGTCCTGCCGGAGGTCGGCCGCGCGGTGGACCTGATGGACACCGGCGGCATCGGCATCGTGGACCGCGAAGACCTCGCCGCCTCCGTCGAGGTGCAGGTCCAGACGGCCATTCATGCGGCGGAACTGGTGCTGTTCGTGGTCGACGCGCGCGACGGCGTGCAGCACCTGGACCAGGTCGTGGCGCGCCACCTTCGCGCCGCCGGGCCGCGCGCCCTCCTGGTGGCCAACAAATGCGAGAGCCAGGAGGCCGAGCACGGCTTGGCCGAGTTCGCCCGCCTGGGCTTTGGCGAGCCGCTGCCGGTCTCGGCGCAGGACGGCCGCGGCATGTCCGACCTGTTCGCGGCGATGGCGCCCTTCTTGCCCGAGGACGCCCCTGCGCCCGGCGCCGAGCGCCTGCGCGTCACGGTGATGGGACGCCGCAACGTCGGCAAATCCTCCTTCGTCAACGCCATCCTCGGCGAGCCGCGCGTCATCGTCAGCGCCGTTCCCGGCACCACCCGGGATGCCGTCGACGTGGAGTTGGAGTGGCAGGGACACGCGCTCACTCTGGTGGACACGGCGGGCCTGCACCGCAAGGACCGGGTACAGAATGCGGTCGAGTTCTTCTCGCTCGCGCGCTCGGATCTCGCGCTGCGGCGCGCCGACGTCGCGCTGCTCTTCCTCGACGTGACCGAGGAAATCGCCCGCCTCGACCTCGCGCTGGGGCGCACCATCCAGGATCGCTACAAACCCGCGGTGGTGGTCGGCACCAAGCACGACCTCGCGCCTGAACTGACGGCCAAGGAGTTCCGCGAGCGCATCGCCGGCCGTCTGCCGCACCTGCGGCATTCGCCCTTCGTGCTGATTTCCAACCTGACGGGGGAAGGAGTGCAGCGCGTGCTGCAGGAGGCCGTGGCGCTCGGCGGCACCGCGCGCGGCCGCATCGGCACGGGCGAGCTCAATCGCGCCCTCGAGCACGTGATGGAGAACTTGCGCTTCCGCGGGCGCAGCGAGAAGCCGCGCGCCTTCTACGCGACGCAGATCGAGGTCAGCCCGCCGACCTTCCTGCTCTTCGTCAATCGCCGCGAACTCTTCGAGCGCGAGGCCTTGCGGGCGATCGCGCGCGCCCTGGGCCAGCGCCTGGGGCTCGAGCACGTGCCCGTGCGGCTCGTCTTGCGGGAGCGCGAACGCCAGGCGCGGCGCGACGGCGGCTAGAATCCGCGCATGAACGTTCTGCGCACCGCCGGGCTGCTGCTGCTCGCCGGCCTGCCCGCCTGCTCGCTGTTCGGCGGTGAGGACGCCGGCGTCTGGACCGAGCGCTCGCTCAACTCATCACCGCCGCGCCGCGAACTCCTCAGCTATTGCCACCGCGGCATGGTGCAGGCGGGCTATCCGCTGCCGGAAATCGACGAGGCGCACGATCGGGTGGTGAGCGGGTGGCGGACGGAATTGCAGCCCTTCGGCGGCGCCGGCTTGCGCCGCCGCGCGACGCTCGAGGTGGTGGCCGGCGCGAGCGGCGCGGTCACCCTGCGTGCCCGCGTCGAGGCGCAGTCGAACGAAGAACTCGCGCGTCCGATGGATCCGGCCGAGGCCAAATGGAAGGATCAGCCGGACGACGAGGTCGGCGCGCGCATCCTGTTGCAGCACGTGGTGACGCTGCTGGAGACGAGCGGCGCCGGAGGCGCGCGCCGGTGAGCGCGGACTGGCGCTTGCAACGCGCGCACGAAGCGTGCGGCGCCTGCGCGGCGCCCTTCGCCGCGGACGAGGACCTTTTCTCGCTGCTGCGTTTCGAAGGCGGCGAGTTGCGTCGCGACGACGTGTGCCGCGCCTGCTTCGACGCGCGCGACGCCGCCGCCGACGTGATCTGGTGGCGGACGCGCGCGCAACGCCGCGCCGCCGCCTTGCGCGTGGACTTCGACTTGCTGCTGCAAGCGATGGCGCGGCTCGCGGAAGACACGCGCCCGGAGCGTCGCGATCTCGCCTTCTTGTTGGCGCTGCTTCTGGTGCGACATCGGCGCTTGCGCCTGCTGCGCGTCGAGAAGCGCCGCGGGCGCGAAATGCTGATCCTGCGCAAGGTGCGCACCACCCGCGAATTCCCGGTGGAATCGCGCGCCTTGAGCGAGGAGCAGCGGCAGAAGCTCAGCGCCAGCCTGGCGGATCTCCTGGACCCCACCCAGGACGCCGGCCTGGACGGGCTCCTGGCCAGCAAGGACGACGTAAGTTCTTGAAAGATAAACTCTTACGGAGGATCCAAGATCCCGGGCGCAGGCCTGGGATTTTTTCTTGACGGCCCTTCGGGGCGCGACAGAATAGGCCAGTGGGGGAAGGTGGTGAGGAATCCCATGGATTCCCACCAATCCCCATCCGGCCATGGGCATCTTCACGGGAGAGTACGCACACAAACTGGACGCGAAGAATCGCGTCTTCGTGCCGCGTCGCCTCCTGGAGCAGATCGATGATCCGGCAGAGCGCAAGCAGTTTCAGATCGTCCGCACCGACGAGCGCTGCCTGACGCTGTTCACCGACGCCGGGTTTCGCGCGCACGTGCGCGGCGTGCAGGCGGCGCAGCGCCAACTGCCCGGCCGTCGGCGCGTGAATCGTCGCGCTGGCGCAAAGGCGCAGCCGGTGCCGCTCGACGCGCAGGGACGCATCACCATCCCCGACGAGTTCCGCGCGGAGCTCGGCCTCGGCGAGGACGTGATCCTCGTCGGCTGCCTCGACTGGATCGAGATCTGGGACGCGCGCGCCTGGCGCGAGGAAGAACTCCCGGCCGCGGACACTTTCTACCAACAACAAAGCAGCCAGTTCTTGGCTGATCCTCCGCCCGCGGAGGGCGCGCAACCGTGATTCTCGTGAGCCGCCACCTCGAACCCCCGCCCGCCACGCCCGAGCCCTCGCGCCACCAGCCGGTGCTGTTGCAGGAAACGATCGCGGCGCTGGCCCCCGAGCGCGGCGGCCTGTTCGTCGACGCCACCGTCGGCGGCGGCGGCCACGCCGAGGCCTTGCTCGAAGCCGGCCCGGCGATCCGCCTGCTCGCGCTCGACCGCGATGCGCAGGCCATCGGCCGCGCGCGCCTGCGGCTGGCGCGCTTCGGAGATCGCGTGGATTTCGTCCACGCGCCGTTCTCCGCCTTGGGCAGTGTGTTGGGGGTCGGCGGCCGGGGGAAGGTCGCCGGCCTCCTTGCCGACGTCGGCGTTTCCTCCGATCAGTTGGACGACCGCCAGCGCGGGTTCTCGTTCCAGCAGGACGGCCCCCTGGACATGCGCATGGATCGCACCACGCAGAAGACCAGCGCCGCCGTCCTGCTGGCTCACGCGAGCGAGGACGACATCGAGGAATGGCTGCGCGAGTACGGCGAAGAGCGCTACTCGCGCCGTCTGGCCCACGCCATCGTGCAGCAGCGCCGCTTCGGCCCGCTGCTGCGCACTTCGCAGCTCGCCGATCTGGTCGAGCGCACGATCCCGCGCGGCCGCGGCCCCATCCACTCCGCGACCCGCACCTTCCAGGCCGTCCGGATCGCCGTCAATCGCGAACTCGCCGAGCTCGATTCGCTGCTGGACCAGGCCCCGGGCGTGCTGGCGCCGGACGGCCGTTTCGCCGTCATCAGTTTTCACTCCCTCGAGGACCGCCGCGTGAAGGAGGCCTTCCGCGCCGAGTTGCAGGGCGGCCGCGCCGTCGACCTGCTCCCCGGCGGCGCGCGCCCCTCGAGCCAGGAAGTGCGGAGCAATCCGCGCTCCCGCAGCGCGCGCCTGCGCGCGATCCGGCGCGTCGCCGCCCCCGCGGCCCCCATGCATGAGTGACCGCGCTCTCGCCCTCTTCGCCTTCGCCTTCGTCGAACTCATCGCCGGACTCGTTCTGCGCAACGAGGCCCTCGCCGCGCGCGGCCGCGCCGAGGCGCAGGTCCGGCGCGAGCTCACCTGCACGCGCCGTGAGCGCGAGAACCGCGCGCTCTACACCGTCCTGTCCGCGCCCGCGGCCCAGGCCGCGCGCGCCCGCCAGCGTCCCGCCGCCCCGGCCCAGCCGGCGCGCGGCCGCGGCGCCTCGAAGCCCGAACTCTAAACCCTCTCGGTCGCCCCCCGCATGGCCGAAACTCCGCTCGTTTTTCGTCCCCAGATGGCGCTCCTGCCGGTGGGAGCCGTGTTCCTCGCCACGCTGGCGCGCATCCTCATGGTGCAGGGACTGCCGCAGCCGGAGGCGGAGCGCGTCGTGCGCGACATCGTCGGCGCGGAGCTCATCCTCAAGGCTCCGCGCGGCACGATCCTCGATCGGAGCGGCCTGGTGCTGGCGGAAGATCGCCCGGTGTGGAGCCTGGTGATGGACGCGCCGGCGCGCACGCGCCGCTTCCTGATGGAACTCGAGGCCGGCGGCGGCGTGGCCGCGCAACTGCGCGCGCGCGCCGCCCTCGAGGAGCTGGCGGCGAGCGTCGGCCGCGACGGCCGGGACTGGGAGCGCTTCGTGCTGGACGCGAGCGTGACCCGCCGCGTCCTCGCCCGCGACCTGACCGAGCTCGAAGCGGCGCGCGCGCGCGCCGCCCTGGAAGCGTGCGCCGGCAACGGCCTCCGCTTGGAGCGCGGCTGGCGCCGCTCCTACCCGCAGGGACGCGCGCTGGCGCACGCGATCGGGCTTCCCGGCATCGCCGAGAGCGGGCGCGCCAGTTCCGGCCTGGAGTCCGCCTGCGAAACGCGCCTGGCCGGCGCCGACGGCCGCAGCCGCGCCTTGCGCATGGCCGGCAGCAGCGGCGTCAATCCGATGCTGGGCTTCGATCCGGTCGGCGCCACCCCCGCGGTGCAGACCACGCTCGACGCGGCCCTGGCCGCGTTCGCCCGCGCCGAGCTGGCCGCGGCGCGGGACAAGCACAAGGCCGCCTCGGCGTGCGCGGTGGCGCTCGACGTGCGCACCGGCGACGTGCTGTTGCTGGAGTCGGTGCCGGACTACGACCCGAACGCGCCCGGCGTGAACATGGAAATGCGCAAGACTGCGCGTGGCCAGGAGGCGCTGGGCTGGATGCTGACGGCGCTCTGGCCGCTGGAGCCGGGCAGCACGGTCAAGCCCTTCGTGGTGGCGGAAGCCTTGCAGCGCGGCGTGATCTCACCGAGCGAGCGCTTCGAGAACTACGGCGGAACCTGGCACATCCCCAACAGCAAGCGGGTGATCCACAACGTCACGGAAGTGCCGACGCACGCCATGACCGCGGCGGAGGTGCTGCAACACTCCTCCAACATCGGCGCGGTGCAGATCGGCATGCGCATCGGCAGCGAGGGGCTGCGGCAGTTGTGGGGGAAACTCGCCATCCACGACGGCCCGGGCCTCAGCGCCTTCGACCACGACCGCGGCCTCTTTCCCAGCGCGGCGGATTGGGCGCATCCCAATGCCGATCGCTGGTGCGCGGCCTCGACCTCCTTCGGCCACGCCTTTTCCCTCACCCCCTTGCGGCTCGGCCTGGCCTGGGCGGCGCTGGTCAATGGGGGCACCCTGCTCGAGCCGCGCTGGTTCCTCGCCGACCCGGTGCGCCCCGTGCGCCGCGTGTTCGAGGCGGACGCCGCACAGACCGTGACCCAGTGGGTCGAGGCGGTCGTTGCCGGCCGCAAGGACAAACTCCTGCCGCACTGGGAGGACCTGCGCTGGGGGGGCAAATCCGGCACCGCCAAGAAGACGCACAAGGACGGCTACACGACTTTCTTCGTCGCCTTCGGCCCGGTGCAGCGGCCGGAGGTCGTGGTGATCGTGGCGCTCGACGAGCCGACCGCCGGCAAGGCGCGCGGCTCGCTGCAGTGCGGCCCGGCGGCGGGCCAGATCCTGCGACGCGCCCTCGAGTTGCGCGGCACGGTGGCGCCACGCTTGGATTCGGATTCGCCGCGGGCTATGGTGCTGGCCCGGTAGCCCATGAAGCTGTCCGTCCTGGCGCGCCGGCTCCATCCCCTCGGAGTGCGCGTCGGGAATCCTCCCGCCGCGCTGCATGGCGCCGACCTCCCCGACCCGGAGTTGCGGCGGGCGTGCAGTGATTCGCGGGTGATCGAGCCCGGCGATCTCTTCTGCGCGCTTCCCGGCGCGCATGCGGATGGCGCGCAATTCGTGCCGCAGGCCTTGGCCCGCGGCGCCGCCGCCGCGCTGGTCGCCGCGGCCGCCGACGCGCAGGGCGCGCCGGCGCTCCTCGTCGGCAGCCGCGCGGCGTTGGCGCGCGCCGCCGGCGAGGCCGCCCATCAACTGGCGGGCGAGCCCAGCGGGGCGATGTGGTGCGCCGCCGTGACCGGCACCAACGGCAAGACCACGGTGGTGCACTTGTTGGCGCAGGCGCTGAGCGCTGCGGGCGTGCCGTGCGCGCGCGCCGGCACGCTGGGCTTCGCGTTCGGCGCGGATCGGCGTGCCACTCTCGAGACCACGGCGTCGAGCGACCGCCGGCACGCATGGCTGGCGACGGCCGCCGGCGCGGGCGCGCGCGCCTGCGCCTTCGAAGCCTCTTCGCACGGCATCGTGCAGCATCGTCTTGCCGGCGTGCGACTAGATGCCGCAGCCTGGACCAACCTGACGCACGACCACCTCGACTACCATCGCACGCTGGCGGAATACGCGCGGGCCAAGGCTGGTCTGTTCAACGAGTTGCCGCGCGAGGCCGCGGCCCTGTTGCCGACCTCCTACGCCCCGGCGTGGGAGTTGACGGCGGCGAGCGCCGCCCAGCGCTGGAGCTGGGGACTGGACGCAGGCAGCGACCTGCGCGCGACTTGGCGCGGCAGCGCGCAGGGCCTGGAGTTGGAGGTGGACGGAGTCTTCGGACGCGCGCGGCTGCGCAGCGCTTTGGTGGGCGCGCACAACGCGGAGAATCTGCTGCTCGCCTTCGGCTTGCTGCGCTTGGCCGGAATCGACGCGCGCGCGGCGGCCGAAGGTCTCGCCCTCGCCAAGGCGGCGCCGGGCCGCCTGGAACGCGTGGCGCCGGCCGCGCCGTGGCATCTCTTCGTGGACTATGCGCACACGCCGGACGCGCTGACGCGCGTGCTCGCCGCCTTGCGGGCATCCTTTCCGCGCGCGCGCCTGGGGGCGTGTTCGGCGCCGGCGGCGACCGGGATCCGGCCAAGCGCGCGCCGATGGGCCGCGCGGTCGCCGCCGGCGCCGACTGGTGCCTCGTCACGAGCGACAATCCGCGCACGGAGGATCCGGAGCGCATCGCCGGGATGGTGGCGGAGGGCGTGCGCGCCGCCGGCCGCACGCCCGAAGTGGTGCTCGAGCGCCGCGCCGCCATTCGCAGCGCAGTCGGCCGGCTCGCCGCCGGCGAGGTGCTGCTCGTCGCCGGCAAGGGTCACGAGGACTACCAGGAGATCCACGGCGTGCGCCAACCCTTCGACGATCGCGTGGAACTGGAGGAGGCCGCCCGATGCTTGGCCTGACCGTCGGCGAAGCCGCGCGCATCCTTGGCGCCCGCGCGCTCGGAGAGGCGGCTCGGCCCTTGCGCGGCGTCACCAGCGACAGCCGCGCCGTCGGTCCGGGCGATCTCTTCGTGGCCCTGCCGGGGGCGCGCACCGACGGCCATGCCTTCCTGCCGGAGGTGCTGGCGCGCGGCGCTGCCGCGGCCCTGGTGCAGCGCGGCCGCGGCGCGCTGCCGGCGGGGCTCGCCGGCATCGAGGTGGACGACACCCTGGCCGCGCTGGGCGATCTCGCCGGCGCGCATCTCGAGCGCCTGCGTGCGCGCGTCTACGGGGTGACCGGAACGGTGGGCAAGACCACCGCGAAGGATTTTCTTTCCCAATTGCTGGGAGGTCCCGCCATGAGCGTGCACGCGGCGCCGGCGTCCTTCAATTCGGAGGTCGGTCTGCCCTTGAGCGTGCTGGGCGCGCCGCTGGGCTGCCGCGCCCTGGTGCTCGAGTACGGCATCAACGCGCCGGGCGAGATGCGGCGCTTGCTCGCGATCGCCCAGCCGCACGAGACCTGGATCACGGCCGTCTCGCCGGTGCACCTCGAGGGCATGGGCGACGTGGCCACCATCGTGCGCGAGAAGGCGCTCCTGGGCGCGGCGGCGCCGCCCGGGGGCCGCGTGTGGCTGGCGCCGGCGGTGCGTCAACCGATGGCGGCGGCCGCCGCATCGTGGTGCGCGCCCGTCGACGAACTGCCCGGCCTCGCCGAGCCCGGTCTGCGCATCCTGTCGCGCGCGCCTCTGGCGTGGCGCCTGCAGCATCCGCGCTGGGGCGAGCTGCGCCTGCCGCTCGTGGCGGCGCACGAGGTCGACGCGGCTCTGGCCGCGGCGCACATCGCCGCGGCGCAAGGCGCCGCGGCGGCGGAGATCCGCGAACGGCTGGCCGCGCTCGTGCGTCCGCACGGCCGCCTTTCCGTCCACCGTTACGGCGCCATCACGGTGTTGGACGACGCCTACAACTCCAGCCCGGCTTCCTTGCAGGCAGCGCTGGAGCTCTTGGCGAGTTGGCCCGCCGACGGCCGCCGCATCGCCGTGCTCGGCACCATGCACGAGTTGGGCGCCGAGGAGGAGTCCTGGCATCGCGCGGCCGGCAGCGCCGCCGCCGACCTGGGCTTGGACCTCCTGGCCGGCATCGGCCGCGGCGGCGCATGGCTCGCGGCGGCGGCTGCCGCGGCCGGAGCGACGACGCGCCACTTTGCCGATCCCGAGCTCGCCGCAGCGTCGCTGGCGGCCGATTTGCGCCCCGGCGACGTGATCTTGCTCAAAGCCTCGCGCGCCGAGCGCCTGGATCGCATGCTCGAACCTCTGGGACGGGCCGCCGCACGCGGCTCGGTCGGCGCCGCACGCGCCGTGGGAGACGTCTGATTGCTGTACTGGCTCTGGCCGCACATGGCTTCGCTCTGGGGTCCGCTCCAGGTCTTCCGGTACATCGGCGTGCGCGCCGCGCTCGCCTTCGCCGTGGCGTTCGCGCTCGCCGTCATTCTCGGCCGGCCGCTGATCCGGCGACTGCGCGCCGCGGGCATCGGCGAGCGCGCCGAATGCAGCGACTGCGCGGAGGTCGGCGCGGCCTATCGCGCCGCGGGCAAGTCCGGCACGCCCACGATGGGCGGGGTGTTCTGGTCCGGCGCCGTGCTCGGCGCCCTTCTGCTGTGCGGCCGCCTCAATGAACCGCTGCTGCTGCTCGGCGCCGCGCTCATGATCGGCATGGGCACGCTGGGCTTCTTCGACGACTGGGTGAAGTTCCGCAAGGAGAAGGGCCGTAACGGCCTGTCGCGCATCGCCAAGTTCTGGGCCTCGGCGCTCCTGGCCGGATGGGTCGTCACCGTCTACTGGCTGCTGGGCGACCCCCAGAACGGCAACGCCAGCATCCGGCACCTCTACTTTCCCATCCTCAAGGGCATCTTCGCCGAGCCGGAGCAACTCGGTCTGTGGGGCGCGGCGCTGTTCATCGCTTTCGAGACCTTCCTGATCCTCGCCTGCAGCCACGCCGCCAACGTCACCGACGGACTGGACGGCCTCGCCGCGGGCAGCGCCATCCCGGCCTTCGCGGCGCTGTCGCTGGCGGCCTACGCGGTCGGTCACGCCGGCCTGGCGGAGTACCTGCACCTGCCGCACGTTCCGGGGGCGGACGAGTTGGCCGTGATGGGCGGCGCGGTGCTCGGCGCGACCCTGGGCTTCCTCTGGTACAACGCCCACCCCGCCGAGGTCTTCCTGGGCGACAGCGGTTCCCTGCCGCTCGGCGCCCTCATCGGCTGGTTCGCGATCGTCGCCAAGCAGGAGTTGGCCCTGCCGCTGCTGGCCGGAGTCTTCGTGCTCGAGGTCCTCACCAGCTTCCTCCAGATCTACTGGTACAAGTTGACGCGCGGCCGGCGCCTGTTCCGCAAGGCGCCGCTCCATCACGTCTTCCAGTTGGCCGGGATGCCGGAGCAGAAGATTGTCGCCCGTTTCTGGCTGGTGGGCGCGCTGTCGGCCGCTCTCGGTCTGCTGCTGATCAAGGTGCGTTGAGCGACTCCACCGCCCTTCCCGTCGAACTTGCCCCGCCCGCGCCCGAGCGCGCCGCGGCCGGCGACCCGCGCCCCTACGGCCGCAGCCTGCTGTGCTGCATCGGCGCGCTCGCGGGGATCGGGCTCGTGGCGGCCGTGAGCGCGGCGCCGCCGGGCGAGGCCGGCTTGGCGATCGGCACCCACTGCGCGCACCTCGCGCTCGGCCTGGCGGCGTTCCTGTTCGGGTACCTCATTCGTCCGGACGTCGCTCGCCGCTACGTCTGGTCGGCGCTGGTGGTGCTCGCGGTGTTCCTGACCCTCATGCTGGTCGGCGGATTCGGGCATTCCAGCCATGAGGCGAAGCGCTGGATTCGCTTCGGCTCTTTTTCTTTTCAACCCTCGCTGCTCTACCAGTGCCTCTGGCCGGTGGCCTTGGCCTCCTGGGTGGTGCGCGATCCGCTGCGCGTGCGTCAGACGCGCGCGCTGGCGCGGCTGGGCGCGGGCTTCCTGTTCTTGGTGCTGCCGGTCTTCCTGCAGCCGGACCTCGGTTCCGTGGCCATCCTGCTGTTCGTCACGGGCGTCACTCTGCTGTTCTCCGGCGCGTCCCGCGGCCTCCTCTGGGGCGTGATCGGGTCTTCGCTGGCGGCGCTGCTCCTCGCATGGTTCCTCTTCCCGCACGTCGCGTCGCGCCTGGATTGGTGGAAGAAGCCGGAGGATCAGGTGATGCGCGGCATGGAGGCCCTGGCGGCCGCCGGCCCGACCGGCCGCGGCCCCGGCCTGGGCGTGATGAAGCATGGCCACGTTCCCGAGGGCCGCACGGACTTCGTCCTGACCGTGATCGGCGAGGAGTGGGGACTGCTGGGCACGCTCACGGTGTGGACCCTGTTCGCCGCCATTACCCTGCTCGGCTTCATGGTCGCGCGGCGGGCCGCCAGCCGCTACGGTGTAATTCTGATGGCCTCCGCAACCGTGATGATCTCGGTGCAGGCCGTCTACAACATGGCGATGGTCTTCGGTTTGCTGCCGGTCAAGGGTCTGCCGCTGCCCTTCGTGAGCCGCGGCGGCTCCTCCATCGTCGCGCTCTCCGCCTTGCTGGGCTTGGCCTTGCAGGCGGCCTACCTGCCGCGCCGGGCGCCGGCGCCCGTCGCAACTCTGCTGCCATGACCCCGCGCCTGCGTCTCGCCTTCGCCGCGCTCGGCCTCCTCGTCGTGGTGGCGGTGGTGGGCATGATGTCCGGATCGCGCCGCGCGGATCCGTCGGAGTCCCAGCCGGCGACGCCCTTGCTGGATCTGCACACCTTCGAATCCGTCACGCTGCTGCCGCCGGAGCAACGTCGCGCCTGGGTCGGAGACGCCGCGGCCGCGCCGTCGACCGCCGCCGAGCCGCGCCGCGCGCCCCCGGTGGTGCCCGCCGCGGGCGCCCCGCCCAATGCGGCGGCCGCCAGCGCGGTGGCGCGCGCCGGCTCGATTCCGGCCAACGCCAACTTGCCCAGCGGCACGCGCAGCTACCGCGTGCGGGAGAACGACAACCTGCAGAAGATCGCGCGCGCGCAGTACCGCAGCGACAAGTATTGGCGGTTCTTGGCCGAGGCCAACGGCATCAGCAACCCTTCGCAGTTGAAGATCGGCCAGACGCTGCTGCTGCCGCCCGTGCCGGCGACGGCTCCGGCAGCCGCGCAGGCTGCCGCCTCCGCCCCGCCGGCCGGCGGCGGCCGCACTCACGTGGTCAAGAACGGCGAAACCCTGGGCGCGATCGCCAAGAAGTACTACGGCACGACCCAGGAGTGGCGCCGTCTGCTCGAGGCCAATGGCCTCAAGAAGCCCGAGGACTTGCGCGTCGGACAGACGTTGCAGATCCCGGCGCGCTGAGCCTCATGCGGGTGCTCTTCGTCGGCGGCGGCACCGGCGGCCACCTCACGCCGGCGCTCGGGCTGGCCGAGGCCCTGGAGGAGCGCGGCCACGAGACGCTCTTCCTCATCAGCGGCCGCACGGTCGAGCGCGCCTATTTCGCCGACGGCCGGGCGCACGTCTCGCTCGGCTATGACGAATCGCGCCTGCCGCGGCCCTTGGCGCTGCCCGCGGCCATGCGCCGCGCGCGCCGCGAGTCCCGCCGCTTCCGCCCCGATTTGGTGGTGGCGCTCGGCGGGGGCGCGAGCGCGGCTGCGCTCGCGGTGCGCGCCCCGCGCGTGCTGCTCGAGGGCAACGCCGTCGCCGGCCGCAGCGTGCGCTGGATGCAGGCCTTCGCCCGCACGACGCTGACGATGTTCCCGGAAGGATCGCAGGGCCTGCGCCAGGCGGTCTGCGTCGGTCCGTTGAGCCGGCGGCTGCTGGCGCCGCTGCCGCAGGCCCAGGCTCGCGCGCGTCTCGGTCTGCCGCGCGAGGGTCCCTTGCTGCTGTGTCTGGGGGGCAGCCAGGGGGCGCGTGCCGTCAATCAGGCCGGGGCGCGCCTGGCCGACCGGCTCGCGCCCCACGGCGCGAGCCTGCTCATCCTGTGCGGCCCCGGCCGCGCCGCGGACGCGGCGGCGGCGGCCGCCGCCTGGCCGCGCCAGGTGTTCGTGCGCGAGCACTGCGACGCCATGGGCGCCGCCTACTCCGCCGCCGACTTCGCGCTCGCGCGCGGCGGCGCCTCGACGATCGGCGAACTGTGGCTGCACGCTCTGCCGGCGGTGATCGTGCCCTATCCGCATCACAAGGATCGGCAGCAGGAACGCAACGCTGCGGCGCTCGCGCCCGGCTTGCGCGTGGTGCCGGAGAGCGCGCTGGACGAGGCGGCGCTGGAGGCGATCGCCGCCGCCGTGCTCGACGGCGCCGTGCGCGCGCCGATGCGCGCGCATCTCGAAGCGGTGCGCGCGCGCAGCGGCGACGGCCGGGCCGCGGCCGTGCGCGTGCTGGAGGAAATCGCGCGCTCCGCGCCGTAGAGTACGCGCGTGACCGTCCCCTCCGCGTCACTTGCTCCGGCGTCCAAGGGGGCCGCAGGCGCGGCCCATCCGCTCGACGCCCTCGCCGGCGCGGCCGGCCGCACGGCCCTGCTCGTCGGCGTCAACGGCACCGGCATGCGCGGCCTCGCGCAGTTGCTGTTGCAGGCGGGCTGGACGGTGTATGGCGCGGATCGCACCCCGCCCGGCCCGACGGATCCGCTGACGCAGGCGGGCCTGCGGCCCTGGCCCGCCGGCGCGGCCGCGCGCGTTTCCTGGGCGGTGCGCTCGGTGGCGGTGCCGGCAGCAGACGCCGACTTCGCCGCCGCCTGCGCCGCCGGCGCGCAAGCCGCGGCCTACCCGGAGATGCTCGGCCGCATCACCCGGCTGCGGCGGGTGATCGCCGTCGCCGGCTCCCACGGCAAATCCACCACCACCGCCTGGATCGCCTTCGGTCTGCGCCGCGCCGGACGCATGGCCGGCTTTCTGGTGGGCGCTCCGAGCGCCCAGCTCGGCGGCTCGGCCGACTGGGGCGACCCGACGCAGCCGCTGGTGCTGGAATCCTGCGAGTACGCGCGATCCTTTCATCATTTGCGCCCGTGGCAGGTCGCCCTGACCAACGTGGATGCGGAACACCCGGACACTTATCCGGGCGGTCTGCCCGAGGTGACCCAATCCTTCGCGCGATTTCTTGGCGCCTGCACGGACGCCGGCGGCTCCGGCTGCGTCTACGCCGGGCCGGAGGCGCCGGACCTGGCGCGCAGCACGGCGGCCGCCTGGCGCGCCGCGCCGTCCCTGCCGCCGGATTGGAACGTCGGCCTACCGGGCGCGCACAGCCGCCGCGGCGGCGCGCTGCTCGCCGCCGTGCTGCGCGGCGCCGGCCTGAGCGAGGACGAAGTGCGCGGCGCGCTGGCGGAGTTTCGCGGCTGCGCGCGCCGCCTCGAAGAAGTCGGCGCGCGGAACGGGGCTCTCATCGTCAGCGACTATGCCCATCATCCGGTGGAGGTGCGCGCCACGCTCCAGGCCGCCGGCGAGCGCTGGCCCGGCCGGCCGCTGTTCGCGGTGTTCCAGCCGCACCAGGCGCAGCGCTTCCACGCCTACCGCGAGCAGTTCGCGCCGGCGCTCGATCAGGCGGACCGCCTCGTGTTGCTCGAAATCTATCGCGCGCGCGATCCCGAGGAATTGCGCGCGAGCGTGGCCGAACTCGTGCCGGAGTTGGTCGCGCGCC
>CAZDMB010000050.1:0-14331 GCA_964506175.1 uncultured Planctomycetales bacterium | reverse complement strand
GACGACCAGTCCATCTACGCCTGGCGCGGCGCGGATCACCGGCGCATCCTCGATTTCGAGCGCGACTTTCCCGGCGCCGCGGTGGTGCGCCTGGAGACGAACTACCGCAGCAACGAGGAGATCCTCGACGCGGCCAACAAGGTCATTCGCAACAACCTGGCGCGTCTTGCCAAGACATTGCGCGCCGCGCGCGGCGCCGGCGCCGCGGTGCAGGCCTTCGCCTGCGACGACGAGGAGCACGAGGCGCAGTTCGTGGTGGCCGACCTGGCCGAGCGGCTGCGCGCCGGCAGCGCCCGGCCACAGGATTGCGCCATCTTGTTCCGCACGCAGACGCAACCGCGTCCGTTCGAGACCGAACTGCGCTCCCAGGGCATTCCGGTGCGCTTGTCCGGCGCCCAGTCTTTCTTCGATCGGAAGGAAATCCGCGACCTCGCGGCCTTCCTGCGCGTCGCAGCGCGGCCGCACGACGAGGCCGCGCTGCTCCGCGTCGTCAACGTGCCGCCGCGCGGCATCGGCCATGCGACCGTCGAGAAAGTGGTGGCGCGGGCCGCCGCCGGCCACCAAGACGCCGGGCGGGTGTTCGCCGCGATGGCCGCCGCCCGCGAGCTGCCGGAAGCCGCGGCGCGCGGCTGGCAGGCGCTACAGACGGCGCTGCAGCGGGTGCGCGCCGCCGTCGCCGCCCGCGCGCCGCTGCCGCAGGTGGTGGCGGACCTGATCGACGCGGTCGGCTACCGCGAAGAGGTCGAGCGCTGCTACCCCGAGCGCGCCGCCCAGGAGTTGCGGTGGAACGGCGCGCTCGAAATCCTGGATTTCGCCGCCGCCCACGAGCGCCACCACGGCGCGCGCGCCTCGCTCGAGAGTTTTCTCGACGAGCTCTCCTTGCGCGCCGGCGAGGAAGGAGCGGCCGCGGAAAAGGAGACGGCGCCGGCGGTGACGCTCTCCACCATCCATGCGGCGAAGGGGCTCGAGTTCGAGCAGGTCTGGCTGGTGGGCCTGGAGGAGGGCATCCTGCCGCACCGCCGCTCGGCGCTGGAGGGCGGCGTGGAGGAGGAGCGGCGCCTGATGTACGTCGCGGTCACGCGCGCCAAACGCGCGCTCACCATGACCTTTTGCGCGCGACGGGCGCTGCGCGGCAAAATGCTTGCGCGCCACGCTTCGCGCTTCCTGCTGGAGCTGAAGGGCAAGCCGCCGCCCGCCGGCTGGGTGGCCTGCGAGCAGGAGGACGCGCCGTCCGCTCCTGCGGCTCAGTCGCCGATGCCGACGGAACGCAGGAAGGCGCGGCCTTCGAAGGGACGCCCGAGGAAGGCGCGCACCGAGTCCTCGACCGGTCGCGAAGCGCCCGGCTCATAGATTTCGCGGCGCAGGCGCATGCCGACCTCGGCATCGAGATAGCCCTCGGGCGCTTCGGCGAAAGCCGTCGCCAGATCCGCCGCGATGGAATCCGCCCAGGCGTAGCCGTAGTAGCCGGCGTCATACCCGGTCAGGTGGCCCCAATAGGCGGCGAAATTGGTGTTGGGCGGCACCGGCAGAAAGGCGTCCGCCAGCGCGCGATTGGCGACGGCGGCCGGATCCTCGACCGGCCCCAGGTGGAGGCGCAAGTCGGCGAGCGCCAAGCCCAATTGACGTCGGTACCACACCGCCTTGGTGGCGAGATCGGCCTGCTGCATCGCGCGCAGCGTCGCCAACGGCACGCCGCGCGAGGGATCCTGCCAATGTCCGGCGAAGATGGAAAGGACCTGCGGATCCCAGACCCAGTTTTCGAACATCTGGCTCGGAGCCTCGACGAAGTCGCGCGGCACCGCGCCGCCGGCAAAACGCGCATACTCCGCGCGCGTCAGCACCGCATGCATGCAATGGCCGAACTCGTGGAACAGGGTCTTGACCTCCTGGTGGCTCATGAGGGCGGGCTCGCCGGCGGCGCCAGGCGTGAAATTGCACACGAGCGCGGCCACCGGCCGGCGATAGCGGCCGTTCGGCAGGCGCTTGCCCCCCACCACGTCGAATTGGGCGAAGTGGTTGTATTTGCCCTCGCGCGGAAAGAGGTCGAGATAGAAGGCGCCGAGCGGCTCGAGGGTGCGCGCGTCCTCGGCCACGTAGAGGCGGAGATCCGCCACCCAGGGACGCGACGGCGTAACCGGATGGAAGCGCAGGCCAAAGAGGTGCTCATAGACGAGGAACATGCCCTCGAGCACCCGCTCGAGCGGGAAATAATTGCGCAGTTCCGCGGTGTCCACGCCGTACTGGCGGCGCAAGAGCTGGTTCTGGTAGTAGAGGTAGTCCCAGGTGGCGATCGCGCCCTGCTCGCGGCCGGACTCCTCGGCCTCGAGCGCGGCCAGCGTCGTCAGTTCGGCGCTGAATTTGGGCTCGAGGCCGGCGATCAAGTCGGTGACGAAGCTCAAAGCGCGCGCTCCGCTGCCGGCCATCCTGATCTCCGTCTGGTAGTCCGCCCAGTGCGCGTAGCCGAGCCGCTCGGCGGTCTCCTGGCGCAGGCGCAAGATCTCGGCCAGCAAGGGCCCGTTCTCGTCCATGGCCAGTCTGCTGCGCGCGGTGCTGACGGCGCGGCGCACCGCGGCGTCGCTGACGTTGCCGAGCACCGTCAGGACGTCCGGGGTCACGTGCACGCGCACCCGATAGCGGCCGTCTGCGGTCTTGGCGGCCTCGAGAAAGGAGGCCGGCGCGCCAGCCAACTGCTCGCGCGTGAAGTCGAGGTCCAGCTGCGCGTTGGTGATGTTTTCGTCGAAGCGGTTGGCGAGGGCGGCCAAGCGCTTCATCAACGCCTCCACTTCGGCGCGCGCCGCCGGATCAAGGCCGAAGCCGAGGCGCCGGTAGTCGCGCAGGGTCTCCTGCATCAGGAGCAAGTCTTCGCCTTTCAGTGCCGGCTGTTCGCCGCGCTGGTAGGAGGCCTCGAAGGCGGCGCAGCGCGCGTACACGTCCGCGCGGAAGGAGGCGCCGACGCGCCATTCTTCGATCTTCTGCACGGCGTCGTTGCAGGCCTTGCGCAGCGCGGCGTCCGGCTGGGTCTCCTTCATCAGGGTGAAGCGACTCAGCACGCTCTCCAGCGGATACCAGGCGTCGTCGAGAGCCACGAACAGGCTGCGGAAGTCGAGTCGCCCCGGGTCGCGCGCGGCGATCGCGTCCAGCGCCTTGCCGGTCTCCGTCAGCACCGCGTCCGCGCGCGCCGCCACCGCCTGCGGCGAGTCTTCGAACCAGGGCAGAATCAGTTCGGAGCGATGGCGCGCGGCCGCGCCGGCGAAGGATTCCACCGTGCGCGGAACGCGCGCCGCCGGCGCGGCGCCCGGCAGCGCCACCGCTCCCGGACGATCCGGAACGAGGGTGCCGGGCTCCTGCCCGGAGACCGCCCGCGGCAGCCCGGCGCCGCGTCCGCCGACGCCGGCCGGCGACCAGCCGAGGCCGCCGCAAGCCGCCGTCAGAAAGCTCGCACAGACGAGAGCGTGGGAGACGCGCATGCAGGATGCAGATTAGCCGCCATCTGCCGGCTGGGTGAACAGCAGCAACTCGGCGTGTTCCGCGCGCCCGAAGGTCGAGGCGAGCGCCAGTCGATGCGTTCCGAGCGCCGCATCCCAGGCGCGCAGTTGCGCCGCGTACTCCTGCACCGGGAACGGCATCAGAGTGTCGTTGTCGTCGGCGTAGACGATCAGCCAGACACGGGATGCGCGCGGCAGCGGCCCGTTCCACGCGACTTCCTCCGGAAGCTCGCGGCGCGCCATCCAGCGCAGCCGCGCCGCCGAGCCGCCGAGGCCGAGCCAATCCGGCTCGCGGCCGCCGGCCTGCGCATTCACGAAGCCGGCGATCGCGTCCCCCGGGCGCATGAGCGCGGCGGCGTCGCGCAGGAACTGTTGGCAACGCCGATCGGCTTCGAGTTTGTAGGGATGAACCCAGTCCTGCACGATGCCGCCCGCCGGAACCGCGGCCAAGGCCAGGCACAGAACGGCGGGCCCGCGACGCTCCGCGCGCAACCGCTGCAGCAGCCAAGCGAGGCCGACCCCGGCCAGCAGACAGAACGCCGGCGCGAAGGCGATGGAGGTACGGACGCTGCCGCCGTAGGGATACTTGTGCAGCAAGGCTGCGAGAAAATTGAAGGCCAGGCCGCCGAGCAGGAGGCCGAGCAGCGCGCCGCGACGCGGCGGCCGCCAGGCCCACAGGCCGATCACGATCAGCAGCAGCGTGGCCGCGCTGCCGAAGTCGCGGCCGCCGGTGGGATAGGCGCTCATGTAGCCGGCGTGCGCCTGCACGAGCCACCAGGGCCACAGCCACGGCTGCGCCAGCGGCGGAAAGGTCGGCGTCCACATCGCCATCTCCGTGAGCCATGAGGCCGCGGCTGCGTGCGGCCCGGCGAAGCGCGCCAGCATCCAGGCGGCAGCCGCGGCCCAGGCGGCTCCGATCACCGCGCAGGCCGCGATGGCGCCGGAGTCGCGCGCGCGCAGGGCGCGGCCGCCCAGCACGACCAGCGCCGCCGCGGTCACGAACAGGGACGGATAGGAGAACCAGACCCCGCTCCAAGCGACGGCGGCGAACCCGAACCAGTCGCGGATCCGCGGCCGGACCGACAGCAGGTTGAGCGCCGCGTGCGCGAGCATCAAGGACCACAGCAGGTCGGTGGCGTAGGGCTTGAGCTCCGCGCCGTGCCGCATCGGGTAGTAAGAGGCGGCGAAGATGGCGAAGCCGAGCAAGCCGCCGACGCCCGGCGCCAGACGGAAGCACAATCGAAACATCAGGAAGGCGCTCGCGACGCCGGCGACGAAGGCGGGCAGGCGCAACGCCCAGGCGTGGGGTCCGCAGAGACCGCGCACGAGGCTCTCCAGGCAGAGCCAACCATAGGGAGCGATCTGCCCGTACTCGAGGGGAGCGAACAGGCCGATCCAGTCGCGGTCGTCCAGGTTCAGCGCCACGAAGGCTTCGTCGCCCCACAGTGGGAAATTGGCGAAATAGCGCGCCGCGCGCCACAGCAGATGCAGCGCGAGCAGCATCACCCCCCAGCGGCGGGCGCGCGCCGGATCCACGCGCGGATGTTAGCCTTGCGCCGATGCCGGAGGCCGACTTCGTCCCGCACGTGGAGCGACACGATCCGGGCGTCCCGCCGCTGGAGGCCGCGCGGCGCTTCCACGCCGTCATGCGCATGCGCCGCAGCGTCCGCATGTTCTCGGATCGACCGGTCGAACGCGCCGTCGTCGAGGAGTTGGTGCGCTGCGCCGCCACCGCCCCGTCCGGCGCGAACTTGCAGCCCTGGCGCTTCGTCGCCGTCGGCGATCCCGCGCTCAAGCGCCGCATCCGCGAGGCAGCCGAGCGCGAGGAGCGCGAGTTCTACGCGCACCGCGCCCCCCGCGCCTGGCTGGAGGCGCTCGCGCCCCTCGGCACCGACGAGCACAAGGCCTACCTGGAGATCGCTCCTTGGCTGTTGGTCGTCTTCCGCCTCACGCACACCGACGACGGACGCCTCGTCTACTACTCCGAGGAGTCGGCGGGCATCGCCACCGGTTTCCTGCTCGCCGCTGCGCAACATGCGGGTCTGGCCACGCTGACGCACACGCCCAGCCCGATGAAATTCCTGGCGGAGCTGCTCGGGCGCCCGGCGCACGAGCGGGCCTACATGCTCATTCCGCTCGGCTGGCCGGCGGACGACTGCCGGGTGCCGCGGCACGCCTTCGCCCGCCGCCCGCTCGAGCAGACGCTCGTGCTCCACGAAGCAACATGAAATACCTCCTTCTTCTGCTCCTGGCCCTCGCCGCGCCGCAGGAGCCCGCAACCGCCCCCGCCAAGACCTGGCGGATCCTCGTGGTCAACGACGACGGCATCGACGCCAGCGGCCTCAAGGCGCTGGTGGCGGCGCTGGATCCGCTCGGCGAGGTCGTGGTGTGCGCTCCCGCCACCAATCGGTCCGGCAGCAGCCGCTCCACCGAGATGCTGATCCACCCGCTCAAGGTCGCGGCGGTGGTCATTCCCGGGGCGGATGCCGCCTGGTCGGTGGACGGCACGCCTGCGGACGCCAGCGCCTACGGGGTGGTCGGCCTCGGCGGCGAGCGCGGCTTCGATCTCGCGGTCAGCGGCATCAATGCCGGCTCGAACGTCGGCGGCTTCGCGTACCTCTCCGGCACCGTGGGCGCGGCCCTCGAGGCCGCCTCTCTGGGAGTGCCGGCCTTCGCCGTCTCGCTCGATCGCGGCGGCTCGGAGGAACTAGCCGCGCGCTATGCCGCCGACTTCGCGCGCGCCTGGCTGGCCCGCGGCGCCCAGCGCGAGGTGGTCTACACCATCAACGTGCCGCGGCAGGCCGGCGCCGAGCCGCCCGCCGCCAAGGCCGGGCGCGTCGGACCGGAGCCCTACCAGCTCGCCGGCTTCACCGCGGCGCCGGACGGCTCCATGCGCGCGCGCCTCGCACCGCTCACGGATCTGCCGTCGTCGGACACGGACACGGC
The DNA here is from genome assembly GCA_964506175.1 of uncultured Planctomycetales bacterium. Lineage (GTDB taxonomy): Bacteria > Planctomycetota > UBA1135 > UBA1135 > UBA1135 > JAQBVK01. Next base: position 7,900 of record CAZDMB010000050.1, on the reverse strand, counting down.
GCAGTTCGCGGCCGGCGCGATCACCGTCACGCCGCTGCGCCTCGATTGGACCGACGCCGCGGCGCTGCAAGCGCTCGCCTCCTGGCTGCCGGCGGCGCGCGGAGCGCCGCCGCCGCATTACCAGAGCACGCGCGCGCCGGCCCAGGTGAGCCCGGCGCCGAAGGCGCCGAGCACCAGGTACTTGTCCTTCTCGAGCAGGCCCTTGTGGTAGGCCTCACTCATCAGGATGGGCACCGAGGCGCTCGAAGTGTTGCCGTACTTGTGGATGTTGTGGAGCACCTTCTCCGGCGGAATCCCCAGGTGCTTGGTGGCTTCCTCGAGGATGCGGCGGTTCATCTGGTGCGGGATCATCCAGCCGAGTTTGGCCGGATCCTTGCCGTGCATGGCCCAGTCCAATAGCCAGATCATGCGCGCCGCCGCGAAGCGATACACGGCGCGGCCTTGCATCTGGATGAAATGCTCGCCGGCGCGCACGATCTCCTCGGTGATCGGGTCGGCGCCGCCGCCGCGCGGCCGCACGATGTAAGGGATGCCCTCGCCGTCGGCGCCGAGGGTGAAATCCTCGATCAGGCCCTGGCGGCAGACCGCATGGGGTTGCAGCACCACCGCGCCCGCGCCGTCGCCGAACAGCACCACGGTGTTGCGGTCCTGCTTGTTGATCATGCGGCTCATGGCCTCGCCGCCGATCACCAGCACGTTCTTGTAGCGGCCGGTGGCGATGAAGGAGGTGCCGGTGGCCAGGGCGTAGAGGAAACCCGAGCAGGCGGCCGCGACGTCGAAGGCGCCGCACTTCGGCAGCCCGAGGCGCTGCTGCACCACGCAGGCGACGCTGGGCGCGGTGTAGTCCCCGCTCACCGAGCCGACGACGATCAGGTCGATGTCCTCCTTGCTCACCTTGGCCGAGGTCATGGCCATCTCGGCGGCGGCCACGAAGAGGTCGCTCGGCTTCTCGCCGTCTCGCAGCCAGCGGCGCTGGACGATGCCGGTCCGCTGCTGGATCCACTCGTCCGAGGTGTCGAGATACGCGGCGAAGTGATCGTTTTCGATCACCCAATCCGGCACCTTGTGCCCCATCCCCGCGATTCCGGCGGGGACGCCCTGGTAAGTGCACGTCCCCGTCGGCATGCGTGAGGCGTCGACCTAGTGGTGGCTGACCCCCAGGTCGTGCATGATTGTAGTCACTTCCGAGACCGTGGGGAACTCGTACATGGCCTTCAGGATGTTGCCGTGCTCGTCCACGAACAGGGTCACCGGGGTGACTGCCGAGGGCATGGACTTATTGCCCTCCTTCATCAGGGGGCTCATGATGCGGTCCTCGACGGTCTTGAAGGCCTGAATGTCCGCCTTGGTGCGTTCCGCGAGGTTCACGAAGCGTACCCCGTACTTCTCCATGGACTTGGCCATCACGTCGGCGGAGTCCGCGGCGGAGTTGTTGAAGCCGAAGATCCCCAGCTCATCCTCCGCGAAGGCCGCGCGGACGGCGTTCACGCTCGGGTAGTACTTCTTGCAGGCGGAGCAGTCCGCGAACCAGCTCATGACCAGGCGCACGGGCGCCTTGCTCTTGCCCATCATCAGGCGCTCCAACTCCGGGCTCTGGGCGAGCAGTTTAGACGGGCCGCCCTCGGAGACCTTGGCCGGACGATCCACGCGCAGGCGCGAACTCATCGTGTAGCCGCTGCCGTTCGGCGTCTCGGCGGCGTTCTGGTAGACCGTGTAGACGAAACCCGCCTGCGGGTTTTCGATCACCTGCTGCTTGCCGTTGGGCCACAGCACCGTCAGGCGGTCGGCCTTCGGCGCCTTGCCGATGCCCAGCGCCAGCGTATTGGAGTTCTGCGAGCCCAGGCCTTCGCCGCAGCGGAACTCGCGCAGCCATTTCTTGCCTTCGAGCTCTACCCAGACTTTGGCGCCGTAACCGTCGCGCGGCCCCCAGTCCTGGCTGGCCTTGGCGGTGCGGTTGCCTCCGACGAACTGGACGAAGATCGGGATCGCCGGATCCTTGCCTTTCGCCTGCAGCATGTCTCCCACGTTGTTGCGGTAGAGCTGCAAGGTCGGGCGGTTGGCATTGATCAGCACGAAGTCCTCGTAACCGTCGCGGTCGTAATCGAGCAGGGCCATCGCGCGGCTGTCGCCGCTGTGGTCGGCCCCAGAAATGCCGGCGAGGTAGATGAAGTCCTTGCCCTCGTCGTTCAACCAGAAGTGGTTGATCTCGTTGCCCGAGAAGGAGGCGCCATTTCCGAGGCCACGGCTCTCGATCAGCACGCCCTTCAGGTCGCCAGACTTGCCACGGATGCCAGTTTCCTTGTCACTGCTCACGACAGTGCGCCAGAAAGTGCTTCACAAGTCGACGCTGATTTCCTGCTCCTTCGGCGCCGTGTAGTAGCCGGCCGGCCCGTAAAGGTCCTCCCAGCCGTCGTTGTCGAAGTCGGCGAACTGGGCTCCCCAGCCCCAACCGCCGGCCTCCACCAGCAACTTCGGCCGTTCCATGCCCGAGACTTTGTCCCAGGGCTGATCGGCGCCCATGTTCTTGAACAAGGTGTTGCCGGCGCCGAGCGCGGCGTACACCGGATCGAGCGGGTTGTCGCCGATCAGCTTCTCGTCGAAGTTCTTGCCTCCCTTGAGGAAGAAGTCGGTGACGCGGCGGTTGGCCTTCGAGAACATGTTGGTGACGTAGAGGTCCTGCAGACCGTCGTGGTCGTAGTCGCCCCAGGTTACGCCCATGCCGAAGCCGACGTCTTCCGTCTTGAGCGTCGGCGACATGGCGGCGAATTTGCCGCCGCCGTCGTTGCGCATCAACTGGTTCGGCGCGAAGTCGTTCGCGACGTACACGTCCGGATCGCCGTCGTTGTCGTAGTCGGCCCACGATGCCGCGAACGAGTTGTAGTACAGCTCGAGATCCGGACACTCCGCGCGCACGAAGCGGCCGTCGCCCATGTTCTTCAGCAGGATGTTCGGCGGACCCGGGCGGTCCATGAAGCGCGCGTCGCTGCCGATCATCTTCTTGAGGCGCGGCTCCAGGCCGGCCCATTCGTCGGGCAGGAGATACTGCTTCAGGTCTTCCACCGCCTTGTCCTTGCCCTCGCTTCGGTCGCCGCTCATGCCGCGGATCGCGCGCTGCACGAAGAAGGCCGCATAGGTGCTGACGTAGACGTCCAGCAGGCCGTCGCCGTCATAGTCCACGGCGTTCAGCATGGAGACGTGGTAGGGCAGATCGTTCTCGCCGATCTTGTCGCCGGAGCGGTCCACGAACTTGCCGTTGACGTTCTCCAGCAAGCGGCTGCGCACCAGCGAGCCGCCGACGAAGGCGTCGTAGTCGCCGTCGTTGTCGAAGTCGGCGAAGACCGTGGACGAGGTCTTGCCGTCGAAATCGAGCCCGAGTTGCGCCGCCATCTCGGTGAAGGTGCCGTCGCCGTTGTTGTGGAAGAACATGTTCTTCCCCTCGCGCTCCTGCATGTAGATGTCGTCGAAGCCGTCGCGATCGAGGTCCACGGCGGCGACCGTCGGGTGACGCTCGCCGGAGGCGATCTGCCAGGTCGGATACGGCTTCTTGAATTCACCGAGCAGATACTTGCGGACGTTGTCCCAGTGGATGTTCAACTGGGCGCGCTCCAGCGTGTCCTTGTCCGGCACGGCCTCGGCCAGGACTTCCTCGAACAGCCATTGGTCGCTCTCGGTGAGCTTCAGGGAGTTGATCTTCCACTCCCGGATCTTCCACACCTGCTTGTCCGGGTTCGGCTCGTCGAAGGATTCGGGCTGCAGCGCGAACAGCACGCGGGCGCTGCCGTCGATCTTGCCCCAACGCCCGTTTTGCAGTTTGGCCTTGGCATCGAAGGCGAGGGTCGCCTCCCAAAGGTGCATGGTGTCGGGATCCCGCCAGGAGGGAACCGGGATGCTCAATTTGAAGGCGGCCTTCTTGAAATATTGGACCTGGGCCAGGAGGCTGCCGTAGGCGGACAGCTGCTCGAAGGGCACTTCGACTGCCTGGTTCTGCACCTGCCATTGGCGCACGGTGATCGACCCATCCAGGAGCTGCCGAGACGGTGCCGGGAACTCCTCCACGACGCCTTGGAAAAGCACCTTGTCCTCGAACAGGCCGCGGCTCGCCCCCCCCGGGAAATGGAGGTTCATGGCGTCCATGGCCAGGGGCTTGAGGACGCCGTTGGCGTTCGTCGCCAGGTAGACCGCCTCGGACCGGATCATTCGCTCCGACTGGATGTCGTAGCCCGTCTTCGGCGCCTGGTCCTGAGAGCACGCGGGAACGACCAGGAGGGCGAACAATGCGAGGGTGTGGATGGAGTTGAGTTTCATGGGCATTTCGCCGCCGAGAGGGATCTATCGGCTAACTCCCTATGTTAGGTTGAACTGCACTCCATGCCAATCACTTGTTCTTGTAAGCAGGATCATCGACCGCAGCATTAGGCTCTCCGCGGTGCCTGAAACGCCGCCCCTCACCGCCACCATCCTCGAGCGCGAGGACCTCACGGACAGCCTGGCCCTGTTCCGCTTCGGCCTGGAGGCCGGCATTCCCGACTTTGAGCCCGGGCAATACCTGACCCTCGGCCTCCCCCACCCGGACAAGCCCGGTAAGGTGCTGTGGCGGCCGTACTCCATCGCATCACCGCCGGAGCGCAAGGACGTCCTGGAGCTGTACATCCGCTGGGCGCGCAGCCCGGTTCCAGGCAAGTTCACGAGTCTGCTCTGGCCGCTGCGCGTGGGTGCGCGTCTCGCCTACAAGGAGCCGAAAGGGGCGTTTTCCATCGAGCACCTCCGGCCAGATGGAAGCCCAGAGACGCGCAGGATGGTGCTGATGGGCGGCGGCACCGGGATCGCCCCGTTCATGGCCTACGTGCAGCACTTGCGCCAGCGCGGCACAGCCCGCCAGATCGTCCTCTGTCACGGCGCCTCCTACGTGGAGGAGTTGGGCTACCGGCAGCAACTGCTCGCACTCGAGCAGGAGAGCGTTGCCTGTGGCCGTCGTGGTTGGGACTTTCACTACCTCGCTTCGATCAGCCGCCCGGCCGACCCGAAGAACGTCGGCTGGCAAGGACCCGTGGGACGCGTGGAGTCCCTGCTCGATGGCGGAGGCGGCCTTTCCCCGGCTGAGCGCAAAGTGGGCGAGCAGTTCACGCCCGCAAACACTTCGTTTTACATATGCGGATTTGACGGCACGGTGCAGAGCGTCAAATCCTTCGTCGAGGCCCGGGATTTCCGCATCAAGAAAGAAGCGCGGCCCGACGGCAGCTACGACATCAAATTCGAGTCCTACGGCTGAGCGGGCGGAACGCCTTCGGCGATCATCGCTTCCAACTCCGGCACCGGCGCGACCGTGGGCGCCAGGAAGAAGCGGCCGACCCGCACGGCGAAGCCCTCGCCGTCGGCGCGCTCGAAGCGGAACCAGCCCTCCATGGTGCCCCACTCCGTTTCCAGGGGGCAGGAACTGACGTAATGGAACTCCTCACCCGGCTGCAACTTGGGATTCTTGCCCACGACGCCGGGCCCGCGCACTTCGCGCATGCGGTTGTCGGCGTCGCGAATCACCCAGTGGCGGGACACCAGGCGCGCCGGGCGGTCGCCCTCGTTCCGCAGGGAAACGCGGTAGGCATAGAGCCACCGGCCGACCGCTGGGTCGGTCATGGAAGGGACGAGGCGCGCGCCCACGCGCACCCGGATGCCCTCCGTGAGGGTGTCGCTGTGGCCACTCGGGACCCCGGACACCCCGGCTTCTTGGCAGGATTCCATCCGCTTCCGAATGTAGCATGGAACCGGGCCCCTTCCAGCGGGTTCCTAGGAGGACCCATGAAAGCCGCGTTCTGCCTCGCCGCCCTCGCCCTCCTGCCCCTCGCCCCGGCGGGCCCCAGCGCCCCGGGCGGGGCCATTCTCTGGGACAAGGAGTGGAACGCCGCTTTCACCCGTGCGGCGGCGGAGAAGAAGGTGGTTTTCCTGGCGGTCAACATGGACGGCGAGCGGGCGAACGACGCCCTGGCCGCCAAGACCTACCGCGACGAGCGCGTGACGGCCTTGGCGGCGCACACCGTCAACCTGCTGGCCTCCCGCTTCGAACACGGCGGCAAGTCTTGCGCGCGCTTCGAAGGCCTCAGTTGCGTCGAGCACCAGAAGGTGGACATCGTGGCGCGCGAGAAGGTGCTGAAGGCGGGAGCGGACGGGCAAGTGGTGGCGCCGCAGCACGTCTGGCTGGACGGCGACGGCAAGGTCCTGCTCTCGGTCGCCTACGTGGTGACGGCAGAGGAGCTGGCGTGGTGCTTCGTCACCGCGATGCAGCGCGTCGATCCGCAGACGGAAGTCAAGATGCCGAGTTGGGCGCGGGCGCCGCGCCGCCTGGTGGTGGACGGCGTCGGCGGCGGCGACAGCATCCGGCCGCTGACGGAGGACGAGCTCAAGAAGACGCTCGACGCGCTCAACAAGGCCGGGTTCGGCCGCGAGCGCCTGGATCTGATCATCAGCCTGCTGGCGACGGATCATCCTGACGCGGTGGACGCCGTCGCCAAAGAGTTGACGGGCGCCAACGTGCGCGGCGGCGGCGGCCGCAACCCCGGCGCGCTCGAAGACTTGAAGACCGCGCGCCGCGCGCTCGTGCACCGGATCGGCGTGATCTCGCCGCCTTCCTTCTGGGAGGCGGTCGCGGTGGAGATCGAGGACGAAGACCCGTTGATGCGCGTCGAAGTGGCCGCGGCTCTGGAGCAGCTCGCGGCGCACGACGCCTTGCGCGAGGTGCGCAAAGCCCTCGGCGCGGAGAAGGACGCCCGTGCCGAGCAGGATTTCCTGCGCGCGCTCGGCTCCTGCGGCCGCGAAGATTCCTCGGCGCGCAAGCGCCTGCTGCAAGCCGCCAAGGACAAGGACGCCGGCATGCGCCGCAACGCGCTGTTCGCGCTCGGCCTGCACGCCGGCGAGAAGGACGCCGCCGCCGCCCTCGAAGCCTCGTTCGCCTCCCGCGAGGCGCTGGACACCCAGGCGGCGCTGCTGGGATTGGCCGCGGCCAACGCCCCGGGCTGGGAGGACAAGATCGAGAAGTTGATGCTCGACAAGAACGTCGCCGCCGACACCGTGGCGCTGGCGCAACGCGTACTCGTGGTGCTGAAGGCCGAGGCGCCGCTCGCCGGCCTCGGCGAGGACCTGGTGCGCGTCTGCGGCGACACCGTGCGCCGCGAGCGCTTCTTCCCGCTGCAGTCCGCCGCCCAACAGGACGGCGGCGGCAAGAACGGCGCGGGCACCCATTGATCGGCGCGCTGATCCTCGGCCTGCTGGCAGCCTTCGCCCCGCAGGACGCGCCGCAGGGCTGCCGCGCTTGTCAGAAGCGCGGCGTCGTGGATTGTCCGGATCACGAGCCGGAGTTGCGCGCGCTCGAGGCCGGCGTGTTCTGTTCACAGGCGGCGGCCTGCCCGAAATGCGGCGGCGCCTTGGTGGTGGATTGCCCCAAGTGCGACGGCGGGCCCGAATCCGCCGCCATGGAAGAGCGGCGCGCCGCGTTGGCCGCGTGGCTGGCCGCCGGACGATTGCCGGTCGAGGAAGCGCTCGGCCGCACCGTGCTGCGCGTGGAAGCGCAGCACGTGCATCTGGCGGCGGAGATCGCGTTTCTCAAGGACGGCAAGAAGAAGGTGAGCGGGCACGCTTTCCTGCACGCGTTGGCGCGCGACGCGGAGGCGGCCGCCGCGCTGGTGGACGGGCACTTCGGGCTGGAGCGCGAGCGCGACTACAAGGCCCCCATGCGCCTGTGGTTCTGGCAGGAGCAGGCCACGCATCTGCAGGTGATGCGCGAGTTCTTGAAGATCAGCGGCGCCGGCGACGTGAAAATTCTCGGGCGCAAGCCGCAGTTCAGCGTGTGGACGGGCGACGAGGCCTTCGGCGACGAGTTCACCAATCTTCTCACTCTGGGCGTGCACAACAC
>CAZDMB010000049.1:3682-14435 GCA_964506175.1 uncultured Planctomycetales bacterium | reverse complement strand
CGCTGAGCGGCCCCAGCGGGTTGCCGCTGGCGGCTGACAGGGCGTGCTCCTCGGCTTCCTCCGCGGCGCGCAGCACGCGTGGGCTCAGGTGGGCGGCGGCCAGTTCGTCGCCGTCGGCAAGTGCGATCATGCGCAGCACTTCGTTGCGCAGTTCGCGCACATTGCCCGGCCAGCGATAGGCCTGAAGGCAGGTGATGACTTCGCGCGACAGTGGCGCAAAGCGGCGGCCGAGCGCCTGGAGCCGCCGGCCGGCGCCGATCCCTTCGACGCCGCCGACCACGCCGGCGCCGACGCCGTCCAATTGATCGGCGACGCGGCCCTGCGCGCCTGTGCCGAGCGTCCGGAATGGCGCCCGGTGGACCTCGGCGCCGCCTGGCGCGACCTCACGCGCCTGCCCTTCGTCTTCGCGGGATGGATCGGCCGCGCCGGGACCGATCCGGCGGCCACGGCGGCGCCGCTGGCGGAGGCCGCGGCGCGCGGCTTGGCCCAACTGGACGCCATCAGCGCCGCTGCCGGCGCCACGCACCCGCTCGGTCCGGAATTCGTGCGCCGCTACCTGCAGGAGGACCTGACCTGGCGCCTGCCGCGCCTTACGCTGGAGCGCTGCCTCGCGGAATTCGCCGCACGCCTCGAGGCGTGATCGCTTGCCCGACCCCGACTCGCTGCCGCTCTTCCCGCTGCCCGGCCTGCTGCTGTATCCGGAGGCTGTGGTGCCGCTGCACGTCTTCGAACCGCGCTACCGGCAGATGCTCGCGGACATGGTGCAGAGCGGCCAGGACCGCATGGTGATCGCCGCCCTGCGTCCGGGCTTCGAGGCGCACTACTTCGAGGCGCCGGCGGTGTACGAAATTGCCGGCGTCGGCCGCGTGCTCAAGTGCCACCGACTGAGCGACGGGCGGTGGAACATCGTGCTGCGCGGCGAGCGGCGCGTGAAATTGCTGCGCGAAGTGGCGAGCGACCGTCTTTATCGGCGCGTGCGCGTGATGGAGCTGATCGAGCCGCCGATCGCCGAACCGCGCGCGAGCGAGCTGCGCCAGCAGCTGGCGGCGGCCCTCGAGAGCCTGATCGGCGCCGAGCTGTGCCTGCCCGCGGACGCCGATCCCGCCTATCTCACGGACGTCCTGCTGCTGCAGTTGCCGCTGGACTTGCCCGAGCGGCACGCCCTGTTCGCGTTGGTGGATCCGCTGCTGCGCGCCGAGACGGTGCTGCAGGCCTTTCTCGCGAGCGGCGGCCGGCGCGCCGGCCCGGCGGATCCAGAGCGCAACTGAGGCGCCGACTCGGCCCGCCCTAGCGCGCGAGCAGGCGCGCGGTCACCGGGTAGTGGTCGCTGGCGCAGCGCAGTTCCACCCCCGGGAGGGAGTCGCGCACCGCGGCTTCGGCCAGGTCCGCCGCCAGCGCCGGGCTGAGCAGCAGGTAATCGATGCGGGAGACGTGCGGCTCCTTGTGGTAGCTCGCCTTCTCCGTGCCGACGCAGGCGTCCGCGAATCCGAGCCCGCCTTGCGCGGGCGCGAGCAGGAAGGCGTCGAGCGCCGGCTGGCCGACGATCTCGTTGAAATCCCCCGCCACGAGAGCGCGCAAGCCGGCGTCGCGGCGCAATTCCGCTTCCAGGATGGCCGCGGCCTCGTGCGCCTCCGCTGCGCGGATGCGGTCCGCCTCGGCGCCGCCCAACTGGGACTTGAAGTGCACGACGAACACGTCCGCGTTCAGCGGGCCGCCGAGGCGAACGCGCAGCAGGTCGCGCTGGAAGCGGCGCGAGCGCCCGTCGGCGTCGCGGAAGACGCGATTGCGGTAGGAGGTGGCGGATTCGACCGGGAGGCGCGAGAGCAGCGCCACGTCCACGCCCCGGCCGTCGTTGCCCTCGATCAGCACCACCTCGTAGCCGGAATCGGGCAGGTAGGCGGCGACGAATTCCTCCAGCGCGAAGCGGTTCTCGACCTCCTGCAGGCAGACGACGTCCGCGTCCAGGATCCGCAGGGCGTCGGCGATGCGCTGGCGGCGACCGGCGCTGACGCTGGCCGGCTTCGTCTCCTCGTCGGCGCGGTAGGGATCGTCCCAGCCGTCGAAGAAGTTCTCGAGATTCCACGTGGCGACCTTCACTCCCGGCAGGCGGACGGGCACCGGCGGGCGGGCCCCCGAGGCGCGCTCCGGCGGCGCGCCCGCGGCCTCTCCGGCGAACTGGAGCTGCTCAGGGCCCTCGACCACGATCTCCGGGGTGCCCTTGTAATCTTTCACCATTCCCGTGACGAGGACCTCGCGATCGAGGAACAGGTCTTCGGGCGGTCCGGAGAAGTCGCACCAGACGCTGGCGAAGATCACCACCTGGAAGCTGCCCTTCCAGTCCTTGCGGAAATTCAGGTGCACCACTTTCTCGCTCTTGTGGGCGCGCACCACCTTGCCGCGCAGGGTGACGGTTTCGCCGAGGTGCCGGCCCGCCTCCTCCCACGGGAGCGCCGCGGCGCTCGCTAGCGGCGTCGGCGCCACGCGCGGCCAGGCGCGCAGTCCGGCGGGCTCCTGCGCCGGGGCCGCCAGCAGGGCCGCGGCCGCGCCGAGCAGCCAGGCGGACCGCGGCAGCCGCAGCGCCATCAGGACCGCCCGACGGCGCGGCAAGCCTCGCGGGCCCGCGTGATCGCCGCCTCCGCGCTCATGGGGGCGCGCGCACCCGGCTGCGAACGCTCGCTCCACTCGACTCCGCGCGTTGCCGCATCGCGGCCGACCACGATGCGCAGCGGCAGGCCGACGAGATCGGCGTCCTTGAACTTGGCGCCCGGCGAGACCTTCGGGCGATCGTCCCACAACACGTCCACGCCCGCGGCCTCGAGGGCGTCGTGAATTTCCTGCGCGAGCGCGTCCTGCGCCGGATCGCCGGGCTTCATGTGCACGAGGTGCAGCGCGTACGGGGCGATCGGAAGCGGCCAGATCATGCCGTCGGCGTCGTGGTTCTGCTCGATGGCGGCGGCGGCGACGCGGCTGACGCCGATGCCGTAGCAGCCCATCCACATCGGGCCCTGTTTCTGCTGCTCGTCGTTGAACCAGGCCTTCATCGCCTCGGAATACTTCGTTCCCAGTTGAAAGATGTGGCCGACCTCGATGCCGCGGGTGATCTCGATGCGGCCGCCGCCGTCCAGCGTGGCGTCGCCGGCCTGCACCAGGCCGAAGTCGGCGGTCTCCGGCTGCGGCAGATCCCGCCCGAAGCGCACGTCGAGCCAATGGGTGTCCGTCTCGTTGCCGCCGCAGAGGAAGCCCTCCACGCCGGCCACCGAGTCGTCGGCCAGCAAGCGCGTGCCCGGCCGCAAGCCGATCGGACCGGCGAAGCCGACCGCCGCGCCGGTGGCCGCACGCACCAGCGCCTCGTCCGCCAGCTCGATGTGCAGCGCGCCGAGGTGGTTGAGAAGCTTGACCTCGTTCAGCTGCCGGTCGCCGCGGCACATCACCGCCACCACCTGCTCGCGGTCGGGCCAGACGGCCTTGTAGAGCACGGTCTTGAGCATGCGCTCGAGCGGCAGGTCCGGGAACAGGCGCCGCAGATCCTCGCAGGACTTGGCGCCGGGCGTCGGTTCCTTGTGCATCGGCACCGCCGCCGGCGCCGGCGGCGGCGGCGCAATCCGCGACACCGCCTTCTCCACGTTGGCGGCGTAGCCCGTCGCGCGGCAAACGGCGATCGCGTCCTCGCCGGAGTCCGCATCCACCATGAATTCCTCGCTGCCGCTGCCGCCGATGGCGCCGCTGTCCGCCATCACGGGCGTGAAGCGCAGGCCGCAGCGCGTGAAGATGCGCGTGTAGACCCCGCGCATCGCCAGATAGGAGGCCTGCATGCCTTCGGCCGAGGCGTCGAAGGAGTAGGCGTCCTTCATGATGAATTCGCGGCCGCGCATGAGGCCGAAACGCGGGCGGATCTCGTCGCGGAACTTGGTCTGAATCTGATAAAGGGTGAGCGGCAATTGGCGCCAGGACTGCACCTGCCGGCGCACGAAATCCGTGATCACCTCCTCGTGCGTGGGACCCAGGCAGACCTCGCTGCCCTTGCGATCCTGAAAGTGGAACAGGATGCCGTCGTTGACGTAGCGGTCCCAGCGGCCGCTCTCCACCCACAGTTCCTTCGGCTGCACCGCCGGCATGAGCATTTCCTGGCAGCCGGCGCGGTCGTGCTCGTCGCGGACGATGGCCTCCACCCGCCGCAGCACGCGCCACATCATGGGGCCATAGACGTAGATGCCGGCGGCGAGTTTCTGGATGAATCCCGCCCGGGCCATCAGGGCATGCGAGCGGACCTCGGTGTCGGCCGGATCCTCGCGCAGAGTGACGAACAGCGTGCGGGAGAGGCGCATGGATCGAGAGGCGGATTGTAGGCGCGCCACCCGCGGCGTCGCCCGTGCGTAGGATGAGATCGTGGCGAAGCGGCTCGTCCTGCTGCTGATCGCGGCGCTGGTCGCCGGCGCGTGGATTCTGATGCGCGACGGCCGGCGCCAGTCCATCGTGGCGGGCGGTTCCGGGTCCGAGGCGACGGTATCCGGCGGCGCAGGCGCCGACACTCAGGATCCTGTGCGCACCGTCGTGGACGGCGACGGCGCGCGCGAGCCCGGCGTCGTCGAGGACCGAGCGACCCTGTTGCTGCCGAGCTTCATCGGCCGCGTCCTCGACCCGGACGGACGGCCCTTGGCCGGAGCCGTCGTGCAAGCGCGCGGGCGCGCCAGCGCGACGCCACCCGGGGCGCCTCCCGACGCGCTTGCCCAAGCGGTCAGCGCTGCGGATGGACGCTTCGCCCTGCCGGAGGCGCCGCGCGACGGTCTGCACTACGAACTGCGCATCCGTCATCCGCAGACGGCGCCGCTCGCGCTCGCGAATCTGGATTCCTGGAGCGGCCGTCCCCGCGACCTGGGCGACCTGCGCCTGACCCGCGGCCTCGCGCTCAGCGGCCGCGTCCGCGACGCGGAAGGAAAGCCTCTCGCCGGAGTGGAACTGCGCGCCTTCTGGGAGCCCTCGTTGGCGGCGGCGGAGGACGCGCTCGCGCTGCGCGAAGCCATCCTGGACGCGAGCGCGCGCAGCGGCGCAGACGGCTCCTTTGCCTTCGCGCGACTGCCGGCGGCGCGACTGCGCCTGCGCGCCGACGCTCCTGGACGGCCGTCTGTCTGGTCGGACGCCCTGGCGCTCGCGGCGGAGCACCCCCCCGCCCCAGTGGATCTCGTCCTGCCGGAGGCGGCGCGCCTGCGCGGTGTCGTCGCGTCCGTTTCGCAGCAGCCGCTTGCGGGCGCGCACGTCCGCCTTCGGTGGCGCATGCCGCTCCTGCCGCCGCTCGACCTGCAGGAGGAAGAACGACTCGCCGATGATCGCGGCGCCTTCAGCCTCCTCCTGCCGACCGGCTGGCAGGAACTGGAGCTTCGCGTCAGCGCCGCCGGATACGCCGCCAGTCAACGCACCCTCGTGCCAGACGCGCTTCCCCCGGAGCCGTTGCGGTTCGAACTGGCCGCGATCCCTGCGCTCGCCGGCGTCGTCCGCGACGCGCGCGGCGCGCCCGTGGCAGGAGCGCACGTCCGTCTGCTCGCAGGCGACGCCGAAGGCCGCCACCCGCGCGATCGCGAGGCGCGCGCGAGCGCCCGGAGCGGCGAAAACGGCGGCTTCCGGCTGCTGCCGGAGCTGCGCGCCGCCGAAGAATCCTTCGAGCTCCTGGCCTGGGACGAGAATCACGGCATCTCCTCCGCGCAACGCGTGCTGTTGCGCGCGGGCGCGGTCGTGCCGGCGGAACTGCGCCTTCTCCTGCCCGACGGCCTCATCCTCGCGGGTACGGTGCTGGCGCCGGACGGCGCGCCGGCGGCCGGCGCGCGCCTCACCCTGCGCCGGCAACTCGATCCGCGCGGCGGCCGCCTCGGCGCCCTGCTCGACGCGCCCCGCGGCGCAGCGGTCTGGGCCCGCGCCACCGCGGATGCCGCGGGCCGCTTCCGCTTCAGCGGCCTCGAGGCCTACGACTATTTCCTCGAAGCCGGCCTGCCGGGTTGTTCGCCTGCGGTCTCCGAGGACATCGCGCTCGTCTCCGCGCGCGAGGATCTGGTGCTGCGCCTCCCGGCGCTCTGCGGCATCGCCGGCCAGATCGAAGGAATGCTGGCGGCGCTGCCGGATCTGCAGGTGATCGCAACCGCGCCGCGGATGGGATTCATCACGGCCGAGGTCACGCCGGAGGGACGCTTCGCCTTTCCGCAATTGGCGCCAGAATCCTGGGATTTGGTGCTCCGGCCGGCGGTGCTCGGCGGCGGCACCGGCGTGTCCGGCCTGGGCGGCGGGCCGGCGCTCGGTCACCTGGAGGACGTCGTCGTGCTTCCCGGCGCCACGACGCCCGTCTTGCTGCGCGTCGAGATGGCGGACTTCGGACGGGTGGACGGGACGGTGCGCCGGAATGGCCGACCGGCCGCCAACGCCGCCGTCTGGTTGATCGCCGATCGCGGCGAGCCGGATCCCGACCCGGTTCTCGCCGCGCTGCAGAGGTTGGGCGCCATGCGCCGCGTCACGGCGGATGCCGACGGGCGCTTCGCCTGCGCCGGCCTGGAGGCCATGGAATGGACGGTCGTGCTCTGCGATCCCGGCGATGAACCCGCCGGCCTCCGCGGCGGTCCCGCCGGCTACGACCCGCGCGGCCTGTTGCGCCGGCGCGTTCCGGTGGCGGCCGGCGCCAGCGCCAGGTGCGATCTGGATCTCCGTTCCGGTAGTCTGCGCGTCGAGATGCGTGGAGCGGCCTCCGGCAGTACGCCGACTGCGATCCTGTTGCGGCCGGATCCGGCCTCGGACGCCGGCGCGCCGCGGACGCTCTTTGCCGGCGCCTCCGGCTTGCGGCTCGCGGATCTGCCGAGCGGTTGGTGGTTCGTGGGGCCGGCGGCGTCCCCGGATTCGGCGCAACGCGTGCTCGTGCCCGAGGGCGCCGAAGCTGTCGTCACCGTCTCGTTGCCGGAGCCCGCGCACGAGCGATGAGCGTGTGGTTGCGGCGTCTGCTCTGGATCCTCGGCGTCCCGCTGATCGTGGCCGCCGTGCTGCTGAACTTGCAGGGATTCGGCAGCGACATCGAGGCCATCGCGCCGGTGGAACGACTTGCGGCGCCGCAGCGGCCGGCGGAGCGATCTTTCGAGTTCCGGCTGCAAGGCGTCGCCGGTGCGGCGCTGGAGCATGCCGTCGTCATCGTCTCGGCGCCGGAACTGGCGCAGGCCGAGGTGCGCGCTGACGGCCTGGTGCGCGTCAACTTGCGTGCGCCGGGGCCGGTGCGCCTGCTGGCGTGGGCGCCTGGCTATCAGGTGACCGAGGCCGGCCCCTGGGACAATGCGCCGCGCGCTCCGCTGCAACTCCTTCCCCTCGAGGAGCCGGAGATTCCGCTCGCCGCGCCGATCCCGCTGGCCGATCGCCGGCTCCGCATCCTGCAGGCGGGCGGTCAGCCGCTTCCTTACGCGCTCGTGCTGGCGCGGCCGGCGGATCAGGCGGCGGCGGCCGCGTGGATCGCGGTGGCCGATGCGGAGGGGGTGGCGACGTTGCGCGCCGGCGCGGAGGCGCTCGACCTGGAGGTCTACACGCCCGGGCGCCTGGCGGTCGCCCACTGGCGGCTTGCCACGCTGCGCCTCGCGCCGGCTGGCGCCGAGGACCCGGTGCAGGAAGTGTTCGCCGTCTGCGGCGATCTCGAAGTGCATGGCTTGCATCCCGGCGAAGCCATCGAATTGCGCCGCGAAGGGACCACCGAGGATCTCGCCGTGGCGGACGCCGCGGGCATCGCACGCTGGCGTTGGCTGCCTCCCGGACCGTGGGAGCTCGCGCTCGAGGCTGGCGGCGCGATGGCGGTCGAGGTGACCGCAGAGGGAGTTTCGATGACCTGGCAGTGAGGGGGCGCGGGCGCCCTCCGCCGCCGGGGCGACTCAGCGCAACTCCTTGAGACTGCCGCCCACGCCGCGATCGTCCGGCACGTAGCGGAAGGCCGGGCGCCCGCTCAGGCCCGTTTGTTGAAGCATTTCCGCGGGAGTGATGTTCGGGATGGCGCGCAAGATGACGCGGTCTTGCGGCTGACGCGGCGGCCGCGACGGCGTCCAGAACTTCGCGCTCGGGTCGTCCATGCGCGATCCTCCGACCGGCAAGAGGAAGATCACGGCCCCAGGCGGGGCGGCGGCCGCTGCCCGTTCGGGCGCGGCGCGGCGCGCGCTTTCGAAGGCGATGCGCTCCCAGCGCAGACCGGCGGCGATCGGGCCGGCCAAGAGCGCGGCGGCGACGAACCCGCGACGCGCGCCCGCGGGCGCGGCTCTCAGCAGGGTGAGCGCGCCGAGCAGCAGCAGCGGCAAGGACTCGAAGCAATAGAGGGGTCCCAGATACTCCCCCGCGCCGGCGTACCAATGGAGGGAATAGGCGAGCGGCCCGGCGACGGCGAACAGCAAGCCCGCGCCCGCGTCGCGCGCGCGCAGACGCCAGAGCCCCCAGAAGCCGAGCGCCGCCGCGCCGAGGATCCCGGCGCAAGCCACCGACCACGCGCCCGCCTGATTCAGGAGGCCGGCGCCGAAGTCTCCCTTGCCGTAGACGTCGAGCGGCGCGCCCTGCGCGTTGAACGGTCCGTTCTGCAAGGCGTAAAGGTGATACGGCAGACGCCACACGCTGCCGGTGAGCGCTGCGTCGTACAGCAGGAAACCGACCGCGAAGGGCAGGCCGGCGGCCACGGCGCCGCACAGCGCCGACGCGCGGCGGGCAGAGCGGAAGAAGCCCCACCCCACGGCGGCGGCGAGCAGCACGCCGGTCAAGGGCCGGCAGAGGAACACCCAGCCGGCGCAGGCGCCGGCGAGAGCGCCCCATGCGGCGGCGGAGCGCCGTTCGACGCCGTCGGCGCGCACGCACAGCAGCGCGAGATAGGCGCCGAGCACCGCAGGCGCGGTGAACACTTCGGACTGGAGCGAACTCTGGGTCAGGAGAAAGAAGGGCGAGACCGCCAGCAGGAGCGCGAGCAGGCCGGGCCGTCGCAGGCCGAGGCGGCGCGCGATCGCCGCTGCGAGCAGCACGTCCAGCCAACCCGCGAGCAGCGGCGTCAGGTGGGCGAAACCCGCGGCGACGGCCGGCGCGAGGCCCAGCGCCGTGCCCGGCGGATACTTGGAATAGCGGATGCCGCGCTCGGCGTCGTCCAGCACCTGGCGCCGGCTCCATGCCTCGGGAAGCGGCGGCAGCGGCTCGCTCACGCGCCCTTCGGTGAACAGAGCGGCCTGGAACAGATAGGAGCGCTCGTCGTTGGTAGCGGGTCCATCGAGGCGCAGCGCGGCGAAGATCGGCGGCAGCGCCGCGAGCAGCAGCGCCGCGAGCAGCAAGGCGCGATCGCCCGTCTCCGGCCACGCACGGCGGCGCAGCAGCAGAGCCAAGATGAGGCCCACGCCTGCGCCGGCGCCGGCGGCCGGCAGGTCCGTGGCGTCGAGCAGGCCCGGCTGCAGCCAAAGCGCCAGCCCCGCGGGCACGGCGCCGAGCGCGAGCGCGAGGACCAGAGCGCGGGCGGAGACCGGTCCTTGGGACTGCAAGGCCTCCAGGCTATCCTCCTCGCATGCTGCTTGCCTGGGTGGCGCGCGCGCAGGCGCTGTGCGCAGTCGGCATCCTCGCATGGCTCGCCGGCGGGATCGGCTTCGCGGCGCGCGACGATTTCCTGCCGGCGCGCGAGCGCTACGGAGTGCTGCCCTTTTCCAGCGCGGGCGTGGCGCGCGCGCTGCGTCAGATGCTCCCGGAAGGCCGCGGCAAGGTGGTGTTCCTCGGCGGGACCGAGACCGACGCCGTCCCCGGATCGTTGGCGCAGATCCGCGCCGCCCTCGAGCAGCAAGGATGCGAGGTCGTCCAGACGGAATTCGAGCGGCTCTACGCCGCCGCGCAAGGCGCGGACCTGCTGTGCCTCGCGGATCCGCTGCCGCTGGCGCAGATCGACTGGCCGCGGCTGGCGGCGGCGCTGCGCGGCCGCTTCGTCGCCGACTTCACTACCCTCGCGCCGGATGGCGCGGCCGACGCCGCTGGCCTGGAGGTGATCGCCTTCGGACGACCGGCGTGGCCGGCGTGGCTGGATCCGGAATACCAGGAGTTCGTGCGCTACGTGCGGACGACCGTACCGGAGGACGCGGGCATTCTGCTCGTGCCGGGGCTGCCCTATCGCACCGCCGCCTCCCGCTCGCGCTGGTT
This sequence comes from uncultured Planctomycetales bacterium, assembly GCA_964506175.1. GTDB lineage: Bacteria > Planctomycetota > UBA1135 > UBA1135 > UBA1135 > JAQBVK01. The sequence goes on along the minus strand of CAZDMB010000049.1, from coordinate 4,286 downwards.
CCTGCTGCTGAACTACGCGCTGGCGCCGCGCCGCCTCGACTTGTGGCGGCCCGAACTCGCCAGCGGCTACGTGATGCAGTATTTCGCCTGGGTGGACGCGCTCAACGCGGCGCGGCCGTGGGCCGAAGCCCAGCGCATCCGCATCCCGGAGCGCGCGCTGACGCGCCTCGAGCAATCGCCGGCCTTCCCCACCCGCACGCTGGCGCCGGCGGAGTTACGCGCCGCGGAAGCCATGAATGCGGAGTGGGTGATCTTCTACACGCCCAATCCCGATTTTCGCCTGGTGGACTGGGAACTCGTGCCGCTCGCGCGGGTGCGCGGATGGTCGCAATGAGCGCCCTCGGCGCCCTGCTGTTCTGGCCCGTCGCGTGGGCGCTCGGCCGCATTCTGCTGCCCTCGCGCGCCGCCTTGCCGCGCAGTTGGTGGGAGGAAGCTGCGCTCGCCTATCTCCTGGGGGCGGCGCTGATCGCCGTTCTGGGCAGCGCGGCGGTGGCCGCGCACCTTCCCTTCGGCGCGGTGTTTGCCGCGACACTGGCGGGCGGCGTGGCGGCGCTCGTCTGGCTGCTCTGGCGCCGCAGGAGCGCGCCGGATGCGCCCTACGACC
>CAZDMB010000049.1:0-3672 GCA_964506175.1 uncultured Planctomycetales bacterium | reverse complement strand
AAGCTGCCCGGAGCGCTCCTGCTCGCCGCGCTCGGCCTCGGCGCCGCTTGCCTGACGCTCGCCCTGCCGCTCAACGAAACCGATCCGATCCTGCACTTCGGCTACCGCGGCAAAGTGCTGCTGTTCCGCGGCACCGTGCTGGACGACGCCCTGCTCGGAATGCGCGGCCCCGAAGGCTTCGGCCGCGTCGCCACGCACCCGAATTATCCGCTCGGCCTGCCGATCCTCGAAGCCTGGGCGGCCAGCCTCGGCGGCTGGAGCGATCGCTGGGTGCAAGCGCCGCTCGCCTTGTGGGCGGCCTGTCTGCCGGGGGTCGTGGCCTTCGGGTTGCGCCACGTTTCCGCAGCCGCCGCGCGCGGCGGCGCCCTGCTGCTGGCGTGCACCCCGATGCTGTACGCCGCCAACCTCTTTGCCCGCGGCGCGCGCGACTGGCACGAGGCCGGCCTGGGGGGAGCCATGACGGTCGGCGGCGGCGCCGATCTGCCCTTGGCCGCCATGATCGCCCTCGCCTGCGCGCTGCAACTGCGGGCCTGGGAGCGGGGGAGTTTGCGCGTCGCGGCGCTCGCCGGCCTCGCCTTCGGCGGCGCGGCGATGATGAAGAACGAGGGTCTGGGGCTGGCGGGTGTGGCCCTGACCGCCAGCGTCCTCGCTTGCGCGTTGCCCGGCCGGCCGCGCCTGCGACCGGCGGCCGCCGGCTGGCTGGTGGCGGCGTTGTGCATCGCGCCGTGGCTGCTCGTGCGCGCGCAATTGCCCGCGATCGACGAGAACTACGGCGGACAGGTCACCGTGGCGCGCCTCGCGGACGCCCTCGGCGGCATGGAGGAGCCGCGGGAGAACGTGCCGCCGGGCATGGGCGGCGACGCCGAGGAGGCGGCGGACGGCGCGCCGTTGTTGCGGCGTTCGCTCGTGGCGCGCGCCTTCCTCGAAGAATTCGCGGACCTGCGCACCTGGGGGCTCCTGTGGTTCGCGACCGCCGCCGCCATGGCGCTGTCCTTGCGGCGCTGGCGCGAGGCGGCCCCGCGCTGGCTCTGCCTGCTGCTGCTCGGCGGCGTCGCGCTCTATGCGCTGATCCTGCTCGTCACGCCGTGGTATTTCCCCAGCCTGCGCGACAAGGGAATTCCCGAGCGTCTGCTGCTGCATCTCGTCGGCCCGTGCGCGCTGTTGGCTGGATTTGCCCTCGGAAGGCGCGCGCCGGGATAAAATCGACGCGTGCTGCGCGTCCTCGCACTGGCGCTCGTCGCGACGGCGGGCGCGGCCTGCCTGCCGGGATGCTCGCGGGAACAGGGTCCGCCCGATTACGGCGGCAAGCGGCCCGTCATCCTGATCTCCATCGACTCCCTGCGCGCCGATCACTGCACGCCCTACGGCTACCGGCCGGCCGCCGGCGGCGAGGTCACCACGCCGTTCATGGCGCGCATGGCCGAGGAGGGCGTGGTCTTCGAGAACGCCTCCTCCGTCGCGCCCTGGACGCTGCCGAGCCACGTGACGATCCTGTCGGGCATGCATCCGCGCGAGCACGGCGTGCGCACGCGCAAGCAGCGCATCGGCGACGGCCTGGAACTGATCTCCGGTCGCATGCACGAGGCCGGCTACGCCACCGGCGGTTTCTTCTCCGGGCCCTTCCTCCACAACGTCTGGGGCTTCGGACACGGTTTCGACGTGTATCAACCGGGCGTCGCTTACCTGGCGAATCGCAGGGCGGGCGAGCAGCTCGCCGACGCCGGCAAGAGCGAGGAGGTGCAGGAGATCCACGCCGAGTCCCACCATGACTCGGAGTGCGCCGAGCAGGTGGTCGGCAAGGCGATCCGCTGGCTCGACCAAGGCGAGCGCTGGCGCAAGCCATTTTTCCTGTTCCTGCACTTCTGGGATCCGCACTACGACTACTTCCCGCCGGCGGACTACCGCCGCCGCTTCCTCGTGAACGACGACGGCTCCGTGCACGGCGACGAACTGCTGCAAGAGGACGTGCCGCTCACCGACGAACTGAAACGCGGCCTGCAGGCGCTCTACGACGCGGAGATCCGCTACACCGACGACTGGATCGCCAAACTCGACGCGCAGCTGCAGGCGTGGGGCATCGAGAACGACGTCATCCTGCTGATCACGGCCGACCACGGCGAGGAATTCCTCGAGCACGGCAATCGCGGGCACCACCTCACCCTCTACGAGGAGGTCACCCACGTGCCCCTGCTGGTGCGCGCTCCCGGCCTGGCGCCCGCGGGGCGGCGCGTGCGCGGCACGGTCTCCCTGGCCGACGTCGCGCCCACGCTCATCGACCTCGCCGGGGTGCCGCCCTGGAACGGACGCAGCGGACGCTCCATGCGCCCCCTGTGGGACGAGGCCGACGCCGATCACCAGATCCACCTCGACCTCCTGCGCCCCACCAAGAAGATCGAGCTGCTGGGTTGGCGCGAGGGTCCGTCCAAGTTGATCGTCGACAGTCCGGCGCGCCGCGCGCAGCTCTTCGATCTCGACCTCGACCCGCTCGAGCGCGCCGGTCAGACCTTCCTCGCCCCCTTCGGCGGAGCGCCGGCGCTGCAGAAGGCGCTGCTGGCCCTGACCTCCGAGCCGCGCGAGCCCCCCTACCGCCCGGGCGACGTGTCGGAGCCCGAGCACATCGAACATTCCCTCAGCCAAGCCGGCTACGTGGGAGACTGAAGGCCGGCAACGCCGGTCGAGCATCCAACCAGAGCATGCAAATCGCAATCGTCGGAACCGGATACGTGGGCCTGGTGGCCGGCACGTGCTTCGCCGAGATGGGCAATCACGTGCAGTGCGTGGACATCGACGCGCAGAAGATCGCGCGCCTGCAGGAGGGCCTGATCCCGATCTACGAGCCCGGGCTCGAGGAACTGGTGCGCGCCAACGTGCGCCACAAGCGCCTGCACTTTGCCACCGATCTCAAAGCGGCCGTCGAGGCCGCGCGCGTCGTCTTCATCGCCGTCGGCACGCCCTCGCGCGACGACGGCTCGGCCGACCTGGCCGCGGTGATGAAGGTCGCGGAGCAGATCGGTCGCTTCGCCAACGGCCCGAAACTCATCGTCGACAAGAGCACCGTGCCGGTGGGCACCGCCGCGCAGGTGAAGAAGGCGGCGCAGGCGCATTCCAAGCACCCCATCGCCGTCTGCTCCAACCCGGAATTCCTGAAGGAAGGCGCCGCCGTGGAGGACTTCCTCAAACCGGATCGCGTCGTGGTCGGCGCCGAGACGGCGGAGGATTTCGCGCTGATGGAGGACCTGTACCGGCCCTTCGTGCGCAACGGCGCCCCCATCATGCGCATGGATCCGCTGTCCGCCGAGATGACGAAGTACGCGAGCAACGCGATGCTGGCCACCCGCATCTCCTTCATGAACGAGATCGCGCGGCTGTGCGAGCGCGTGGGCGCCGACGTCAACCTGGTGCGCCAGGGCGTCGGCTCGGACGCGCGCATCGGCAAATCCTTCCTCTATTCCGGCATCGGGTACGGCGGCTCCTGCTTCCCGAAGGACGTCAAGGCCATCATGCACACCGCGGCGCGCTGCGGCTACGACTTCCGCATCCTGGAGGCGGTCGAGGAGGTCAATGCCGGCATGAAGCGCATGATGCTGGAGAAGATCGACGCCGTGATCGGCCCGGATCTCCGCGGGCAAACCGTGGCGGTGTGGGGCCTGGCCTTCAAACCGCGCACCGACG
>CAZDMB010000048.1:10175-14665 GCA_964506175.1 uncultured Planctomycetales bacterium | reverse complement strand
CCTACTGGACCGGCATGCGCGTGGGCGAGATCCTGCGGGCGCAGCGGCTGCCCGGGGCGCTGGTGCTGGCAGGCCGCGCCCGCGGCCGGAGCCGTTCGTCATCTTCCTGCACAGCACCTAGTTCATCTTCTCGGCCAGCTCGGTGCGCAGCCGCAGCTTCTTGGCCTGCTGCGCCTGCATCCCCTTCTCGAACTCCTCGGCGCTGATCCGGTTGGTCTGCCGCTGGCGCTTCAGCTCCCCAATGACGCGATCGACCTCGGCCAGCTCGGCGCGCTGCCGCGCCATCAGGTTGTTGCGCAGCACGTCGGCCGGGTAGCTGCCCAGCTTCACGCCGACGCTGCTGGCCTGCGCCGTCGACATCTCGCGGCCGAACTTGTCGGTGCGGCCCTCGATGCTCTCGACCACGCCGGTCGTCGCGTACGTGCCAGGCACGCCCAGCAGGTTCGGCGCGAACGCCTTCCACAGGTGGTCCGTCACCTTGCGCGCCTTCTCCAGCGCGGTGTCGGTCTCCAGCGTGATCGGCTTGCCGGTGAACATGCTCTTGTTCACAACGAGCTCGCCCAGCACGGCCAGCGGCCCGCCCGGGTACATCGCCGGCAGCAGCGGCACCGCGGCGTGGCCCTGCGCCACGTCGACCACGTCGCCCACCGGAATCCAGCGCCGGATGTCGAGGTACACCGGCGACCCGTGCGCGTCGTTCCAGGGCATGCGGATGAGCTTGGGCACCATGCCCCAGATGCCGCCCGCCTTCTCCTCGGGCAGCAGCTTGCGCTCCTTGTCGTCGCCGCCGCCGCCGATCATCACCCCGAGCGCGTTCAGCCCGCCGGCCAGCGCCATGAGCTTCAGCAGCTTGTGCGGGTTCTTGCCCGCGGTCTCCAGCAGCATCGGCACCGCGCGGTAGGTGAAGCTGATGAACGGGAACGCGGTGCTGCGCATCGCCTGGATCCAGGGCGCGTTGATCGAGTAATCCAGGAAGGACTTGCGCGCGACCTTGCCGGCGGCCTGGTCGGTGGCGCCCTCCTCCTTGGCCTTCAGCCAGGCGGCCAGCCGGAACACGTCGTCCTCGGCCTGGTACAGGTCCATGAGCACGCCGGCCGCGGCCTTCGCCTTGGCCGCGCTGGTGCTGCCGCGCAGCGCCTCGAGCGCCGCCGGGAACCGGGCGTGCAGCATGTGCTGCATCGCGGCGTACACGCCCAACTCCTCCTTGCCCATCTCGGTGGCGGCCAACTCGCGGCGCAGGGCTTCGACGATGGGCTCAAGCTGCTCGTCCTTGATCTCCTGCGTCACCCAGCTTCCGATCGCACCGCCGCTGTCCTCATAGCGGGCCAGGACCTCGCGCGCCGCCTCGCGGTCCCGAATCCCCAGCGACGCCACTCCCTTGCGGTTCGATGCGGCGAGCATCACCGACAACGCCTTGGCCACGTGGCCGGCGCTGACGCCGTGCCAGTCGGCCATGACGAAGTTGCTCATCACGTTGTTGGTGTGCACGGCCGGCGACAGAGCCGTCTTTGAGGTCTTCCAAAGACTCAGCGCGGTCTGCCACCACTCGGGGCCGATGCGCGCGCCGCCGATCTGCCGCAGGTCATTCCAGATCGGCCCCTCGACCCACTGCCCAGCCAGCTTGCCGTAGCGCGCGACGTTGGTCCCCGGGATCATGGTTTCTGGAATCTGCACCCACTCGCCCGGCTTGAACGGTTCGAGCCAACTCTGCTTCACGCGGCCGCCCTTGGTGACGCTCTCGCCGTGCCCCGCCGTGGGCGCCCCATCCGGAGGCTCTGGCTTCGCGTGATGCTGCGCCAGGTACTCCAGGTAGCGCCCGACCTCGACATCGTGGATCATGCCCTGGAGCGTCTTGGCGATGGCGAACCGGGCCTCGTCGATCTCGCCCATGCGCTCGCGCTCGTCCTTGGTGAAGTCGCGCCACATCACCAGGTTCCCGCCCTTGGTGTCGCGGACCTCCCAGGTGCCGGCGCTGTCCCAGTCGGCGTACATGGCCGGCCGCTTCTCGCCGGCCGGCCAGTAGTGGACCTCGAGGATGCGCTGCTTCTCCTGCCGCTGGCCGACGTCGGGCATCGCCGCGGTGCCGGCGCCGGCGGGCGCGCGCCGCTCGAGCCGCTCGAAGCGCTGGCCCTTCAGCGCGGTGTCCGCCTTGCCGGCCTGCAGCTTGCGCTGCCACCACTCCGGCGCCACCGCCTTGACCCGGTCCATCGCCACGGACTGCACCATGCCGCGGCCCTTGTACTGGTCGCCCAGGATCGAGATCGCGCGCTGCCGGCGCGCCTTGTCGCCGCTGGTCAGCTCGGCCGTGTGCTTGGCGTAGCTGCGGCGCAGGTAGGCGAACCGGTGCCGCTCGAACGCCTCGGGCTCGAGCTGGCCCAGCCGCACCGCCTCCTTGGACAGCGAGTCGATCAGCTGCTGGACCTCCTGCAGCACCTTCACGGACTCCTCGGGCAGGCCCTGCATCATGGACAGGTAGGCCCGCGGGTCGGAGCCGTCCATGTTCATCCACTCGTAGGCGATCCGCGACTCGGCCCGGGTCAGCGTGGCCAGCTTCTCCAGCAGCGCGCCGGCGCCGCGCAGCGCCTGGCGCTGGCGCCCCTGCATCATGGCGCGCTGGTCGATGACCGCCTCGGGCACGCCGTAGTCGCTCACCACCCCGGCCTTGACCGCCTCGGGCGTGATGCGGTCGAGCAGCTTCGCGCCCAGGTCGTAGGCCTGGCTCGCCGCCCAGGCCGTGCCGGTGATGCGGGTCAGCAGCCGCGCCGCGGCGTCGACCGGCGCCGGCGTGCGCGCCACGCGGGCGATGATCTCGTCAGCGCGCTCGCGCGCGGTCTTCGGCTGCTCGGGCGCCGGCGCGGGCGCGGCGGTAGCGGCCGACGACAGCCGCGTGTCGGCGGCGGTGACGGCACGCTGCCGAGTGACGAACTCGCGCGCCGCGCGCACCAGGTTGGCCGCATACAGGTCAGCCTGCTCCTGCTCTCCGAGCGTGCCCTTCAGCCAGCGCGCCAGCCTGGCAGCGGTCAGCTCGAACCCGTGATCGGCCAGCCAGCGCACCATCCGCCCCACCACAGCGCGCCAGCCGCGGAGCTTCGCCAGGTCGGCGCTTGGGGTGTCGACCAGAACCTCTTCGACCGCCTCGGCGAGCGACATGCCGTCGTTCTTCTCCAGCATAGCCGCCACGCGCTGCCGCAGATCCTTGTTCTGCTGGAAGATCGCCCGCATGCGCGGCACCAGATCGTCGCCGAGCAGCCCGCGCAGGCCCACGTGCCCCGCCTCGTGCTCGGCCAGCACGTGCTCGACCTGTGCCTCGTCGCGCAGGTGATCGGCGAACAGGTAGATGGTCCCGTCGTGCAGCGCCGCGTGCACGTTCCCCTCGGCGCCGCGGCCGCGCAGGAACGCCAGCAACTGCGCGTCGGCTCCGTCGTTTCCTAGCTGGCGCGGGGATGCCATCACGCGGATCGGCGGCAGCCCCGGGAGCGCGGCCTTGATGCGGTCGGCGACCCGCTGCGCGCGGCTCATCGAGATGCCTGGCCCACCCTCACCGCGGCTCATCACGATGGGCGGCACCATGCCGCTCGCGGCCGCGCCGATCGCCGACTCCTCGTCCAGCGCCTCGCCGGCCGGGCCGGCGGCCAGCTGCGCCTCCAGGTCGCGGATCTCGCGCAGCTTGTCGGCCAGCATGCCGGCCATCGGGAACGGGGCGGTCAGCCTCTCGCGCACCGCATCCTGCTGCGCCCGGGCCTGCGCGATCGCCTCGCGCATCGCCGCCGGCGCCCGCAGGGTGTCGGCCACCGCGTTCTGCGCACGCATGGCGATGCCGATCGGCGGCTCCGAGGCCTTGTCGATCAGCAGCGTCTGCAGCGGCGTGTCCAGCATCACGTGCCAGGTGTACGTCTCGCCCGCCTTGGTGTTCGACACCAGGCGCACCGGGAAGCCGCTGATCTCGCCGATGGTCTGCGAGGGCTCCTGCTTGGCGGCCAGGTTCTTGGCGATGCCCAGCAGCATCTCGCCCCACTTCACGCGCTCGGTGTAGGTCTGGGTGCCGGCCTTGGCCTTGAACTTGTCGCCGCTCAGGTCCTGCACCTTGGCCGCGGCCTTGTCGGCGTCGGCCAGGCGCTGCTCGTAGAACAGGATGGTGGCGTCGGCGTCCCGGAACTGTTTGCGGAACCGCATGCGCTGTTCCTCGTGGGCCAGCTGCAGCCGCTCCATCCGCGCCGCGTCCGCGCGCGCGCCGGCGAGCTGCATCACCCGCGGGTCCTCGGCCACCAGCGCCGCGGCCTGGTCGAGCAGCGAGACGTTGTCCAGGTCCTCGACCTCGCGCAGGTTCGGGTCCCCGCTCATCGCCTGGTCGATGAAGTGCTGCTTGCTGGCCAGCAGCTTCCACATCTGCTCGTCGTACGTGCCCTTGGCCGCGTAGGCGCGCAGGTGCACCAGCTTGTTCTTGTTGCCCTGCCGCACGATGCGGCCCTCGCGCTGCTCCAGGTCGGCCG
>CAZDMB010000048.1:0-10165 GCA_964506175.1 uncultured Planctomycetales bacterium | reverse complement strand
GGGAACCAGGGGCTGTCCAGGTGGAACATCGTGTGCAGCCGCTGCTGCGCGTTCACGCCCGTGCCCATGTTCTTCGAGCTGCCGACCAGGATGCGCTTGCGGCCGGCGTTCATGTCCTTGAAGAGCTTGAGCTTGTCGGTGCTCTTCTTGTAGTCGCCCATGAACGCGACCTGGTCCAGCGGCACGCCCGCGTCGCGCAGCCGCTTCTCGAACCACTGCCGCGCGTTGAACCCGCGGGACTGGGCCACGCCGGCGCCGAACCCCAGGTCGCTGAACACCATCATGGTGGCGCCCTTGATGGGCTCCACGTTGCCGGCCTTGTCGTGGTACTCCAGGTCGGCGGTCTCCTTGAAGGTGCGGATGACGTCGTCGATCATCCGGTTCAGCTTGGAGTCCGGGTCGTTCTTGCCGCCGACGAACCGCATGTCGATCGCGGCCAGGCGGCCGTCGCCGATGATGACGACGATCGGGTCGGGGTTGTGGGGCTCTTCCTTGGTCGGCTTCCACTTCCTCGAAACCTCGTACCGCTGCTCAAGCTGCTTCTGGAACGCGCGATAGCTCTCGACCTTGGGCGTGACGATGATCTGGCGCGAGCCGCCCTCGACCTTGGGCCGCTTGTCGCCCAGCAGCGCGGCGAGCTGATCGGCGGTGACCACGTCGGCGAACTCGCGGAACATCTGCACCAGCTCGCCGACGTTGACGAACTTCTTGAACCGCGTGACCGGTTCGTACTTGCCGGCGGCGTTGGGCTCGAGGTCGGTCTTCTCGCGGCCGAACATCGCGGCCCACGAGTCGAAGTCCTCGATGCCCGCCTCCTCCAGCGCCTTGCGGCCGAGGAACCGCTGGACCGTGTACATCTCGGCCAGGGTGTTCGTGATGACCGTGCCCGAGGCCATCACCAGCGAGCGGCCCGGGTGCTTCTCCTCGAGGTAGCGGGACTTGATGTACAGGTCCATCGCGCGATCGGAGCCCTCGGGCTGGATGCCCTTGATCTGGCGCGCGGTGGCGAAGTCGAGCTTGCGGAACTCGTGCGCCTCGTCGACGAACAGCTGGTCGACCCCGAGCTCGTCGAACCGCACGTTGCGGTCCTTGCCCTCGCTCGACAGCGCGGCCTGCAGCTTCTGCTCGAAGGTCTCGATGCGGGCCTGGATCTGCTTCACGCGCGGCGTGCGCTCGCCCTCCTCCTTCGCCTCCTCCAGCGCGGCGCGCATGTAGTCGAGCTGCTCCTGGATGATCTTGGCCTTGAACTCGGGATCCAGGTCGAGCAGCTTGAACGCACTGTGCGTGATGATGACCCCGTCCAGGTCGGACAGCGCCACGCGCGAGACGAACCGGCGGCGGTTCTCGGTGTGGAAGTTGTTCTCGTCGGCGATCATCAACCGCGCCGCCGGGTACAGCTCCTGCCACTCGCGGGCGAACTGCTGGAGCATGTGGTTGGGCACCACGACCATCGGCTTCTTGACCAGGCCTAGGCGCTTCTGCTCCATCGCGGCGATGACCATCTGGAAGGTCTTCCCGCTGCCCACCGCGTGCGCGAGGTAGGTGTTGCCCGACTGGATGATCCGCCAGGCGCCGCGCTTGACGTGGTCGAAGATGTGGAACTGCTTGGACGTGCCGGGCAGCGTCAGGTGCCGGCCGTCGAACGAGCGCGGCACGGTGGTGTTGAACCGGTCGTTGTACGTGGCCACCAGCCGCGAGGCGCGCTCCTCATCGGTCCAGACCCATCGCACGAACTCCTCGCGCATCTTCGTCAGCGCGGCGTTGGCGGCCTCGGTGGCGGTCGGGTTGAACACGGTCTTCTTGCTGCCGCCGCCCGCGTCGACGGTGTCGGTGATGCGGATCGGCCGGCCGGTCAGCGCGATCTCAAGGATCTCGGCCGCGTTGCGACGCGCGGTGCCCCAGTCCACGGTGGCCGCCGCGGTCTTGTGGCCTGAGATGACGAAGACCGACCACTGCCGCGTCGCGTCGTTCCACTGGACGGTGGCGCGAACGCCCGTGACCTCCTTCAGGAAGCGGGCGTAGTCGGAGCCAGGCACCCAGTTGACGCCCAGGCTGATGTCGATCTGCGCCTGGCTCTTCGGCGCCGGCTGCGCGGCTTCGAGCGCCGAGATGTTGCGCTCGAACCGGCGATCGTTCTTCGCCGCGGTGCGCGCGTCGCGCAGCTTGCGCTTCACGTTGCCGCTCAGGTACTGGTCGGCGGTCTGCCAGCCCTCGGACGGATCCTCGTAGATGGCCGTGCCCAGCGCCTCGACCGCCTCGGCCGTCGACAGGTCCAGCGCCTCGGCGATCGCGTCGACATCGACGCGGCCCAGGTCGTTGAGCGAGCGCAGCAGTGCGTCGTGCGGCGTCAGGATCTTGGCCGGCTCGGGCTTGCCCAGCACGCGCGCCGTCAGGAAGGCGCTGGGCGTGATCTTGCCGGTGTCGTCGTCGACGCGCTCGAGCGCCGCCACGAGCGAGTGGTCGGGATCGTCGCGCAGCAGGTTGAGCAGCGGGTAGCTGCGGCGCTCCTCCTCGTCGGTGACGCGCCGCCCGGTGGGCTGGCCGTCCTCGTCCAGCTCGTCGACCTTGACCTTGACGGTGCGCATCACGAACTGGTTCACCTGGCCGTGCGCCGCGACGAACTTCTCGTACTCGGCCTGCAGCGCCTTGAGGCTGGATTCCCAGTCGCCGTCGGTGAGCTGGTCATAGTGCGCCTGCTTCAGCGCGTCGCGCAGCGGCACGAACGCCTTGACGATGGCCTGGTCCTTGGGCGTCATGCGATCGACCCGCATGCCCACCCCGCCCTCGCGCTGCATCAGCACGCCGGCGTCGGTGACGTAGTAGTTCCCTTCCTTCTTCGCCTTCGGGTTGAAGTCGATTTCGCGCACCTGCGCCGCCTCGGCGGCCGAGCCGCGCGCGGCCTTGTAGATGTTCTCGGGCAGCCGCTGGACCGCCTTGCCGAACAGCTCGCCGATGTCGCCCTCGGGTGGTAGCACCGAGTATTCGTTGGCCTGGCGCATGCCGCGCACGAGCGCCGGCGTGCCCAGGATCATCTCGGGGTGCGCGGCGAAGTACTCGTTGACCGGCACCATCTGGTCGCCGACCTTGACCGGCTCGGTGCGCAGCCAGGGCTGGGCCTGCTCGAACGTCTCGCCCGGCACCTTCTTGCGCAGGAACAGCACGTCGGTGACGACCTCCGTGCCGGCGTTGCCCTTGAACGCGGTCTGCGGCAGCCGGATCGCGCCCACCAGGTCCGCGCGCTCGGCGAGGTACTGCCGCGCCTTGTCCGACTGCTTGTCCATCGTGAAGCGCGAGGACACGAACATCACTAGGCCGCCGGGCTTGACCCGGTCCAGCGTCTTGGCAAAGAAGTAGTCGTGCAGCGAGAACGCGCGCTTCGCGTACTCGGGATCGGCCAGGACGGCGCCCTGACGGAACGGCGGGTTCCCGATGGCGATGTCGAAGAAGTCGCGCGGCAGCTTGGTGTCGATGAAGCTCTCGACCAGGATGTGCTCGTCGGGCTGCAGCTGCTTGAGGATGCCGCCGGTGATCGGGTCGTACTCGATGCCGGTGTAGCTGCTGCTGGTGGCCATGCCCTCGGGCATCAGGCCCGGGAACATGCCGTTGCCGGCGCCGGGCTCCAGCACCGCGCCGCCGGCGAACCCGAACCGCTGCGCGGCGGCCCACATCGCGCGCACGATCGGCGCGCTGGTGTAGTGCGCGTACTGGGTGGTGCGCTCGGCCGCCGCCAACTCGGCATCGGTCAGCACGGCGCGCAGCCGCGCGCGCAGGCCCAGCCAGCGCACGTCCTCCGACTTCAGGCCAAACGACTCGGGCGTCACGACGGAGGCGGGGATCGGCTGCCCGTATCCGAGGCGCCCCCCGGCAGCGGCGGCGGCCTTGGGGTAGACCGTCCAGTAGTCGCGGTCGGAGCGGCCGAACTCCTTCAGGCCCTCCTGCTCGATGCGATCGCGCAGGCGCTGGTACTCCTCGAACACCTTGGCGAGCTTCGTGCGCTCGGGGCTGAACAGCCCGTTGGCGATGTCGCTGGCGCCCCAGCCGATGAACCGGGCCAGCGTGCGCTGCTCGTCGGGCGTGGCCTGGCGGCCGTCCTTCTCGAGCTGGCGCAGCAGCTCGACGGCTTCGACGTTGCGCGTGGCCTTCTGGAACCAGGACCCGGCGGTGCTCAGGTCCTCGTCGGTAAACCGGAAGTTCAGCCCGGACTTGGGCTTGATGTCTCGGCCGGCAGGGGTTCCAGCGCCTCGGCGATTGCGGCTTCGAGCGCCATCGCCTCGGCCGTCCGCATCCGGGCCGCGCACTCCATCGGCCCCAGGCGATCCCACTTCTCCGCCCGGCGTTGCTCCTGCACCGCGCTCACCGCCGTCGAAGAGACCTGGTCCGCCATCTCCGCGGCCATCCGCGCCCTCTCGGCGTCCGGCAGGTCGGGGTGCTGGGCCTTGAGCCCCGCCGCGAGAGTCTTCACCAGCGGGCGCATCGGTCAGCCCTTGAACTTGGCCAGACCCGCCTCGATCCACGCCTCCGACCGGCGCTTCAGATCGGCCTGATCCTCGCTCGTCCAGGCGTCCTCGATCTCGTTCCAGTGAGCCAGAGTCCACTCCCCCGCCAGCCGATTGCGTTCGGCCTCCCGAGGAGTCAGCATCTTCACTCCGGATGCCTCGGAGGGTCCCGGCGTTTTCATCAACACTGGCGCTCCTTTGGACGACCCCATTGTACCGTCCGCGGTCGGTGAACGTGAGCCGGCCACCGTCCTTGCGGGCCAGCGTTTCTAGGGACTCCACGCCGCCGGTGTTGTCCATCAGCACCGCCTCGTCGGCGATCCCGGCGTACGCCTCGAAGGCCGGGGTGAACCCCTTGTGGGCCGCCAGCAGATCGGTGATCGGCACGTAGCGGAACGATGTCTCCGCCCGCTTCATGGCGCGCACCACAGCCACGCGCGGGTCGATCGTCACGCCGAACAGGCGCACCTCGTAGCCCGCATCCTTCAGGGACTGGAGCACCTTGGCGCCCTTGACTGGATCGCCCAGGGTCACGTCGAGCACAAGGTCGTATCGCTCGCCGACGGCGCGCTCCTTCACCTGCGTGGCGAGCAGCGAGGATTCCCGGTGCGTCAGGGCTGCGGCGCGCGCGTCCTTCGCGTCGATGATGGCCTGGTACTCCGGGATCTGCTTCTTGATCTCGTCGGGATCGACGTGCACCGCTTTGTCGGCCTGGATCACGCCGCGCTTGCGCAGGTCCTCGAGGATCGTGCCCTTGCCGGAGGCGCCGCCGCCGCCCATGACGTACGCGATCGGCTTGCGGTCAGCCGGCGCCGGCTCGGCGTTCTTGAAGTGGCCTTCGACGATGCGGCGCTGCAGTTCAGCCCGAGCCACTTCCTTGCCGTCCACGACGGCAGTCGGCTTGTCGATCGTGGGGGTGAGCAGCGGATGGGCGTCGGGCAGCGCGCGCGGCGGCACCTGCAGCCCGAAGTTGGGCGCGTCCAGGTCGTACTCGACGCCGTCGATCTTCACCATCTGCCGCGGCCGGGCCGGCGTCGAGGCAAACAGGTCCAGCTGCTTCTCCAGCTCCGGCTCGTCGAACAGCCCAGCCTGCGGCGCGTTGGTGCCACGCTGCTTCAGCGCTTCCTCGGCCGCCTCGCGCAACGCCTGGGGCGTGATCTTGCTGGCGTACTTCTTGGTCTCCGGGCTGCGCCGCAGAGCCTCGCGGACCCACTGCATCACTCGTCGCAGGTCGGTGCCGACGATGCGCAGCGCCGAGCCGGCCAGCTTCACCAGCGTCGGCTTCAGCCCGGCCAGCTCCTCCGGCTGCAACGTGGCGCGGGTGTAGCGCGACATCAGGGCGCCCAGGTCGGCCAGCGCATCCTGGAAGTCGGCCAGCGCCTGCGCCCTGGCGTCGCGCGCGGGCGTGGTCGGCGGCGCGGCCGACTTCGTGCCGGGGAACTCGCGCACCGCGTCGAGCAGCTCGCGGATCGGCGCGTCGAAGCGCATGACGTCGACCGGCTGCCCGTCCACCAGCTGCGCCATCCAGCGGTGGTGCCCGTCCAGCACGTACCCGTCGCCCGACACGACGACGGTCTTGGCCGCGCCGGTGTCCTGGCGGGCCTGCTGCACCTTCTTGCGGGAGAACTCGCGCTGGGTCGGCCGCAGCGAGTCGGCCAGGACCTCCGTGCGCTCGTAGGGGATGCCGCGCGCCTCGAGGAAGTTGACCAGGGCGCCCCGGTCCTTGCCGGGAATCTGGGGCATCTCGGCCCGCGGGATGCCCAGCGTGCCGGTGCTCTCCGGGAAATCTACCCAGTCTTGCCCGGCTGCCGGGTCATCCCCTTGAGCACCGCGGCGATCGCCCGGCGCATCCGCGGGTTGGCCTGCATTCGGCGCGCGATCGCCTCCAGGCTGTCCCCGGCTGGTGTCTTGGGTAGCTTCTCGGCCATCGGTGCCCTCCAAGGCGCGGCGCGCCACCTGCATCAGATCACTGGTGCGCGGCGCCTCGACCGCGCCCAGCAGCGAACCTTGCGCCGGATCGCCAGCGGCGTCCAGCGCATCGAAGTACCCGGTGATGAACTCGGCCATCCGGCGCGGCCGGCGCATGTTGTCGGCGATGAAGCGCATCAGCTCGCGCGTCTCCGGCGAGAACTCCTCGCCGAGCAGCCCGGACTGCGCCAGCGCGTCGTCGACCGACGTGCCGCGCTCCTTCAGCCGCGACAGCTCCTCGGCCGCCCCGACCAGGTGCGGGGTGATGTCGGCGTCGAAGCGGCGGCCCTCCGCGATCGCGCCGCGGGCCTGCGCCACGCGCGGCGCGGCGATCATCAGCGCCCGGCTCACGTTGCGCATGTCGTCGTTCATCGACTCGACCATGCGCGTCAGCACCGGCGACTCGCCGTAGGCCTTGGCCAGCACCGCGTTGCGCACCCGGGCGTAGCCGCTGCTGGACAGGCGCCCGCCGGCGTCCAGCATGCCGGCCTGCTCGGTCAGCGGCAGCCGGCCGACAAAGCGGCGGATGAAGTCCCGGGACGCGGCGAAGTCGCCGTTGTCGTCGGGCTGCAGGTCGTCCATCGAGTCGATGCGGTTGGCGTCGGAGCGGGCCTGCTCGACCGGCGACATGGCGGCCACCGTCGGCGCGTTTGCCTGGCGCGCGAACTCGGCCCGGTCCACCGGCGTCGTGCGCACCCGCACGAGCATCGGCTTGGCCATGCCGTCGATCTGCTCGGGCGTGAGGCCGAACTGCCCCGCGCTGGCGCGCAGCCAGGCGCGGTACTCGTCGGCCACCAGCCCGTCGGCCTGGTACACCCGCTTCATGGCGATCGTGCGCGCGTTGCCCGACTCGACCAGGCCGTCGGCGCCGACGATCGGCGCGCCGGTAGCGGCGTCGGCCGAGGCGCCCAGGCGGGCCGGATCCAGCTTCTGCGTGATGGCCTGCACCTGCATCTCGCTGGCGGCGCGGTCGCGCTCGCGCGGCTGCAGCTCGCGCGGGTACGCCTCGTTGCGGCGCAGGTCGGCGTCGTGCGACGTGACCAGGGCGTCGATGTCCATCAGCGCGTACTGCGCATCGACCCGCGCGCCGGCCTCGGTGGTCAGCGACGTGGCGGCGCCCGGCGTGGCCGAGGGCCAGTCCTTGACCAGGTCGGCACGCTCGGCACGCAGGGAGGCGGCGGTCTCCTCCGGCGTGGCCGAGTCGCCGAGCTCGCGGTCGATCGCCTGCACCCGGTCCAGCGCGGTGAGCGGGCGCGGCTTGAGCAGCGCCTTCTCGGCGTCGGTGGGCTCCGGCGCCGTTCCACGTGGAGCGGGCGCCGTCTCGTCGCCGAGGACTTCTGTCGCGGGAATCGGGTCCAGCGTTCCGCTTGTGGCCGGCTTCGTTTCGCCTGGAACACTCGGCGTCGCGGCTGGGGCCGCTTCTGTTCCAGCGCGCGGCGCCATCGCCGCGTTGAACCCGCCGCCGGCCGCGCCCATCGCCGCGCCGGTCAGCATGCCCATCGCGCCGGCCTTGCCGACGCCATCGAAGACCGGCTTGCCGGTGGCGTAGTTCTGCCACATCTGCTCGGTGATCGACTGCGGCAACTCCTCGAACAGGCCTTCGCTGATCCCCGAGCCGAGCACCTGGCGCGCGAACTGAAGCGGCGCGGCCTTCAGCTTGGTGACGCCGCTGACCAGCATGGTGTCGACGTCGCTCAGGCCCAGCTTCTGCGCGAACCGTCCGCCGGCGGCGCCGATCGCCGCGGTGGTGGCGCCGGAGCCGAGCGCCATCAGCGCCTGGCCCAGCGTCAGCTCGCCGCCCGACGCCGGGTCGTTGCGGATCTGCTCGGCCGCGCCGCCCGCGCCGACCGCGCCCTCGCCGAGCGCGCCGGCCAGCCACGGGGCCACGCGCGGGGCCGCGCTGGCGATCGCCCGGCCGATCGCGGCGCCGCCGAGCATCTGCGGCACCGACTCGATCGCGGTGTGCCCGATGGTGCTGGGGTTCTCCAGCGCGGCCTGGAGCGTTGGCACGAAACCGTCGGCCTCGGCCACCTTGCGGTTGGCGGCCTGCTGCGCCGGCGAGTAGAACGTGTCGAGCGCCTTCTGCGCGTCGTCGAAGCGCAGGCCCGCGTTGGCCAGCGCCTGCGCCACGCCGGGCCGGCTGGTCGGGTCGCCGGCGGCCTCGCGCATCCCGGGCGGCGCGGTGCCGCGGTTGATCGTGTCCAGGATGTTGAGCAGCCCGACCGCAGTCTGCGGCAGGCCGACGGCGCCCTTGAGCGCGGTGACGCCGATGTCGCCAGCGGTGCCCAGCGCGGTGCGCTCAGGCGGCTTGCCGAAGACTTCTTCGTCAGAGAGAAGCGCGCCGCTGGCGCCGCCGAACACTTCGTCGTCGGTCAGGAGCTTGGCCATGCCGCCGTCGCCATCAAGTCACAGATGGCGGGCACGGTGCCATGCTGGCTGCGCCTTACAAGTTAGGCCGTTTTGCGACGGTTCGCTGTCAGCCAGCGCGCTATCGTCTTGACCAGCATGCGCCTGCGCTCTTCCTGGCCCATTGCGCTCGGCGTCTCAATCAGAACAGAGCACGTCACCCCGGAAGTGAAACTAACGTCAACGCGCACCCCCCCCTCGCCCTGAGCGAACGATGCCGAGCCTGGCGACCCTAGGCTCGCCAAATCGCTTTGCACTTCCGCGCAAACGTCGGCCCAGTTCATGCCGGCTCCCAGCCGCTGCCGCGCCAGATCATCGGCCCGCGCGGCGTTTGGTAGGTCTGCCCCACCTTGCGTTCTGAGGCCGGCGGCACCGCGGCTGCCGAACCGCTGGCCGCCGGCGCTGCGCCTGTGGCCGCAGCGCTGCGCGACCAGCGCGAGCCCGCGCGCTTCCAGCCCATCTGCTGCATCACCACGTCGGCGCGCTCGACCGCCTTGTCGGGGGGCAGCATCTCCTTCAGCCCGATCTCCACGAACGACTTGTGCAGCTGGTCGGGCTTGCTGATGACGATGTCCAGCGCCGTCGACTGGTCCATGCCGGGGTTGGCGGCCACCAGCGCCTGCGCGGCCTTGACCACCGCGGGGTCCTGGCCGCCGGCCGCGCCGCGCGTGCCGGTCTGCAGCGCCTGGAGCTTGGCCTGAATCCGGGCGATCTGCTGCTGGCCCTCGGGCGTCGAGTCGTCGGCGTTGGCCAGGTCGGTGCGCAGCTTGGCGATCGCGGCGCTCGCCTCGCGCGCGCCGGCGCCAGCGGCGAACTCGGACGCGCGCCGACCGGCGTCGGCCTGCGCCACGCCCAGGTGCCCGCGGCTGATGTCGAGTTGCGCGCCCTGCTGCTGCGCAGACTGGTCGGCCTTCGCCAGCTCGAGCGAGTCCTTCATGTCCTCGCGCGCCGTGGCGCGGCGGTCCTTGCGCAGCGCGCGCATGCGGTCCATGCCGCCGGTGACATCGCCGTTCCTAGCGTCCCACATCGCCATCCGGCCCTCGATCGCGTCGGCGCGGTTGGTCATGCCCACCTGACCGTCGTCGCGCTGCACCACGAACGCCCGGGCCTTCGGGTCGTAGCGGACCTTGGCCGGCACGCGCGGGTCGTCGTTGATGTCCTTGTACTCGGATGCCAGCTCCTCGTCGGACAGCCGCGACAGCCGCTCGAACTCGGCCGCGCGCTTCTGCTTCAGCGCGGTTGCCTGTTCGCGGTCGCGCAGATGCTCGAAGCGCACACGCTCGAGCGGGCGCGCG
>CAZDMB010000047.1:6526-14839 GCA_964506175.1 uncultured Planctomycetales bacterium | reverse complement strand
ATCCGCGGCACCCCGGGCAGAAGGTTGGCGGCCGCGGCGTAACTGGCGCGGTAGGCCCATTGCGCCACCCCGAAGGGGAGGGCGCGATGGAAAGCGTCGATGCGGAACAGGTGGTTGCTCGCGGCCACGACCGCCAGATCCCGCGGCCGCGCGCCCGCCGCCTCCAGCACGTGCTCCACGAGCTCGGCCACGTCGCCGCCGTCGTGCTTCTTGCGCGTGAGGCGCTCTTTCGACTGCATCACCAGCGGCTGGCCGTCCGCGCCGAGCAGGCAGGCCGAGGCCGAGTGCGTGTACTGATTCAGGCCGAGGACGAGGCGAGCCGGCAAGACCGCAGAGAGTAGCAGGCCCGCCCGCTCCGCTGCCGCGAGGCGGTGACGCGAAATCGGCGCGAAAGATTCCGCCGGCGCGGTTGGAACTCTTCCTTCTTTCCACCAGTCCTACTCCGCGGGTGAGAGAACCGGAGCCTATGCCCAAGATCGTCGCCTGCGGCGCCCTGCGCCTGCGTGCGGAGCCGGGACCGACCTTCCACGCGAACGAGAATCTCGCCAGCGGGGTGCTGGCGGCGGGGTGCCGGATCGAAGGCTTGCCCTGCGCGGGAGGCGAGGAGGTCGAGTTCCACGCGGACGGGCGGCTCGCCGGGGCGGTGTTGGCCGCCGACTGGACCGTGAACGGCCTGCCGGCGCGCGGCGGCGCACCGGTCGCCTTCTACGCCGATGGCGCCTTGCGCTTCGTCACGCTGGCGCAGCCGCGCCGCATCCACGGCTTTCCCGCCGCGCCTGGCAATCTTTTCCTCCATCCGGACGGGCGCGTGTGGAGCGGCAAGACTGCGGCTGCGGCGACGCTCGGGCGCGTGCTCGTGCCGGCAGGCACGCGCATCACCATGGATGCCGGCGGACAGCCGCTCGAGTTCTGGCGCACGCTGGAGGTGGACACGGAAATCCAGGGCATTCCGTGCAGCGCGCGTTTCCCGGCGTGGTTCTATCCCGACGGGCGCCTGTCCTGCGCGCACCTGTCGCGGCCGCACCGCCTGGAGGGCCGCCGTTACCCGGCGGAGACCGAATTGGTGATGGACGGCGACGGCGCCGTGCTGTCCGCCTACGCCCGCCGCTATCCGCGCGCCGGCGCCGTGCCCTGGCG
The DNA here is from genome assembly GCA_964506175.1 of uncultured Planctomycetales bacterium. Classification (GTDB taxonomy): domain Bacteria; phylum Planctomycetota; class UBA1135; order UBA1135; family UBA1135; genus JAQBVK01. Next base: position 13,702 of record CAZDMB010000047.1, on the reverse strand, counting down.
CATCTTCGGCGCGATTGACGAGCCGCTGATCGGCTGAGCGGCAGGGCGCCTAGAATCGATCGGCGTGGATGCTTCCGGCTCCGATCCGCTGCGGCGCGCAGCCGTGGACGCCGCCATGCGCGCGCGCCGCACGCGCAAGGTGCTCGACGGCGCGCGGCTGAGCCCGGACGCCTCCGGGGCCGCCGCGCGCGCCGCCTTCGACGACGCCCTGCGCGCCGCCTTGGAGGTCGCCGGTTGGGCGCCCTTTCACTATCCGCGCGCCGAGGACCTGCCGGAGCCTTGGCGCTTCACCGTGCTGGATCGCGCGGCGCTGGACGCCGTGCCCGGCCGGTTCCCTGGACTGCTCGCCGGCAAGTTGCCCAAGATTCTGGCCGGGGCCGGCGCCATGGTGCAGGTGAGCTACCTCGCCGAGACGGATCCGGCGCGCGCGGCCCGCGACCCCGAGCACCACTCCGCCGCCGCCGCCGCCGCCATGTGCCTGCTGGCCGCCTGCGAGGCGCGCGGCCTCGGCAGCTACTGGTGCACGGCGGCAATGTTGAATGATCCCGCCTTGCGCGCCTGGTGCGGCATGGAGCCGGCGGAGCGCTGGCTCGGCGCGATCTTCATCGGATTGCCTTTGCCGCCGGAGCGCGAGGCGGCGGAAGGTTTCGCCGGCAAACTGCGCGCGCGCCGCACCCCGCCGGCGGCGGGCTGGGCGCGCTGGGTCGGCGCGGACGGCGCCGCTACGGCTCGAGACGCACCGTCTGCGGCTCGCTGACGAAGCGCGCGCCGGCCCGCGCCGTGACGAAGGCGGCGATGAAACTGCGGCCGATCAGGTTCGGATCGAGGACGGCGCCGGCCGGCAGGATCCACTGCGCCGCAGCGCGTCCCTGCGCGTCCAGGTTGCCGACCGTGCCCGGCAGAAGGCCGGAGTTGGCCGGATCCTTGATGATGGCCTCGATGCGCCGGTCGCGGCTGAAGGGCAGGACGATGCCGTTGCCCAGGGCTTCGGCGCCCGGTGCGCCCGCCAGCAGGCGGTAGCCGGCGTCGGCGAAGGCGGGGCCGGCGTCGAGCGTCCAACTCACGGTTCCGCCGGCGCCCACGGACAAGGAATCCCGGTCCGCGGCGAGGGTGCCGGTGGGACGCGCGAGGGCCGCCAGGGCGCGTGCCGCGCCGCGCGGGCCGACGACCCAGAGAGCGCCGTCCAGGGGATCGGAGTCCTGCGCCAGCGAGCCTTCGGCGGGGGCGATGCCGGCCACGGCCGTGGCGGCGGTGAAGAGGTCGTCCTCCTCGGCGCGCTCCGCGCTTTGCAGGAAGGAGACGCCGGAGGCCGCGCGCCGGGTGAAGACGAGGCGGGTGTCGCCTTGCTCGAACACCGGTCCGGTCTCGTCGTCCGCCGTGGAAAGCGCGTCCAGGCGCTCCGGCGCGAAGAAGCGGGCTTCGGGGCTCAGCCGCGTGGCGCGATAGAGATCCCAATTGCCGCTGCGGCGGCTCGCGAAGACCAGCTCGAGTTCGTTGGCGCTGAGTGCGAGGCCGGCTTCGCCGAGGCCGCTGTCGAGGATCGTTTGCAGCGTCGGCTCGAAGGGGGAAGTGAGCGTGGCGCGCGTGGCGGCGTAGACGTGGCTGACGCCGCCGGGGCCATCGACGGCGGTGAAGAGCGCGCGCAGGCCGTCGGCGGAGACGCGCAGGCCGGTGACGCGGCGCGCGTCCAGGCCGACGAGCGTTTCGGCGGCGGGGGGGCCGAAGGGCTGGCCGCTGCCGGCGCGCGACGCCGTGAGGAACTCGCGGCCGGCGCCGCGGTCGGCGATGAACCATGCGGTGAGGCCATCCGCGGAAAGGTCCACAGCGGCGACGTCGGCGAAGGCGTCGAGGCCGGCGACGCCCGTGCCGGCCATGACCGGCGCCGGGGCGGGAGCACGGTGGAGGAGGCGCGCCGGCGGCCACAAGGTGACGGCGTGGATGCCGTCGTCCACCACGAAGCGCAGCAGATCCAGGCCCGCGCCCGCGCCCGGCTGCACCTCGACCGTGTAACTGCCGTTGCCGTTGTCCGTCACGTTCTGCAAGGTGGCAAGTCCGGCCGAACGCGGATCATGCACCATCGTCACGGTGGCGCCGCCGTTCTGCAGCGGCACGCCGTCCACGTCGGCAAGATCCAGGTCGAAGAAAACGCTCTGCGGTGCGCCGGCGGTCACCGTGGTTGCGGGCGGCCAAACTGCCGATTCGACCGCATCCGGGCGGCCGGCGAGGCCGGCGCGCCAGGCGTCGAACTCCTGCCGCAGAATCAGCACCGGGTCCGGGTCCGAGGCGGTGAGGCCCGCCTTGTTGATGGCGAGGTAGAAGTCGCCGCCCGCACAGCCGTTGTTGGTGCAGATTTCCTCCTCGCCGGGGCGCGCGATCACCATGAAGGTGACGTGGGCGCTCTTCGTGAAGTTCGGCGGCGGCACGCCGCAGCTCTCCGGGGCCGACGGGTTGCAGGAGCAGCGGCCATCGCCGCCCATCAGCATCGCCGCTTCCATGGCGGCCATCACGCGCTGCCCCATGTCGCCGTTCGTGTTGCGGAAGGCGGTTTCGCAGTCGAGCACGACCGGGGCGCCGGTCAGCACGTTGCCTTGGATGGCGTAGACGAAGTCGCCGACTTCGCCCGTGACGCCGCCGTACCACGGGCCGCAGTTGCCGCCCGAATAGGTCACGGCGCGCCCGGAGAGATCCACCAAGCCGATCTGACGCGCGGGCCAGAGCGGGTCGCCGACCGCGATCGTGTCCAGGATCTCCTGCGGCGGCACTCCGAGGAGCATGAGATCGTGGATCTCGCGGCGCGTGATGGCGGAGGTCGCCAAGGATTGGGTGGCGCCGCAGCCCACTTCGGCGGCGATCACGCCGATGCCGTTGCGCAGGTTGAAGTTCTCGATGCAGGTCGCGGAGGCGACGCAGACTTCGCCGGTGCGGCGGTTCACCACCACGATGGACCAGGTGGCCAGCGCCTGGGAGGCGAGCAGGGCGACGGCCAGGAGTATGGGGAGGAAGCGGGTGCGCATGAGGGGATTCAAGGATACCCCATGGACCGAAATCGGCCCGCGCGGGCGGCGCCGCGGGCTGCGCGACGCTTTCCTGACCGCCTTCTTCCCGGAGAAACTCCCTGGCGCCGTGATTGACGGCCCTGCGGGGGGTCCCTACCCTTTTCGCTCCGGTTGACCCGGCCGCGCCCGGCCAGGAAGCAAGGACCATGACCCGCACGATCCTCTCCCTTCTGTTGGCCGCGCTGGCTTGCCTCAGCGGCAGCTGCTCCTCCGTCTGGAACACCACCACCAGCGGTCCCAAGTTCAGTTCCGGGCTGATGCGCGTCGGCGGCGAAGCCGGCGCCAGCTACCGCTCGAACGACTTCAACGGCAGCAAGACCAACACCACGGACGTCTCCGCCGACGTCGGCCGTTTCTTCAGCGAGCACATGGAGTTGGGTCTGCGCCTCGCCTACGGCAAGACCGAAGTCGGCAACGCCAACACCGACCAGTCGGACTACGCGGTCTACGGCCGCTGGTACACGGACGGCGAAGACGCCACGCGTCCCTTCATCGAGTTGGGCGGCGGCGCCTCGAGTGTGGACGACGGCGTCGTCAGCGTGACCGGCAGCGTGTTCTTCTTGGCCTTGGGCCTCGTGCACTTCCTGAACGAGCACGTCAGCGGCGACGTGATCGTGCGCGAGACCATCGGCTCGTACGACAACGGCATCGACGGCGACTCCGTCGACGTCGGCGTGGGCTTCTCCTTCTTCTGGTAAGCCCGGGCCCATGCGCCGGCCTCTCTGCCTCGTCCTCGTTGCGGCCGCGCTCGCGGCCTGCCAGATGCCCTCCCTGCCGCGTCCGACGGAGTTCCAACCCGGCGCCTGGCGCACGGGTTTGTCCCTGACCGTGGCGGAGAACAGCACCCAGGCCAACACCGACGTCAGCGGCAATCGCATGACCTACGACGTCGGCAGACTGCTCGGGCACAACGGCGAGTTCGGCGGTCGCGCCAGCTACGCCAGCCTCGACGAAACCGGCGTCGACGTCGGCTCGCTCGGGGTCTACGGGCGCTACTGGTTCCCGCACGACTGGATGATTCGCCCCTGGGCGGAGCTGAGCCTGGCGGTGACGCAGGCCGACTACGGTTCGGTGGAGCAGTCCGGTTGGGAGTACGGCGCCGGCCTCGGCGGCACCTGGTGGTTCCTGCCGGGCGTGGGCCTCGAGGCCTTCCTGCGCGAAACCTTGGACCGTTTCGAGACCGACGAGTTGCGCTCGACCGAAGCGGGTCTCGGGCTGTCCGTCCTCTGGTAATCAGCGCGGCGCGTCCGGAGCCGCGGCCGAGGTCGGAAAGAGGAGCGGCGCCAACGCGGAGGCGTTCCAGAAGGCCGCGTCCTTGCTGCCGAGGGGCAGGAGTTCCGCCGGGGCAGCGCGCAGGCGCGGGTCGGCGCCCTCGTCGGCGAGCACCAGCAGCACGAGGCCGTCCGGGTGATCCTGCAGCCAGGCGCGCATGTCGGCCGCATGCTCCGGGTCGGCGATGGGCGTCGTCAAGCGCCGCAGCCAATGAAATTCGCCGTGGTAGGCCATGCCGAAGAGCGCCACCGGGCGCCCGGCGCTCTGCGCCGCCTGCACCTTCGCCGCGGCGTCCGCCAAGTCGTACCGCGGTCCGAGCGTGAAGCAGAAGGCGAGGTTGGCCAGAAGAGCAAGGATCGGCGCGGCCAGCGCGATCCGGCCGAAGGCGCGGGGCAGGCCACCGTCCGGCTGGCTCAAGCGCCCGGCGGCCCAGAGGGCCAGGGCGGGGAAGACGGGAAGCAGGTAGTGCGGCTGCTTGCCGCTCACCAGGGAGAAGATCAGCAGGGCGGGCAGAAAGGCGGCGAGTCCGAAACGGGTGAGCGCCGCGGAGGCGCCGGAGTTGCCGCGCCACAGGCGGGGCCACAGGATCCAGGGCGCGGCCAGCGCCGGCAGCAGCAGCAAGGACCACCAGAAGGGGCGCGCGTGCGCCGCCGCGTCGCCGAGGCGGCTGGTCGTCTGGCCGTAGAGAATGGCGCGGCCGTATTCCTCGCCGCCGGCGGCCGCGGCGGGAACGGCCCACGCGAGGGCAATGGCGCTCGCCGCGAGAATCGCGAGCGGCAGCGCCGTCCAGTAGAGGCGCGGCCGGCGCACCGGACCCCACCAAGCGCGGCGCAGCAGGGCCAGCGGCAGGAGTGAGAGCAAGGCCGCGGGTCCCTTGGTGAGCAGGGCCGCGCCGCCGGCGAGGGCGAAGAGCAGCCAGCCGCGCCACGCTGCCGGCGCGCCGCTGCGATCGTCGCGACAGGCGCGCACGAGGCCGGTCCATCCGAGCAGCACGAAGACCGTGAGCCAGAGGTCGAAGAGCAGGAATCCGGAATAGGCTTGAAAGGCCACCGTGCCGCCCAGGATCAGCGCCGCCGCGGCGCCGCTGCCGCGGCGCGTCGGATCCAGTTGGCGCGCCAAGCGCGCGGTCAAGAGCAGCGACAGCGCGCCGGCCGCGGCTTGGACGAGGCGCGGCCACCACGCGACCGGCCCCAGCACTTCCCAGCCGCCGCGGAAGAGCCAGAAGAGAAGCGGCGGCTTGTGGGAATACGGCTCGCCATTGAGCGTCGGCACGAGCCAGGCGTGCTTGGCGTGCATCTCCCAGGCCACGGAGAGGTAGCGCAGTTCGTCCGGCGGCAAAAGCGGCCGGAAGATCCAGACGGCCACCAGCGCCGCGATCCAGGCCAGCAGAAAGCCGCGCAGCCGCGTCATTGCCGCGGCGGCTCCGCGCGGGCCTCGGCGCGCTCGCGCCGGATCAGCAGCAGGTTGCGCAGGTAGATCAGGAGGCCGGTGGCTTGGCCGGCGATGAAGACGGGGTCGCGGCGATGGATGGCGTAGAGCAGCAGGACGCTGCCGCCGCCGATCGAGAACCACCAGAAGGAGAGCGGTATGACGCTGCGGCGCGCGCGCTCGGAGGCGATCCACTGCACGAAGAAGCGGCCGAAGAAGAGCGCCTGGCCGCCGAAGCCGATGCCGACCCAGATCTTCTCGGCAAAGGTCATGCCAGTTCCTCCGCTTGCGGCAAGCGATTGCGCCGCTGCAGCCACTTCACGCCGCACAGGTCCACGATGCCGACCCAGGCCCGGCCCAAGGTGGTGTACTTCGTCCGGCCGTGCGCGCGCGGACGATGATGCACCGGCACGGACACGGAAGTGCCGCCGGCGCGGCGCACGAGCGCGGGGAAGTAGCGGTGCTGGTGATCGAACCAGGGCAGGTCGAGATAGGCGGCGCGGCCGAACAGCTTGGTGCCGCAGCCCGTGTCCGGAGTCGCGTCCTGCAGCCACCAGGCGCGCAAGCCGTTGGCGAAGCGGGAGACGAAGCGGCGCCAGCCGGTGTCGCGCCGGTCGACGCGATGGCCGATGGCGAGCCAGGGCTGGTCCGGCCGAAGGCCGGCGGGCCGCGCCTCCCATAGGCGCGGAAGGTCGGCCGGGTCGTTCTGGCCGTCGCCGTCGAGCGTGGCGATCCAGGGATGCCGCGCGGCGCGGATGCCGGTGCGCAAGGCCGCGCTCTGGCCGCAAGCGGCGGCGTGGCGGAGCACGCGCAGGCGCGGATCCGCCGCCTTGAGCGCGCGCAAGGTCTCCGTGGTGCCGTCCGTGCTGCAGTCGTCCACGACGACGACCTCGTGCTCGATGGCGGCGAGGGCGGCGTGGATCTCCGCCACCAGCGGGCCGATGTTGTCGGCTTCGTCGCGGGCGGGGACGACGACGGAGAGCGAGTTCAGACCGGGACTCCAGGGACTTCGCTGCGCAAACGAGCCCCCTCCTCCCTGACCTTGCCGAGCAGGCGATCCATCAACTCCCGGCGCCGGTCGTAGAGGCGGAAGCCCTCCCGGGGCCGCAGGTATCCGCGAGCCTCGGGGTGGCGCTCCAGGAGCGTACTCTCGCCCAGTTTCGCGCGCAGGTCCTCCAGGCGGGCGCGCTTCTCCAGCAGGGCCTTGGTCAGGATGGGCATCACCACCGAATAGTCGCAGGAGAAGGATTCGGTCGTCTGGCGGTAACTGTCCTTGTCCACTTTGCCCCAGGTCACGGCCTCGGCGGGGGGGCAAGAGGAGAGCGAACCGTCGGTCACCGGCGCGGTGGTGATCTGGATGTCGTAGAGGTAGCCGCGGATCCCGGCGAAGCCGAAGACCTGACCGAGCGCGGGCTCTGGC
>CAZDMB010000047.1:607-6516 GCA_964506175.1 uncultured Planctomycetales bacterium | reverse complement strand
GGTTGTAGTTCTTGGGCACGCCGCCGCCCAGGATCAGGGTGCCGAGATTCTTGGCCTCGGACTCGAACAGCCCCCAATGGTGATAGGCGCAGGACTCGAACACCTCGCCGTGGAGGTCGAGGTCAAAGGCGTAGGCCGCGCCGAGGGCCTCGCGCATGGCCCACAGTTTCACCGAGTTCAGGAACACGGAGCCGTCGGCCGGGGCGCCGACGAACACGGGGATGCTGAGGCGCTGGCACAGCGCCAGCAGGCCCTCGCGCGCGCCGCGCCGCCGCTCCGCCTGCGCGTAGTGCGCGCCCAGCAGGTGGCGGAACTCGCAGCCGGTCATCTTGCGCTGGAACTCGGGCCGGCGCAGCAACTGGCACAGCCAGGCATCGGTGTCCAGCAGGACCTTCTCGGGGAAGCCGACGTCGGTGATGCGAATGACTTCGTCGTCGCGCAACTCGCCGTCATCGCCGAAGATCGGCACCTCGACGAAATCCTTTTCCTCGACCGTGCCGAGCGCGCGATGGCCGTCGTGATAGCAGATGGCGTCAGTGACGGAGATCCAGGCGAACCAGCCGCTCTCGAGCAGGGGATTGAGCCAGGCGTAGTGCTGCCCGCTGGCGGTGACCGGGCCGCTGACGGCGAGGGTCATCGGCAGGCCGCGGCCGATCGCCTCGTCGAGCAGGCGCCAGACGCGGCGCAGGTAGCCGCCGCCGAAGGAGGGATAAGAGCCCTCCAGCAGATGATCCAGGTGCCGCGACTCCATGACGGAGCGGTGCACCAGGGGGTCGCCGGCCTGGCCGCACTGCGAACGCGGTGCCGGATCCTTGCGCGTGGCCATGGGGGCGGATTCTAGCCCCGCTCGCCGCCGGATCCGGGCGGCGGCGCCGCGGACGGATGGAGTGGAGGACTAGTTGAAGTCCTCGTACAGGCTCAAGATCGTCGTCGTGGCGGTGGGCCGCCCGTAGCTGAACCACGGCGGCAGGTTGGAGGTCACCGCCGGATCGTGGGTGATCGTGCAATCCTCGATGCTCTTCGCGTTGCCCAGGATCACGAGCTGTCCCGTGATCGAGGAATTGCGGAAGATGTCGACTTCGTTGACCATGGAAAAGCCCTGGATGCTCACCGGATCGAGGTCGCTCTTGAGCGTGCCGCCGGGCGCGATCAGGCCGATGTTCGGCGCCGCGCCGCCGCTGCCGCCGCCGATCGTGGTGCCCTTCTTCAAGTACACCAGGTTGCGCCCGCCCGCGTCGTAGTCGTAGTCCTTCGGGCAGAGCACCACCAGCCCGCCGTTGAAGTGGCAGTTGGTCATGGTGACCGTCTGCTTGTTGGTCAACTCGATCACGACCGTTTCCTCGAATTTGAGGCCGTTGACCTTCCAGGTGGTGTTCCCGGTGTTGTGCGGATTCTTGAGGATGGTCCGGCCGGGGCCCGGGGTGGCCAACTCGTCGAGGTCCCAGGACGGCATCCAGGTGTTCTTGTCGATCAACACTTCCTTTCCCAGCCACTGGTAGTCCGGAAGGTCGTCGCGGTACTTGTAGAGTTGGCCGTCCACGCCGGTGGAAATGAACTCTTTGTGCCCGTCGTTCGCCGGCCCGGTGCCCTGGGTGTAGTAACCCTCGCCGTCGGCGTCGAAGCGCCATTCGTTCACGCGGTGGGCGCGGTCCGCGAACAGTGCGTCGCCGTAGATCATGCCCTTGGACATCGAGAACAGCTCGCCGAGGACCAGCAGGGCGTAGGGCGGCGGCTCCACGATGCCGGGCGTGACGCGCACCACCGTGAAGAAGCGATGCACGGCGTTGCCGTGATGCCCGGTGACGGTGAAGCTCACGTCGCTGCTGCCGCCGACCGCCGGCACGACGCCCTTGAGGTCCACCTCGAAGGAGCCATGGTCGGCGATCGTCACCGCCGCGCCCTGGGTGCCGGCCCAGTGCACGTCGAGGGCGAGCATGCGTTGCGCGTACTCCAAGCCGGCTTCGCTGGCCATCTCCGCGTGCAAGGCCTCGGTGCTGTCGCGCCGGCTGTCGAGCTGGCTGTGGGAAGAGGCGCTCATGGTGGCGGCCAGCAGGATCATGAGACCGGCGAAGGCCAGGACCAGGACAAGGACGATGCCCCGGTTGCTGCGAGCGCGGTGAGTGTTGCTGGCTTGCATGGGAAATGGCGCGAGGCCTAATTGAAGTCTTCGTAGAGCGCGAGGAGCGCGGTGGTGGCATAAGGCAGGCCGAAGGTGAACCAGTGCGGCGTGCCGGCGGCGAGCGCGGGATCGCGGGTGATGGTGCTGTCCGTGATGTCGAAGGCGTCGTTGAGAATCACCATCTGGCCGCGGATCGAGGCGTTGCGCATGAACTTGACATCGTTCACCAGCGTGAAGCCAGAGACGCTGACGGTGTCGTTGTCCGTCAGCAGGGTGCCGCCGGGCGCCACCAGGCCGATGTTCGGCTCGACGCCGCCGGCGCCGCCGCCAATCACGTTGTTCTTCTTCACGTGCACGAGGTTGCGGCCCCCTGCGCGCAGGTCGTAATTCTTCGGGCAATCGATTACCAAGCCGCCGAGAAAATTGCAGTTGGTGAGGGTGACGGTCTGCTGGTTGGTCAGCCGGATGACCACGGTTTCCTCGTAGGTCAAGTTCACCAGGTTCCACTGCTGATTGCCGATGTTGTGCGGATTGGTGAGGATGACCTTTCCCGGCCCGGGCGCCAGGAATTCGTCCAGATCCCACGCCGGCGCCCAGGTGTTCTCCTGGATGACGATCTCGGGAGCGAGGGGCTGGTAGTTGGGCAGATCGTCCCGGTACTTGAACACGCTGCCGTCCACGACGGTGCCGATGAACTCCTTCTTGCCATCCTCCGCCGGTCCGCTGCCCTCGGCGTAATATCCCACGCCGCCGGCGTCGAAGGTCCAATCGTTCACCTTGTGAGCGCGATCGGCGAACAGCACGTCCCCGTGGACCAGCCCGTGGGACATGCTGAAATTCTCGCCGAGCACCATCAGGGCGTAGGAGTAGGGCGTCATCTGATGCGGCGTGACGCGGACCAAGCTCGAGAAGCGGTGGAGCGCCTCGCCATGACGCCCGGCGACGCTGAGGTTCACGTTGGTGCCGCCGTCCAGCAGGTGCTCGCGGCCCTTGACCGCGACTTCGAAGGAGCCGCCGCTCCCCATCTGGACTTCCTGCCCCGCGGTGCCGGGCCAGTCCGGATCCAGCGAGAGTTGGCGCTGGGCGTACTCCAGGCCGGCTTCGCTGGCCATCTCGGCGCGTAGCGCCTGCGCCTCGTCGCGGCTGCTGCCGAGGCGGCTGCGAGTGGAGGCGCTCATGCTGGCCGCCAGCAGGATCAGGACGCCGGCGAAAACCAGCGTCAGGATGAGCACCATGCCGGATTGGCGGTTGGTCGGACGGAGGCGGTTGGATTTCACGGATCTTGGAAGAGGATGGGCGCGGGAGCGGGTGGCGTTACTCGTCGTGCACGCGCACCAGCGTCGAACCGGCCAGTTGCAACGTGCGCTCCTGGTTGACGCCCTCCTCGCCGGCCTCCTCGCCGGCGTCCAAGCGCATCTCCCAGTTCAGCGTGACTTCGGTGATGACGTTCACGCCGTTCACCGCGGCGGTCTGGGTCGTGACGTCGAATGCCGTCACGCCCTCGAGCAGAGTCTCGGTCGCGACGCCGTCGCTGATCGTGAACAGGCCGTTGGCCTCCTGCCATTCGTAGGTCACCCAGCCCGGCGACAGCGTGCCGGTGGTGAGGACCTGGATCTGCCAGCCGGTGGCGGCGTCGCCGCTCACGGTCACGTCGCCGCAGTAACGGATGTCCTTGAGCAGGCGGTCCATCACACGGCGCCCCTGCACATGCGTGTGCATCTGCAGGTCGCCCTCGCGCACGACCGAGACCGTCTCCGAGGAGGAGTAGATGGCGCCGTAGAGCAGGATCATGGCGACGCTCACGGCGAGCATCACCTCGATCAGGCTGAATCCGGAGCGCGGGCGGGGCAGTGCGGTTTTCATGCGATCAATTTTCCGGAGAGGCGGTGACGCGGCCCGTCAGGCCCTGCACGTCGAGGATCCAGGAGTCGGAGCCGGAGCGGATGCGCACCTGCGAGTTCTCGCTGGCGCGTCCGTTGGGCAGAAAGATGGTGTCGGTGGCCACGCCGTTCACCGCCTCGAAGCTGGCGGTCTTGTCCAGCGTGCGCCAGCCGTTCTCGTCGGCGCCCGGTCCATCCACCCAGGTGCCGTCCTGCCGCACGACGCGCCAGGCGCCGTTGTCGGTGTCCACGTCGAGGGTGACCGGTTCCCAGATGCGCGCGGAGTAGGAGCGCGCGCGCGAGGCGTCGGCCACCAGCACGCGCGCCATCGCGCCGCATACGTCGCGGTCCTGCACGCTGGGAATCGCGATGCCCAGGAGGATGGCCGCCAGGGCCATCACCATCAGAATCTCGATCAGCGTGAAGCCGCTGCGCGTTAGTGTTGCGTTGCGAGCCATACGGCCTCCATCAGGCGGCGCCCGTCGGCCCAGGCGCTGACCGTAACCTGGCGAGTGCCGGTGTTCGCGGCCGCGACTTGGACGGCCGGGTCGTAGTCATCCACCGGAACGACGGTCACTTGCAGGGTGATGCCGGCGGCGTCCGGCATCGGATCGCCGTTGCCGAGCACGGGGTCGAAGGTCTGGCCGTTGCGGGCGTCGAGCTGCGCGACGGTCTCCTTGAAGGTGTACTCGCGGAACTGGCGGATGACCGCCGCCGACAGCGAGGACGCCTGGGTGCCGTTGACGGCCGACATGCTGACGCGCAGCGACGCCGCGGCCGTCGTCGCCACCAGGAGAATGAGCACCACCGCGACCGAAACCTCGATCAGGGTGAAGCCGCCGGAGCGTTGAGCGCGAGTTTTCATGGGAAGCATGATCAGGAGACGAATTTGGCCATGGTCAGGATCGGCGTCATGAGGGCCACGACGATGAAGCCGACGGCGGCGCCGGCGATGATCACCGTCATGGGGCCGAGCAGAGACGTGAAGGTGTTGAGTGCCGCCTGCGTCTCGCGCTCGAGGAAGCCGGCCGTGCGGCGCAGGCTCTCGTCCAAGGTGCCGGAGTTCTCGCCGGCCACGACCATCTGGATCATTGCCGGCGGCAGATTGCCGTCCTGGAAGGCGACGTAGAGCGGGCGGCCGTCGCGCACCACGCGCCCGGCTTCGTCCCACACGCGCTGCAGGCGCGGCAGATGCGACACCTGGCGCGCGTGCTCCAAGCCGGTGAGAATCGGCACGCCGGATTCCAGGGTCAGGGCCAGGGTGCTCACCGAGCGCGACAAATAGGCCTTGTAGATGAAGTCGCCGATCACGGGCGAGTGGCTGATCGCGTCGAACATGGCCGAGCGCGACTTCTTGGATTTGAGCAGGAAGAAAATGCCGGCGATGCCCGCCAGCGCCACGGCGCCCACCATCTGCGGCGATTCGCGCAGCATGTGGCTGGCGCCGAGCACCAGCTTGGTGCTCCACGGCAGGAGCTCCGGCTTCTTCATCAGCAGACTCTCGAACTTCGGCACCAGGAAGATCAGGATGCCGGTGGTCATGACCGCGGTCATGAACAGCAGGAACACCGGATAGGCCAGCGCTCCCTTGATCTTGCCGCCCAGCTTGATCTGGTTGTCCAGCAGCTCGATCGAGCGGTCGAGCGCCTCGTCGAGGTTGCCCGCCTGCTCGCCCGCATGCAGCAGGTGGACGACGTACTTCTCGAAACAGCGCGGCAAGCAATCGATCGCGTAGGAGAGGTCGTGGCCGCTCTCGACGATCTGGGAGATGCGGATGAGCACGCGCTCGGAGGGCGGGGTGCTCGCGTGCTCGATCAGGCAGCGCAGCGCGGCCATCATCGGCACGCCGGCGGCCAGCATCGCGCGCAGCTGGATCAGCAGGTTCAGCGACTCCTTGGGCTTGAGCTTGA
>CAZDMB010000047.1:0-597 GCA_964506175.1 uncultured Planctomycetales bacterium | reverse complement strand
ACCAGCGCCGGACCTTCGTCCTTGCGGTCTTTGGCGGCGGCGACGCTGCCGCCGAGGTTCGCATCCTGATGGGGTTTGGGTTTGGTCAGCATGGGGCTAATGGGTCGTGCCCGCGGCGCGCAGCGCCTCTTCGAGGGAGGTGGTGCCGACGTTCACGCGATCGAGCGCGTCCGACAGCAGCGAAGTCATTCCCGACTTGAGCGCCAGATGGCGCACGTCGGCGGAGGAGGGGTTGTTGCCGATGAGATCCTGCAGCGCGGAGTCCACGCGCATGACCTCGAAGACGGCGCGGCGGCCGTCGTAGCCGGTGTTGCGGCATGCCGGACAGCCGGAGGCGCCGTACCACGGGCCTTGGCTCTTCAAGCCTTCCGCCGCATAGCGCTGCAGCACGTTGGCCGGCAGCTCCAGCGGCCGCTTGCAGGCGTCGCACAGCTTGCGCACCAGGCGCTGCGCCATCACGGTGCGCAAGGTGGAAGCCACCAGGAAGGGCTCGACGCCCATCTGAATGAGGCGCGTCGCGGCGCCCGGCGCGTCGTTGGTGTGCAGCGTGGCCAGCACCAGGTGGCCCGTCTGGGCAGCCTCCACCGCGATCAGCGC
>CAZDMB010000046.1:2994-14853 GCA_964506175.1 uncultured Planctomycetales bacterium | reverse complement strand
CATCGCCAAGCTGCTGGAGTTCATGAATCCGAAGGAAGGGCGCCCGACCCTGTCGGTTCTGGCCTCCACGGCCACGGCGCTCGGCTTCATCGGCGACCAGTCCTCGGTGGCGCCGCTCATCGAGACGCTGCAGAACAAGAAGCTGACGGCGCTCGGGCGCGCCTTCGCCGCCGTGGCGCTGGGCATGGTCGGCGACAAGGAGACCATGCCGTGGAACTCGCGCATCGGCGAGGACATGAACTACCGGGCTTCGGTCGCGACCTTGGTCGAGAAATCCGTGGCCAACGGCATCCTCGACATTCTGTAGGCCCTCGCGGGCCGCGACGGGCGGGAGCGCGCGCTCCCGCCCGCTTTTTTTTCTAGGAGGCGAGGGCGTTGTCGTCGAAGGAGAACTCGGTGATCAACTCCTCCGTGCCGATGCGGATCTCCCGGCCGCGCGCATCGCGTACCGTGACCCACGCTCCCTCGGCGCGCAGGACCCGGCAGGCGCCGCGGCGCGGCGAATGCAGGCAATCCCCCGCGCCCAGGCCCGGCAGGTCCACGGCGCGCACGTGTGTGCTCGTGTCCAGCAGGGCGTCGGCAGCGAAGAAGGGACCGGCTCCGAGGGGAAGGTCCGCCTCCCCCGCCGAGCGCAACGCCAGCGCGCTGGCCGGCGCCGGCAGCGGCTGCGCGAGGACGGTTGCCGTCGGAATTTCCGGCGGGCGCGACTCCGGCGCCGCCTCCGCCTGCAAGGGCTCCGGGGCGGGGCGACCGGCGAGATGATGGTGGAAGTCCTCCGCCACCTCAGCCAGGGAGATCTCCGCCGGGAAGGCGAGTTCGAGCCAACATCCGCCCGCGGGATCTCGCGCCAGCAAGGCCCGCTCCGGCTGGGGCAACTCCGCGGGCCAGCAAGACAGCGCGGCGGCCCCGCTGAGCTGCCCCAGCCGCTCCCAGGCAATGCGCGCGGCCGGACTCGCGCGGGCCGCAGCGCGCGCGGCAAAGGCTTCCAGGAGACCGCTGGGCAACTCCCGGCGCAAGGAGCGTCCGTCGGCACGCGACAGGAAGAGGCGCCCGGCGGGGGGAGCGGTGCGGAACCAGGCCATCTGCCGGGTCAGGGCGCGCGGCGCGCGAGCGCGAGAATGCCGGCAAGCCACAGCAGGCCTCCGGCCCAAGGCACCCAACTGCGCGCGCGCTGGCGCGCCTGCACGGCCGCGCGCGCGGCCAACAGCCGCTGCAGGTGCTCCTGCACGGCGCGCACGGAGGCGGCCTCCCCCGCCGGGCGATCCGCGTGCGCGGCCAGCCATGCCTCCGCGCGACGCTCGCCGTCGAGCCAGCGCTCCGGCTCCCAGGCGCAGAGTTGCACCCGGTAGCGCTCGCCGTCGGCGTCGCCTGGGGAGAGGCCCTCGAGGCGCGCAGCCGCGTCCCAGGCCTGTGCCTGCGCTCCGGCGCGGGTGTAGAGGTACAAGCGATCGCGCAGGGCAGCCGCGTCCGGCGCGGCGAGCGCGTCGTCCTGCTCCCGCGCCGCCTGCCACTGCAGGAGCGCGCGCGCGTCCTCCGGCCACTGCGGGACGGCGCAGAAGGCCAGCACGACGGGCAGCATCACGGCACGCTCCCGCGCCAGGAGCGCGCTTGCAGCAGGACGAGCGGATTGCGGTCGTCCGTGAAAGGCGCCGCCGGCGGCACCGCGCTTCCTTCGACCGCCTGGCCAGGCAGAAGCGCCGCGCCGATCTCCAGGGGCCATCCGGCCGGCAGCAGCGTCGCCAGGTCCGCGCGTGACGGCAGAGACGCGTTCTTGCGCGCGATCAACACCCAATTGCGGCTGCGCGGCACCTGGTGCAAACGAATTTCCGGCCCCAAGCCGGCGCGCACCGAGGCCACCAGGCGCGCCAGCAATCCCGCGGGATCGTCCGGGCGATCGCGGGTGCCGACGTTGATCGCGAGCGTGCCGCCGGTGCGCAGCCGCGCGCCGACTTCGGCGAAGAATTCGCGCGTGGCGAGGTGCGGCGGAATCTCGAATTGGCGCGCGTAGGCGTCGAGCACCACGAAGTCGAGGTCGGTCGGCGCGCAGCGCAGCAGACTGCGCGCGTCGGCGCCGGCGACGCGGTGGAACCGCGCCTGCAGTTCCGGCGCGAGCGGCATCCATTCCGCCCCCAGGTCGTCGGCGGCCGGGTCGAGTTCGACCCCGATCCCCTCCCAGGCGCGCTCCCCCAGCGCGGCTGCGAGCGGCGTCACGGCGCTGCCGGCGCCGGCGCCGAGCACCCAGAAGCGCACCGCGCGCGTCGCGCCGGTGACGCCGGGATCCAGTCCCGCGCAGAGGGGCGCGAGGGCGAAGAGGTCGTAGTAGAGACCGCTCCACCCGGCGTCCGGCGCCCACCAGGACTGGAAGGAATCCACTCCCTCGTTCATCTGCAGCCAACGCTCGCCGGAGGCGGGGAACTCGATGACCCGCAAGCGCTGATAGGTGGATTCACGCACGGACAGCACCTGCGCGCCCTCGGGGAGGTGCGCCAAGCGGGCTGGATCGCCGCTCGCGCCCGCAGCCAGGCTGGCGCCTGCCAGCAGCAGGCCGAACGGCCGCGCTCGGCCGGCGCGCAACAGCGCGGCGGCGAGCAGCAAGGCCGCAGCCGTGCCGAACAGGGTGACGCGCACGCCGAGCAAGGGCAAAGCCAGCAGGCTCGAGCCGTACACGCCCGCCAGGGAACCCAGCGTGCCTGCCGCGCCGAGCTCGCCAGCGGCTCGTCCTGCGCCGCGCGTGCGGGCGCGCGCCTCGACCAGCAGCGGGCTCACCATGGCCAGCAGGAAAACCGGCGGTGCGAACAGGAGCAGCGCGCTCGCGAGGGAGCCTTGCAGGAAGGAACGCGCGGCATCGTCCAAGGTGAGGCCTGCCGGCAGCATCCAGCGGGCGAAGATCGGTAGCAGCGCCGTGGCGGCGGCGATCAACAGGCCCCCGCCGCCGAGGAAGGCGGCGGCCCGGCGCGCGGGATCTCCCGGCCGCAGGGCGGCGCGCCCGCCGGCCCATCCGCCGAGGGCGAGGGCCAGCAGCACCACGCCGATCTGCTGCGACCACACCAAGGCCGAGGTGCCGAACCACGGCGCCAACAGGTGGATGCCGAGGATCTCGACGGTGAGGACCGCGAAGCCCGCCAGCGCCGCCGCGAACAGCGCCGTCACGGCAGTTCAGCGTCCCTGCGCCTGGGACGATCCGGGAGCCGCCGGCACGTCCACGCGCCGCACCACGGCCGGGAACACCATCCCGGCGTCCAGCGTGCTCTCGAAGTTGTCCAGCAGGGTGGAGATGCTGCGCGTCGCCTGGAACACGTGGGGTTCGCCGTTGCGCAGGATTTTCACCGGCTGACTCAAATCCACGATGGCGTCGTTGAGAAAGAGTTGGAATTGGTAGATGAATTCCGAATCGATCGTGATGGTGTTGGTGGCCCGGTCCACCGAGACCTTGAATCGCGCCACCTTGTCCGCCGGCACGGCCTCGGGCGGATCGAAGCGCAGGGCCTGCACCCAGTAGTAGCGGCCCTGCCAGGTTTCCGTCAGCGTGGCCTCGAAAGCGAGCGGATAGGCCTCGCGCGGCTTCTGTTCCAGGAACCACGCGAGCGCGGCCGGCGTGTCCGCGACCGGCTGGAACGGCAGGAGTTTGAGATTGCCCGCGTTCTTGGTGGCGGCGGAGGTTCCGTCCACGAGCGCGCAACCGGCGAAGGCCATCGGGTAGACGGCGGCGAGGCGGCTCGCGGCAGCCGCGCCGAAGTCTCCCTGGCCCAAGAGGAAGAGGCGCTTGCGGTCCATGCGGTAGTAGCGCGACGCCCCGCCGATCGGCAGCAGGAGGCGCACGCGGCCGGCGTCGGCCAACAGGGAGTCGGCGTCGAGTCCGGTGAGATCCACGCCGAGGAGCACGAACTGATCCTTCACGCCCTCCGGCATGGCCTCGAGGGCCTCCACCGCCTTGCCCGCAGTCAGGACCAGCACGCCGGGATAGTTCTCCTTCTTCGGGTTGTAGGCGGCCGGCAGGCGGACGGCGCACCGGTTTCCGCCTCCCAGATCCAGATCGAAGGCCTTGCCCTTCTTCACCTCGGCTCCCGAGGTCGGGTAATCGCGCCCGGCGTCGAGGATGGCCTCCCAATCGCGCACGAGAGAAAGGATCGGCTTGGCCTTGGGCTTCTTGTCGAAGTCGGCGCACTCGGAGATCAGGTCCGCCTTGGCCTTCTCGACGGCCGTGATGTCGCCCTTGAGCTTGGCCTCGAACCACTTCCCGATGTGGCGGCCCACCTTCTTCTGATCCGCGTCCTTCATCTCCGGGCCCGCCGCAGCCTCCTGGGCTGGAAGAGCGGCGGTGCCGAGCAGGGCGATCAGGCAGAGGGCAGGTAGTCGCTTCATGCGGATTCAGGTTACGGGATCGCGCGCCGTGCCGCGAGAACGGCCAGGGCGCAGCCGCGCGCGTCGGCCTTGGGGTCCAGCGCGGGCGGAGGCCGCCGTTCCAGCCACAGCAGATTGCTGCTCAAGCGATCATCGGCGGGCCACGAGGCGGACGCGCCGCGCAGCCGATCGGCCGCCTCGAGCCAGTGCCCCGCGCCCCAAGCCGCCAAGCATCGCTCGAGGGCGGAGTCCACGTCCTCCCCTACCGCCGGATCCGGCAGCGGTAACTCGTGCCGTCGGCAATAGAGAATGCGATTCGACAGGTCGGCGTCGCGCCCGGATGCGGCCAATGCCTCCCAGCCGGGAAGCGCGATGGCGCCCGGCTCCAATTCCAGGCGCGACAAGGACTGGAACAACATCTGGCGCCAAGCCAGGTCTTGCAGGCTCGGCGCCGCCAGCAACTCGGCCACGCGCGTCCGGTGCAGCGCCGGCGGCTGGCCCTGCGCCTGCGGCGCCAGCATCGCCGCCACGCAGAGAATCAGTCCAGCCACGCGACCTCATCCGCGCCCGCGGCGACCTCGCCCATGCGGAAGGCCGTTTCGCCGCGGCGGCGCAGGTCCGCCAGCATGCCCTCTGCGGCGCTCGCCTCGACCACGAGGATCATGCCGACGCCCATGTTGAAGGCGCGCCAGGCTTCGTCGCGCTCCACTCCCCCCGCCGCCACCAGTTGTGTGAACACGTTCTGCGGCGGCACCGCGGCACGCGAGACGCGCGCCCCCATGCCGTGCAGCACGCGCGGCAGATTGCCGGGCACGCCGCTGCCGGTGATGTGCGCCATCGCGTGCAACTCCGGCAACTTGAGATAGGGCTTCATCAGCGGCAGATAGCAACGGTGATGCTGCAGCAGCACGTCCGCCACGCTGCGGCCCTGGTCGTCGCCCGGGAAGGGATCCGCCCAGGCGAGCCGCATGCGCTCGGCCACGATGCGGCGCGCCAGCGAGTAGCCGTTCGTGTGCAGGCCGGTGCTCGCGAGGCCGATCAGGGCGTCGCCGGCGCGCACTTTGCTGCCGTCGAGCACGTGCGCGCGCTCGACCACGCCGACGAGCGTGCCGACGAGATCGAAATCGTCGCCGCTGTAGACGCCCGGCATCTCGGCGGTTTCGCCGCCGAGCAGCACGCAGCCGTGATCGGCGCAGGCGTCGGCGATGCCGGTGATCATCGCCGCCACCCGCTCCGCGTGCAGCTTGCCCATGCCGACGTAATCCAGGAAGAACAACGGCTCCGCGCCCTGCACCAGCGCGTCGTTGATGCAGTGCTGCACGAGGCAGCGGCCCACGGTGTCGAAGCGCAGCGCGCCGGCGGCGACGCGCGTCTTCGTGCCGACGCCGTCCGTCGTGCCCACCAGCACCGGCTCCCGCCCGAGGCCGTCCGCGCGGAACAGGCCGCCGAAACTGCCGACGTCGGCGAGCACGCGGCTGTTGAAGGTGCGCCGAATCGCGCCCTTCGCGCGCTCGATGGCTTCGTCGGCGGCGTCGATGTCCACGCCGGCGTCGGCGTAGCGCAGGCCCGGGGTGCGGGTCGGGAGGCTCACCCCCGAATTCTAGGCTTCCCGCGCGTATGATTCTGCAGCATGGACGCCGGCCGCAGGGTGGTCCTTCTCGGCGCGACCGGCACGGTTGGCGTCCAGACCCTCGCGCACCTGCGGCGCTGCGGCCCGCAGGCCCCGCGCGTGGCGGCGCTGGCGGCTCACCGCTCGGCCGCGGCCCTGCGCGGCCTGGCGGAGCAGCATCCGCAAGCGCGCGTCTTCCTCACCTCGGACCCCGCCCAACTGGAAGATCTGTGCGCTTTCCTGCGCGGCGGCGACTACGAGGTCTGCCTCAACGCCGTGGTCGGCGCCGCCGGCCTGCCCTTCAGCGCGGCGGTGCTGGAAGCCGGCAGGACCCTGGCCCTGGCCAACAAGGAGTCCCTGGTCTGCGCCGGCGCCTGGCTGACGGCGCTCGCGCGCGCGCGCGGCGGCGCTCTCGTGCCGGTCGACTCCGAGCACGCGGCCCTGCACCAGTGCCTGGAGGGCCGCGACCTCGCCACGGTCCGCCGCGTCTCGCTGACGGCGAGCGGCGGCGCAGTCCGTGACTTGCCGCTGGAGGCGCTGGCGCAGGTCACCCCGGAGCAGGCGCTCGCCCATCCCAATTGGGACATGGGGCCGCGCATCACCGTGGATTCCGCCACCATGATGAACAAGGCCTTCGAGGTGCTCGAGGCGGCGCATCTGTTCGGCCTGCGACCGGAGCAGATCGAGGTCCTGCTGCACCGCGAATCGGTGGTGCACGGCATGGTGGAGTTCCACGACGGCTCGGTCCTGGCGCAGTTGGGTCCGCCGGACATGGCGATGCCCATCCACCGCGCGCTTTCCTGGCCGGACACCGTCGCCGCGCCCTTGCAGGGCTTCGCGCCCGAGCGCTGGAGTCAACTCAGCTTCGCGCGGCCGGATCCGCGGCGCTATCCGGCACTCGCCCTCGGCTGGGAGGCCGTGCGTCGCGGTGGCGCCGCGGGCGCGGTGCTGAACGCCGCCGACGAAGTCGCGGTCGAGGCCTTCCTCGCCGGCCGCATCCCCTTCCCGGCAATCGCGCAACTCTGCGCCGAAGCCCTCGCCGACGCGCCGCGCGGCGAGATCCGCGGCCTGGAGGACGCGCTCGCCGCCGATGCGCAGGCGCGCGCGCAGCTGACCGCACGCCTCGTTCCCGCCCGCCTCCGCTGATGGCCGTCCTCTACACCATCCTGGGCATCGCCCTCGTGTTGTTCGTGCACGAGCTGGGGCACTTCCTCACCGCGCGTGCCGCCGGCATGAGGGTGGAAGTCTTCGCCCTCGGCTTCGGCCCGCGCATCTGGGGTTTCCGGCGCGGCGGCACCGATTTCCGCCTCGCGCTCTTTCCGCTGGGAGGCTACGTGCTGGTCGCCGGCGAGAGCGGTGAAGGAGCTCCGCGTCCCGGCGAGTTGATGTCCTTTCCGCCGCGCTGGCGCATCCTCTTCTTCGCCGGCGGGATTCTGATGAATCTCGCCTTCGCTTTCGTGCTGCTGCCGCTGCTCTTCGCCGTGGGGGTGCCCTTCGAATCCCCGGTCCTCGGCAGCGTCGAGCCCGGCAGCGCCGCGTGGACCGCCGGACTGCGCGCCGGCGACCGGATGCTCGAGGTCGAAGGCCGCGCGATCCACGGTTTCCGGCACATCGCCACGGCCGTGGCGCTCGCGCCCGCCGACGCGCCCGTGGAGGTGCTCGCGGAGCGCGCCGGCGCGCAGCTGAGCTTCCAGGTGCCGACCGACTACGACGCGAGCTCCGGCTTCCGGCGCATCGGCGTCGGTCCGATCATCGAGCTCGCACCCCTGCCCGGAGGCGCGGCCGCGCGCGCCGGACTGCGCTCCACGGACGTGCTCCTCGAGCTCGACGGCCTGCCCTGCGTCGGCAGCTCGGCCGCGCAAGTCGCGCTCGAGACTGCGGCGCTGAGCGGCCAGCCCGTGCGCGCGCGCTTGCGGCGCGGCACGGAGGAGCTCGAGCTGCTGATCACGCCGGATCCGGCGCCGCGCGAGGCGCCGGCGCAACTCGGCGTGTTCGAACTGCAGAATCAAGTGCTCGAAGCCCGTGGCGCCCTGCAGCCCCTGTTGCTCGCCGGAGACCTCCTGCTGCGCGCGGGAGAGGAGCAGGTGCAGCGTCCGGCGGATCTCTTGCGCGCCGCGCTGCGCGCTCGCGGTTTGCCCGCGCTCACGGTGCTGCGGGAGGGCCGCGAGGTCGCCCTGGCGCCGCTGCCGCAATACGCGCCCGAAGACCTCGAGGCGGACCTGCACCTCGGCACCGGGCCCGGGCTGCGGCTGGCCATGCGTCCCGGCGGCGCCGCCGACCGCGCCGGGTTGCGCGACGGGGACTCCATTCTGCGCGTCGAGGAGCGTGCCGTGCACGATTTCGCCGAGTTGCGCGCGGCGATCAGCGAACACGCCGCGCGCGCCGCGGACGGCGCCGCCGGCCCCTTGGCCTTGACCGTGCTGCGCATCGGCGCGTCGGCGCCGGAGCGCCTGCTCGTCGCGCTCGCGCCGCTGGGCGCCGCCGATCCGGGGCTCGGCTTGCGCGCCCACGCCGAGACCGTGCGCAGCGCCAATCCTCTGACGGCGATGCGCCTGGGTTTCCGCGAGGCGTGGGAAACGGTGCTCGAGGTCATGCTGACGCTCAAGCGCATGGTCGCGGGCGACATCGCCGCCACCAATCTCGGCGGCATCCTGACCATTGGCCAGGCGACGCACAGCTTCGCCGCGCAGGGGCTGATTCCGCTGCTCCTCTTCCTGTGCGTGATCTCGGTGAACCTCGCCATCCTCAATCTGCTGCCGCTGCCGGCGCTCGACGGCGGTCAGATCCTGCTCGTGCTGCTGGAGATGCTGCGCCGGCGGCCGCTCAGCATGCGCGCCCGCGCCGTCTTCAACCTAGTCGGCTTCGCCTTCGTGATCGGCATGCTCATCTTCGTGACCGCGCTCGACCTGCGCCGGATCCTCGGCTGAGCCATGGCCTGGCTCCGCCTGCTGCGCGCCGCGCTGGCGCCGAGCATCGTGTGGGATTGGGCGGCCGGCATCCTGCTCGCCGGGCTGGCCTGGCAGCCGAATTTCCTGCTGCTCCTCCTCATTCTGCTGTGCATCTATCACGGCGGCATGCTCGGCAACGATCTCGCCGATCGCGCCGAGGACGCGCGCCATGATCGGCGCCGCCCCTTGCAGACCGGCGCGGTCCGGCCTGCCGCCGCCATCGCCGTGCTGTTGTTGCTCTGGGGTCTCGCCCTGGGGCTCGCGGCCTGGGTGGTGCCGGCGGCGTGGACGGCGACGCTCACCCTGATCGGCGCCGCCGCGGTCTACGACTTCGGGGGCCCGGTGGTACGCGCCGCCGCCGGACCAGCGCTGCTCGCCGCGGCGCGCGCCGGCAGCCTGTTCTTCGTGCCGATCGTGCTGCTCGGCGCGGACGCGGCCATCGCCGCAGCCGGCCTGGGAGCCGCGGCCGCCTACGCCCTCTATTTCCTCTTCGTCGCACGGCTCGCCCGCCGCGAGGAACGCGGCGCGCCGGGCTCTTACGGCTTCATCCTCGTCGCCGTCAGCGCCGCGGCGCCGGCCATCGTGCTCGCGCAGGAATCGTTCTCGTGGCTGGCGGTCGGCGGCTGCCTGCTGTTTGCC
The DNA here is from genome assembly GCA_964506175.1 of uncultured Planctomycetales bacterium. GTDB lineage: Bacteria > Planctomycetota > UBA1135 > UBA1135 > UBA1135 > JAQBVK01. Next base: position 5,316 of record CAZDMB010000046.1, on the reverse strand, counting down.
GGCTGGCGGTTGCGCAGCGTCTGGCCGGACGCGCGGCGCCTGGGCTGGGGCCCGGACCTCGTGCGGATGCAGGTGCGGATCGGCCTCTCCGGAGCGCCGCTCGTCTCCGCGATCGCGCTGCTGGCCCGGCTGGACGGCGCGGCGCGCACCTGGGCTCTGGGCGGCGTGATCACCATGCTCCTGGTGCGCGCCCTGGCGCGCGCGCTGCCGCCGGAGTGAGCGGCGCGGCGTCGGGCTAGTACCAGGACACCAGCAACTGGGAGAGATAGCTGTACACCTCGGGGCGCTGCGTGCGCGATCGCAGGTCTTGCAGCATGGCGCAGGCCTCGAGGCCGTAGACCTTCGGCAGCACGTCGAGCACGACCTTGCGCGCCGGATCCGGCGCGGCGTCGTCCGCCGCGATCCGCAGCATGGCGGCGCGCGACTCCGGATCCTCCGGATGCCGCCCGAGTCCAGCCACCAGGTCGGCGGCGCGTTCCGCCGTCGGCTCCTCCTGATACCAGCGCAGCAAGGGCTCGCGGCAGTCCGGAAAGTTGGCGATCAAGGTGGCGGCCACGCGCCGCACCTCGGGGTCCTCGCGGGAGTCCAGCATGGCCGCGGCGATGCGCGCCGCGGCCGCGGGCGCGCCGGTCTTTGTCATCGCGCGCATCAGATCCAGGCGCTGCTCGCCGTGCGCGTCCTCCCAGCACTGCAACAGCACGCCGGCAAGGCGCGGGTCGAGGAAGGGGTCCCGCGTCAGCAGGAAGAGGGCGTCGGTCGAGCCCGGGCGCAAGGGAAAGCCGCGCACCTGCTGCAGCCAAGGATCGAGACGGTGGCGCTGTCCGCGCGCGACCAGCGCGGCCAGGGCCGCTTCGCGCAACTCCTGGTCGTCGTCGCCGAGCCAGCCGTCCAGCAGATCCGCTCCGGCGGCGCCGGCCTCCGGCTTGCTGAGCAGGCGCGCCACCGCGCGGCGCACCTCGATCGTCGGGTCGGCGGCGGCGGCGACGATCGTTCCCCATTCGCCGAGATCCGCGAGCGCGGTCAGCGCCAGCATGCGGGTCTTCGCCGCGGGATAGGCCGCGGCGTCGAGGTAAGTGGCGAGAGCCGGCCCGACGCTGCGGTCCCCCAACTCGAGACGGGCCGTGAGCGCTTGCACCCGCAAGGGCGGAGGCAGATGAGGGTCGAGCCGCTCCAAGGCGGGCAGCAACTCCGGACCCTCCACCAGCATCAGGGAGTTCCACACCTCGGCGGTGTCCGCGCTGGCGCCGCCGCGGCCGGCGGAGAACAGCCATGCATTCACGCGCGCTTCGAGTTCGGCGACCGCTTCCGGTCCGCCGATGCGCGCCATGGCGTTGAGGAAGGAGCGGCGCGGGCCGACTTCCGTCTCCCGCTCCAGGGCCTCGCGCAAGGTCGGCAGCAGCGCCGGTTCGCGCAGCGCGGCGGCGGCCTCGCCGGCGGCGGTGCGCACGACCGGCGTCGGATGGGTGCGGATGACCTCCGCCAAGACCGGCCACTCCGCGCGCGCGCCGCTCGCGCCGAGCGCCGCCAGCAAGTTGACGAGGACGCCGAAGGCCGAAGGATCGAGACTGGCGGCGCGCACGGCGGCCCCGAGGGCCGGGCCGCTGGCGGGGCCGGCGCGGCGCAACTGATCCAGGGCGAAGCGCTGCCCTTCGCGGCTGCCGTTCTGGAGATGCTGGATCCAGCTTGGAATCCAGTCTCCGTCCGCAGGCGGCTCCCAGCGAATAACGAGGCCGGGAACCGCCGGCGTGAACACGCTGGCGACCACCGCTGCCGGCGCCGGCGCGGGAGTCTCGCGGCCGCAAGCAGCGATGCCGGCGACCATCAGCGCGACGGCGGGCAGCCGCGGGAACTCGTAGAATGTCGCGTTCATGCAGGAGAATCAGGCGCGCGGCGGCACCAGAGGCTTCGCGCTCGGCCCTTGGCGCTTTCGGCACGGCCTGGCGCTGGCCCCGATGGCCGGCAACACGAACCTCGCGTACCGCCGTCTGTGCCGTCGTTTTGGCGCGGAATTGACGACCACCGAAATGGTCTCGTCCCGCGCCCTGCACTATAACGACGAGAAGTCCCTCGGTTATCTGGAACGCGGCGCGGACGAGACGCCGGTGGCGGCGCAGATCTTCGGCAACGAACCGGCCATCCTGGCCGTGGCCGCGCGCCGGATCGAGGAGCGCGGCTTTCATGCCGTGGACCTGAACGTCGGCTGTCCGGTGCCGAAGATCACCGGCTGCGGCGGCGGCAGCGCCCTCTTGCGCGAGCCCTCCCTGGCCGCGGATTGCGTGCGCGCGATGACCGAGGCGGTGGGCATTCCCGTCACCGTCAAAA
>CAZDMB010000046.1:0-2984 GCA_964506175.1 uncultured Planctomycetales bacterium | reverse complement strand
TGGGACGACGAGCACAAGAACGCGCCGGAGTTCGCGGCCGCGGTGGCGGCCGCCGGCGCGCAGGCGGTGACGGTGCACGGCCGCACGCGCGAACAGAAGTACACCGGGCGCGCGGACCTGGACCTGATCCGCCGCGTCGCCGCGGCCGTGGACCTGCCCGTGCTCGGCAACGGCGACGTCACGGACGTGCCGAGCGCGCTGCGCATGGCCGCCACGGGCGTGGCCGGCATCGCCATCGGCCGCGGCGCCCTGGGTCGGCCTTGGATCTTCGGGCAGATCGCGGCGGCCTTCGAGGGCCGGCCGGTGCCGGCGGATCCGAGCGCGGCGGAGCGCGCGGCCCTGTTGCTGGAACTCGGCGAGGGAGTATGCGCGCTCTATGGCGAAGATCGCGGCATGCGCATCATGCGCCGCCTGGCGGCCGATTTCTTCCACGGCGCGCCGGGGGCGGCCGAATCACGCGCCGCCTGCGGCGCGCTGGAGCGGCTCAGCGATCTTCGCTCGCTCGCCGGCCGAATCGGGGATCGGGAACGTAGCGATCCAGCGGCGACAGATCGGGACGGCTTCCGTCCCAGTTGAAGCCGCGCACCGTGTTGAGGCGCACCACGGCGCGCGCGTGATCCATGCGCGCCTGGGCTTCGGAGCTCTCGACCACGGCCAGGTCCGTCTGGAAGCTCAAGACCTGGAAGTTGGTGCTGGCGCCCTCCGCCAGGCGCCGCTGCTCGGCCTCCAGTTGGCGTTCGGCCACCTCGCGCGCGCGGCGCGTCACCTCGACGCGCTCCGCCTGGTAGGCGAGATTGCGGGTGGCTTCGCGCACCTCGTTGGCGACGCGATGCTCCGTGTCGCGCAGGGCGCGCAGCGCGAGGTACATGCGCCAGCGCGCGCGCCGTTCGGCGCCGGCCTGCGCGTCGTTGCCCAGCGGCACTTCGAACACGAGCCCGATGGTGGCGCCGGGAAAGTTGCGGTCCGCGAGCACGCTGAAGGCTTCACCGACCTGCGAATCCTGGCCGGTGTAGGTGCCCGCCAAGAGCAGGTCGAGCTTGGGCATGCGGTCGTGGTCCGCGGCCTGCCAAGCGCTGTCCGCCGCATCGACGTCCACGCGCAGTTTGCGCAGGTCCGCGCGGAACTCCCGCGCGTCGGCGAAACAGCTCTCCCAGGAAATGACCGGGCCGCCCGGCGCCGGCGGTTCGCTGATCGGCTGCAACTCGAAATCCCATTCGTTGGCGGCATCCAGGCCGAAGAGCAGGATGCGCAGTTCGTCCTGGGCGCGGCGCAAGGCGTGACGCGCGCCGAGGAGCGCGTCCGTGCGCGTGGCGATGTCCGCGTCCGTCTGCACCACCTCGACCTCGGCCACGGCGCCGACGCGGAACTTCGCTTCGGTCATCTCCTTGAGCGCCTGGGCCAGCTCCAGCGAGCGCTGCTTGACGCTGACGTCCGCCTGCGCGAAGGCGAGCGCCCAATAGGCGTCCACGGCGGCTTGCACCACTTCCGTGTCCGCCTGGCGCATGCCCGCCTGCGCGCGATCGCTGGCGAACCGCGCCTGCTCCAAGGCCTGCGTGGCGGTGATGCGCCAGGCGCCGCGCAACAGCGGCTGGTTCCACTGGACGTTGAGGCTGACGTTGCTCTGCGCATCCGGCAGGAAGGAGTAGTCGTTGTATTGCTCCTGCACCGAGAGGGAGAGCGAACCGCCGGTCGTCAGCGCCTGGCGCAAGCCCTGCGTGGCGGTGAAGGTGGTCGTCTGGGTGGTGCCGAAGCTGCTGAAGAAGCCGCTCGACGGCCGCTCGGCGTAGTTCAGCGTGACGTCGCCGAAGAGCACGGGATCGAAGGCGCCGCTCGCGGCCTGAATGCCCGCTTGGTCGGCCAGCGCGCTCAGGCGTGCCTGCTGCAAGGCGGCGCCGTGTTGCTGCACCATGCGCACGGCGTCCTCCAGGCGGATGGGCATCTGCACCGGGCCGGCGGGGGCCGGTTGCTGGACGGCCGCATGAAGGGCCAGAAGGGCGGGGAGAAGGGGCATCGGGCGCTGCTTACGAACGAGGAAGCCCTGCAATGGTTGCATAGCCCTCCCTCAGGCGGCAAATGCATCCGCATGGCGCCGTCCCCGCCGCGGCTGGAGTGTCGGGTGCGGCCTCGGCCTAGAACGCGAGCCAGGGAGCGCCCGGCCAGGCCAATTCCGGAGCCATCTCCCCCGCCGGCAGCAACTCCCCGTGGAGCACCCACAGCCACGGAGCGAGGAGGCGGCGCTCCGCGGGACTCGCCGCTTGCGCCAGCACGCGCAGGCGCGCTTCGAGTCCAGGAGGCGCAGTCACCGCCCCGCCGCGGGCGCAGGCGCGGAGGAATTCCTGCCACAGATCCTCGGCCGAGGCCTGCTCCCAGGCGGCTACCCCGGAGGCCGGATCGCGCACGCGCGGCGCGGCCGAGCCCGCCCGCGACCACGAATCCGCCGCGCGCGCCATGCGATTTTGGCGCAGCACCGATTCCACCCACGCCGCGTCCTGCTGGTACGGGGGGCCGGCCGGGAGTTCGGCCATGCTGGGATGCTCGCGCTCCTCGACCGCCGGCGCCGGCAAATATGGCTCGATCGAAATCACGCTGCGCGTCGGGCGCAACCACGGGAGCACCTGCACCAGCGCCACGATCGGCGCCACCGCGAGGCTGATGACGAGCAGCGTCGCGGCCGCGCGCGCAAGTCGTGAGGCCTCCAGGGTGCGGCGCAAGGACCAGCTTCGCGCCAGTTCCCCGCGCACCTGCTCAGCGAAGTCCGCGGCGACCGGCGGCTCCGGACAGGCCGACTGCAGTTCCTGCGCGAGCGCGAGCAGCTGCGCTTCCTCGCCCGGCGCGAGCGCGGCCGGCGATTCTTCCGGAAGCGCGTGCGGGAAGCGGCGTCAGGATCCGAGCGCGCCGGGGCGGAAGGCGATGCGCCGCAGCCGCTCCAGCCAGAGCGGCAGCCCGGTGCACGAAGGCTCGGTCTGGCGCTCGAACCGGCGCGG
>CAZDMB010000045.1:856-15262 GCA_964506175.1 uncultured Planctomycetales bacterium | reverse complement strand
GCGGCGACTGCTCGACCAACCCGGGGCCTACGGCGGCGGCGAGGATCAGGATCTGTTCTTCGCCGCGCCGCGCGCAGGCGCCTTCAGCGCCGACCTGGAAGACGCCCCGCTCGACGCCGATCGCGCCTTGCGCGAGATCGAGCCGCGTTTCACCGAGGAGTACCGGCGCGAATTCGCCGCCGCCGCCAAATTGGAATTGCGCGCCGCGACGGCGGCGCCGCTGCCGGAGGAGGCGCGCGCAGTGCTCACGCGCTACTTCGACCTGCTGCCGCGGCGCTTCGCGTCCGTCGGCGACGCGCCGGCGGAGCGGCCCGGGCAGCGCGCGCTGGGCGCGGCGGTGGCGACGGCGCTCGGCCAGCAGGGCCTGCTGCTGGCGGATGCGCCCACCGGCACCGGCAAGACCCTCGCGTATCTCGGTCCGCTCCTGCTGTGGAGCGCCTACGCCGGCATCCGCGGCGCCGTCTCCACCTACACCCGCGCGCTGCAGGAGCAGGCTTTCTTCCGCGAGTTGCCGCGCGCGCTCGGGTTGTTGCGCGAGGCCGGCTTGCCGCCGGCGCGCACGCCGCGCGTCGCCTTGCTCAAGGGACGCGCCAACTACCTGTGCGGCCGCGCCCTGGCGGACGTCGCGCCGGATTCGGGCGGCGGCGGGCTCGCCGAGCGCGCCGCCTGGCTGCGCCTGGCGCTGTTCTGGGCCGAGGACCTCACCGGCGATCTCGACGGCTTCCCCGCCTCTGCCGGCCTGCCCGCCGGCCACGCCGCCCGCGCCGCCCGCGCGGCCCAGACCGTGGTGCAGAGCGTACGCGCGCTGCCCGAGTGCTGCCGCGGCCGCGCCGGCCAGCGCTGCGCCGCCGTCGTGCGCAGCCAGCGCGCGGAACGCGCCCACGTGGTCGTCACCAACCACGCCTACGTGCTCTCGCAGCCCGCGGATTTCGCGCACGTTGTGTTCGACGAGTGCGACCACTTGCACGAAGTCACCCTTTCCGTGCGCTCCTACGACATCGAGCTCGACGAGGTCGCCGCTCTGGTGGATGAGCTGCGGCGCGGACGCGGCGAAGGCAGCGCGCCCTTGACGCGGCTCGCGCGCATCCTGCAGCAGACCGCGCCGGGAGATCTGCCGCCGCGGTTGGAGCAGGCCGCGCGCGAGGCGCAGGAGTTCAACGCCGCCCTGGACGCGGCGGTGCTGGCGGTGACGCGCGAGTTGCGCGCCTTCGAGCGCCAGCGCGAGGAGCTGCAGGCCGGGCGCAGCGAGGAGGAGCGCGCCTTCCTGCTGCACGAGTTCCTCACCGGCCCCCGCGGCGAGCCCCTGGCCACCGCCCTGCACGCTCTGCGCGACGCCGTGGACGGCCTCGACAGCGCGCTGCGCACCTGCGTCGAGGAGCTCGGGGATCTCCATGCGCGCGCCGCGCAGCGCCTGCGCTACGTGCTGCGGCGCCCGCTCGAGCCGCTCGCGCACTGGCGCGAAGGCCTCGCCCTGTGGCTGGGCGGCGACGACGAGGCGGCCGACTTCTCCGCGGAACTGCACTTCGAGGCCGAGTTCGGCGATCGGCGGCGGCCGCTGCTCACGCTGAAGTGGCTGCTGCCGCAGGAGTGGCTCGGGCGCCACTACTTCCCCGCCCTCGCCTCCGGCGCGCTCGTGTCCGCCACCACCCGCCTGCGCGGCGGCTTCAAGGCGATGAAGGGATACCTCGGCCTCGATCTCGCCGAGGAGAGCACCGCCGAGCGCGCCGGACGGCCGGTCGCGGAGTACGCCGGCCCGCCCACCTTCGACCCGCAGCAGGCGCTGCTGTGCGTGCCCGAGGACGCGCCTCCGTACCACGCCGGCGGTCCGGGGCAGGCGCAGTGGCTGGAATACGTCGAGCGCGTGATCCTGTTCCTGGCTGAGCGCACGCGCGGCCGCATGCTCGGCCTGTTCACCAATCGCCTCGTGCTGCAGCGCGTCGGCGAGCGCCTGGCGCCGCACTTCCGCGCGCTCGGCCTGCCGTTCTACTGGCAGGGCATGCCGGGACTGCGCAAGGAAGAAATCATTCCCTTGTTTCGCCGCCAGACCGAGAGCGTGCTGCTGGGCCTGGACACCTTCTGGTACGGCGTGGACTTTCCGGGCGAGACCTGCGAGTACGTGGTCATCCCGAAGCTCCCTTACGGGCCGCTCGACCGCTACGCCTACGCGCAGATGGCGCGCATGGGACGCGGCCCGCATCGCAGCCGGGTGTACTTGCCGCGCGCCTTGGCGATGTTCCGCCAGGGTTGCGGGCGCCTGCTGCGCGCCGAGAGCGACCGCGGCGCGGTGTTCGTGCTCGATCGTCGCGCGCTCGAGAAGCGCCATGCCGATTTCCTCGCCGAGTTGCCGCGCGGCCCGGAGGAATGGCAGAAGCCGAACCTGCTGGTGGCCGGCACGCGCGAATGCCTGCGCGCGGCCTTCAGCCACATGAACCTGCTCGCGGACCTCGAGCGCCGCGGCCTGTCGGCAGATTTCGGGGCCGCCGCGACGGCCGTCCGCGACGACGGCGACGGCGCGCTATCCTGACGGCATGGACCTCGTCGCGCGCGGCGCGCTCCGCCTCGGCGACTTCTTCCTGCAAGTCGCGCCCGACGCCCATCCGGGCGCGCGCGATCTCGTCCTCGACCTGCGGCCGGCGGCCGCGCGCGTGCCCGAATGGCAGGCGGCCGGAGGCCTGCTCGGCGTGCAGGCGCTCACGCCGCTGGCGGACGTGCCGGAGCGCGGGCGCGCCGGCATGGCGTTTCTCGGCGCCGGCCCGGGATGCGCGTTGCCGGCGCTGGCAGCGCTGCGCCTCGGCTTCCGCGCCGTGGAACTCGTGGCGCATCCTGAGGACGAGGAACCTTTTCGCGCGCTCGCCGCCGCCGCCGGCGCGACCGGCGCCTGGCGCCTGCACCGGCGCGTGGACGAAGTGCCCGCGGGCGCGCTCCACCACTGGGTGATGGCCGGCTGCGACGGCCAGGCGCCCGGCGCCATGGAGCCTTTCGGCCCCTTCGTGCGCCGCTTGCGGCCGGAGGGACAGATGGTGCTCTTCGGACTGCCGGCGAACGCGATCGAGGAAACCTTCTTGCGCGCCGCGGGCCACGGCATGGCGCTGCGTTCGCTCGCCGTGCAGGGAAGTCTTGCCGCGATCGGCGGTTCGCTCGAGCACCGCAACACCTTCGGCTAGGCGCGGCAGACACCGGCCGCGGGATCCGGCGCGCGCGGGGAGGCTACGCCGGATCGCCGCCGCGCTTGGCGGCCATGGCGGCGCGCAACTGCTCCAGACGTTCGCGGATGCGCGCCTCCAGTCCGTGGGCGCTCGGCCGGTAGAAGCGCGCGCCCCGCAGCGCCTCCGGCAGGCACTCCATGCCGGTGACCGCGTCGGGTTCGTCGTGCGCGTACTGGTAGCCCGCGCCCCAACCCTTTTCCTTCATCAATGCGGTGGGCGCGTTGCGGATGTGCAGCGGCACCGGATGGGCGGTGCCCTTGCGCACCTCGGCCAGGACCTCGCCCCAGGCGGAGTAGATCGCGTTCGATTTCGGGGCGAGCGCCAAATACACGGCGAGCTCGGCCAGGGCGAGATCGCCCTCGGGATGGCCGAGGAAGTGGAAGGCGTCGCGCGCGGCGATCGCCAAGCGCAGCGCGTTGGGATCCGCCAGTCCGACGTCCTCGGCGGCCATCCGCACCATGCGCCGCGCCAGATAGAGCGGGTCTTCTCCCGCCTCGAGCATGCGCGCCAGCCAGTAGAGGGCGGCGTCCGGATCTGAGTTGCGCACCGACTTGTGCAGAGCGCTGATGATGTCGTAGTGCTGATCGCCGGCCTTGTCGTAGAGCAAGGCGCGGCCGGCCAGAACCTGCTGCAGCGCGGCGTCCGGCAAGGCCATGCGCACGTCGCACAACCGCGCCGCGGCCTCGAGGGCGCCGAGGGCGCGGCGCGCGTCGCCGCTGGCGAAGCGCGCCAGCGCGCGCAATTGCGGCGCGCTCACCGTCAACTCGCGCGCGCCGAGACCGCGCTCGCGGTCGGCGAGAGCGCGCTCCATCAGGCTCGTCAGCTCCTCCTCCGCCAGCGGCTGCAGCACGTGCACCGCGACGCGCGAGATCAGGGGGCCGACCACCTCGAAGGAGGGGTTCTCGGTGGTGGCGCCGATCAGGACGACGTCGCCGCGCTCGACGAAGGGAAGGAAGGCGTCCTGCTGCGCCTTGTTGAAGCGATGGATCTCGTCCACGAAGAGCAGCGTGCGGCGGCCGCTGGCGGCGCGCAGGCGGCGCGCGCGCTCCATCGCCTCGCGCACTTCCTTGATCCCGGAGAGCACCGCCGAGAAGGGCACGAAATCCAGGTCGGCGCGCGCGGCCAGCAGTTGCGCGAGGGTGGTCTTGCCCGTGCCTGGCGGGCCCCACAGGATCATCGAGGCGAGGTCGCCGCCCTCGAAGGCGCGGCGCAGGGCGCCTCCCGGTCCCACGAGGTGTTGCTGGCCGGCGATGTCCGCGAGCGTGCGCGGGCGCATGCGCTCGGCCAGCGGCGCGTCGGCCCGCGCCGACGGGCGCGGATCCGCGGCGGGCGCGTCGCCGAAGAGGCTCTCGCTCACGGACGCTCCCCGCGCGCGAACAGTTCCCAGGCGAGCACGGCGGCGGCAGTCGCCACGTTCAAGGATTCGACGGCGCGCGCGAGCGGCACCGCGACGACGCGGTCGCAGAGGGCGGCGAGATCGGCCGGCACGCCCCGCCCTTCCTCGCCCAGCAGGAGCAGAACGGGTGGCGCGCCGCTCGCGCGCCAGGCGGCGGCGACCGTGCGCGCCCGTCGCTGCGGCCCACACCGCGCCGCCGCGGGCGCGCGCCGCGCGCGCCAGCATGGACAGGTCGGCGTTGTCGGCGACCGGCAGACGCAAGCAGGTGCCGCTCGCGCCGCGCACGGCGCGCGGATGCCATGGCGAGGCGCCGCCCGTCGCGGCGATGAATCCCGCGGCGCCCAGGCCCGCCGCGACCCGCACCAGGGCGCCGACGTTGCCGGGATCCTGCACGCCGGCGGCCGCCAGGAGCCAGCCACCTGGCCCTGACGCGGCCAGCAGCTCCGCCGCGTCCGCGGCGGGCCGCCGCGCCCAAGCGAGCGCGTCGCTCGGGCTGTCGAGGTCGCCCACGGCGCGCAACAGGGCCGGCTCGCACGCCAGCACCTCCACGCCGGCGGCGGCGGCGCGCGCCGCGAGCGCCGCCAAGGCGGCATCCGCGGCGAGCGCGTCTTCGGCGAGCAACAGCCAGTCCGGAGCGACGCCCGCTGCCAGCGCCTCCGCCACCACGCGCCGCCCTTCGAGCAGCAGGTGCCCGCGCTCGCGCCCGGCGCGCAGGGCGCGCACCGCCTTCAGGCGGGGATTGTCCGCGGACCGGACGGTTTCGGCGCGGCGCTCCATCCCACCATTCTAGAATTCGCGCGGATGCCGCCGGCCCCTTTCGAGGCCCTGGTCTCGCGCGTGGACGCGCGCCAGTGCGAGTTGCTGCTGCCGGACGGCGCGTCCGCGCTCGCCAGCCTGCGCGGACGCCTGTTCGAGGAGCGCGGCGACGACCGCTCGCCGGTGGCCGTCGGCGACCGCGTCCTGGTGGAGGCCGAGCCGGGCTCGCACGTGATCGCCGCCGTGCTGCCGCGCCGCAATCTCTTCTGCCGGCGCGGCGGCGGCGAGGATCGCGACGAGCGCCAACTCCTCGCCGCCAACGTGGATCAGGTGGTGCTCATCGCCTCGCTGGCCGAGCCGCCCTTCTCCTCGGTCGCCGCCGATCGCATCCTCGTGGCGTGCTCGTTCGCCGAGATTCCGGCGCGCATGGTGCTCAACAAGTCCGACCTCGCCGCGCCCGCGCAGCTGGCGACGGTGCGCGCGACGTACCAAGCCGCCGGCCTGCCCCTGCACACGAGCTGCGCCGTGCGCGGCGAGGGCTTGGCGGAACTGCGCGCCGCCGTCGCCGGACGCACGAGCGTGTTCTACGGCCTCTCCGGAGTGGGCAAGTCGACGCTCATCAACGCGCTCGCGCCGGGCGCGGGCCTGGCGACGCGCGCGGCCAGCGCGGCGCTCGGCTCGGGCCGGCACACGACGGCCTTCTCGCGCCTGGTGCCGCTCCCCGGCGGCGGCGCCATCGTGGACACGCCGGGCGTGCGCAAGTTCATGCCCTACGGCGTGCCGCCGGCGGAGCTGCGCCTGCACTATCCGGAAATGCGCGCGCTGCCGGCGGCCTGCCGCTTCGCCGACTGCACCCACCGCAGCGAGCCTGGCTGCGCCCTCCTGGCGGCCGTCGCAGCCGGTCAATTGCCCGAATCGCGCTATCGCTCCTATCTGGAGATCCTCGCCGAATTGGAGACCATCCACGGCGGCACCGGCGGCGAAGCGCCGCCGCAGCCCGACCGCAAGACGCGGCGTTAGTCGCCCGCGAGTTCGAGCGCGCGCGGATGCACGAGCTCGCTCTCGAGATGCACGTGCCGATGCATGTCCTCCTCGAGAGCCCGCAGACGATCGAGGAGCGCGCGCCATGAGGAGCAGGCGTCGGCGGGCGCCGTATAGCCGTCGGTCATCTGGCGGAAGAAACGCAGGGCGCGGTCGGCGCTGCGGTGGTCGCCGTCGAGCACGTAGACGGGAACGCGCAGCGAGCCGCCGAAGTAGCGCGGCAGGCGGCGGCCGGCGGCGAGATCGCGCAGCGTCGGGAAGAACACCTCCTCCTCCTTGAGCATGTGCTGCTCGAGTTCCTCACGGAAGACGGCGAAGGCGGCGGCCAGCCGCAGGAGTTCGGGGTGGCGCTCGCCGTGCGCCTGCGCCACGCGTTCGGCGAGCGCGGCCACCGCCGGCAGTTCCTCGCGCAAGGGTTCGTGGTAACGCGCGACCACGTGGTCCAGCAGGCGCGGCAACTCCCAGCGCCGGTAATCGGGCTCCGCCTGCGGATCGGCGGCGCCGTCGGCCGCCTCCAAGGCGGCCAGCACGGCCGCCAGTTGCCCGGCGTGCGCCGCGCAGGCCTCCGCCAGCGTGCGACTCCCGCCGCAGCAGTAGTCCACGCCGAAGCGCTCCAGGACGCGGACCCGGCTCGGCCGTTCCATGACGAGACGGCCGACCGGAGTGGCAGGGTCGAGCGAGGCCGGCATAACCAGACTTTAGCATCTTTTTATCCTGCTTTCTCGGCGGATTCCCCCGCCAGGACCAGCAGGCGCTCGATGGTCTCGCCCAACAGGGCGTCCGGGGTGCTGGCGCCGGCGCTGAAAGCCACCCGCAGCGGGCGCCGGGCCGGCAGCCAGCCGGAGGTTTCAATGATGCGGCCCGAACTGCGCTCGCGGTGCGCCAGGGCCGCCGGACGCAGGCAGTCCGGCCCCTCGATGTGGAAGGCCGGCACCTGCGCCTCGTCCCCGACGCGCGCCAGGTTCTTGGTGTTGGAGGAGTCGTAGCCGCCGACGACCAGCAGCAGGTCCGGCCGCAGTTCCGCGATCGCCTGCGCGGCATCCTGATTGTCCTGCGTGGCGCGGCAGATGGTGTCGAAGTCGCGAAAACTCTCCTCCAGGCCGGCGACGCCGTCGCGCGCCGCGAGCGCCGCGCGCAGGCGGTCGCCGATGGCGCGGGACTCGCGCGCCAGCATCGTGGTCTGGTTGATGATGCCGACGCGCGCGAAATGGCGCGCCGGATCCAGCCCGGGGGAAAAGGCGCGCGCCGGCAGCGCGGCGCGCACCTCCAGCCATGGCGCTCTGCCCTCGAGGAAACGCGCGAGCATTTCCGCCTGGGCCAGCGAGTACACCACCACGTAGTGTCCGCCTTCGTGCGCGATCAGCGAGCAGCTCGCCTCGGTTTCCTCGTGGCCGACGGTGCCGTGAATGACGGTGGTGAAGCCCTCCTTCACGTACTTGAGCGTGCGCTTGTGCGGCTTGATCACCCACGGGCACGTGGTGTCCACCAATGTGACGCCGCGCGCCGCGAGACGCTCCAGGTCCTCGACCGGAGCGCTGAAGGCCGGCACGATGACGACGTCGGCGGGTCCGAGCGCCTCCCAGCCGCCGGTTTCCGCGTGTTCGCCGCGCAAGAAACGCACGCCCTTCGCGCGCAGATCCTGATTGACGCGCGGATTGTGAATGATGGAGGAAATCAGCCACAGCGGCCGGCCCTGATGCTGCCGGCGCGCCTCCTCCACCATCGCGAGCGCGCGATCCACGCCCCAGCAGAAGCCGAAGGAGCGCGGCAGCAGGATCTCGACCGCACCGAAGCGCAGCGTGCCGGCCGCGCGCAGGCGCTCCACCAGCGGGCTGCGCCAGGTGAGGCGGACTTCGGTCGCGTCGAACTGCGTCATGCGCGCACGGCCTCCGATGCCGCGGCCGGCAGCGTAGCGGCACGCAAGGCGCCGACGAGATAGGTGGAGCCGGTGACGAGCAGGGCGGCCGGACCCGCCGGCAACTCCGGCCGCGACAGCGCCTCCGCGCCGAAGGCGCGCGCCAGCCGCTGCGGCTCCGCGCTGCGCGGATGGTCGCCCGCCGGACAGGTCCACCAGCGCTCGCCCACCGGCACCGGTCCGAGCGCGGCCGCCAAGGCTGCCGGATCCTTCTCGGCGCGCAAGGCCAGCAGGACGCCGCGCGCGCGCGCATCCGGCTGCGCGGCGCGAAACGCGGCGAGCACCGCGCGCAGCGAGTTCTCGGTGTGCGCCACGTCGAACAGCACCGCTCGGCCGTCCGCCAGCGCGCGCCACTCGAAACGTCCCGGAATCTGCAGCGCCGCGGCGTCGAGCGCGTCGAGAGCGGTGGCGGAGCGCGCCAGCGGCGCCGGCAGGCCGCCCAGGATCGCGCCGGCGAGCGCGCCGAGGCGGCGCACGTGCGCGAGCGGGTGCGCGCGCAGTCCGCGCGGCACCGCGCGGACGCCCGCGGGTGGCGCGCGCAACTCGACCCCGCACCGCGCGGCGCAGGCTTCGAGCACGGACAGCGCTTCCGCCGGCAGCCCGTCGCCGCGCCACGCGGCCGCGCCCGGTTTGAAGATGCCGCCTTTCTCGCGGGCGATCCCGGCCAAGGTCGGGCCGAGGACGTCCGTGTGCTCGTACTCGATCGAAGTCACGGCGGCGGCGAGGGGCTGCACGACGTTGGTCGAGTCCGCTCTTCCGCCCAGTCCCACTTCGATCACGGCGGCGCCGACGCCGGCATTCCGCAGCGCCACGAAGGCGGCTGCGGTCAGGAGGTCGAAGAAGGTCTCCCCGCCGGCGGCGGCGTCGAGGGTCTCCTCCAAGGCAGCAGCCAAGGCAGCGTCGGAAGGGGGCGCGCCCTCCACCAGAATGCGCTCCCGCCAGTCGTGCAGGTGCGGAGAGGTGTAGAGCCCCGTGCGCACGCCGGCCGCGCGCAATCCTCGCTCGAGGAAGTGGCACAGGGTGCCCTTTCCTTTGGAACCCGTCACGTGCAGGACCGGGTAGGCCCGCTCCGGATGGCCCAGGCGCTGGACCAGGGCCTGCATGCCATCCAAGGTGAAGCGTGCGGCCCGCGGACGCTCGCACCGCTCGTAGTCGGTGCGCGCGGTCAGGGCATTCCACAAGTCATCGAGCTTGTGAGTCATCCTTCGCCTTGAGCCGCGGGGCAACGCGGCCGATGCAGCAGGGTAGCCTTCCTGGACCGCTTGCCTAGGCCGCCATGAATCCTCAATCCCGCTGGATCCCCGCCGATTTCGGCGAGGTCGGCATGCGCCACGAGGTGGACGTCTTCGTCTACCGCTTCGGGCCCGCCGGACCGGAGTACCTGTTGCTCATGCCCGAGCCGCGCCATGACGCCTCGTGGCGGCCGGTGACGGGTCAGGTGGCCTGGAACGAAGACCTGCGCCACGCCGCCTTGCGCGGCGTCCGCAGCGAGATCGGCTTGGACTATCCGCACGACTTGGTGGCCCCGGCGGCCGGACTCATGGAGGAGATCGGCGACCTGCGCCTGGTGCGCTGGCCCTTCGGCTTCCAGTTGCAGCAGCTCGAGGCGGACCCGCGTCCGCGCGGCCGCATCGCGGCCTGGCAATGGACCGCCTTCGCCGCGGCGCTCGACGCGATGCGCAACGGCGCGCATCGGCGCAACCTCGTCGCGGTGCATCTGCGGCTGGCTGCCTAGGAAGCCGCCTCGTCCGCGCGCGGCCGCGGCCGCCGCGCCAAGCGCCGCAGCGTCGCCTGCATGCGATGATAGAGATGCAGATCCACGGCGGGCATGCCCTGCACGATCACGCCGGGTTCGATGTCGTTGCCGACGGTGGCGGTGCCGCCCACCACGGCGCCGGCGCCGATGCTGACGTGGCCGGTGATGCCGGCCTGGCCGCCGATGATCACCCCGTCGCCGATCTTGGCGCCGCCGGAGATGCCGGCTTGGCCGCAGATGATCACCGCCTTGCCGATCTGCACGTTGTGCCCGACCTGCACCTGATTGTCGATGACCGTGCCGGCGCCGATCCGCGTCGGGCGGATGGTGCCCGCGTCCACGCAGGTGCCCGAGCCGATCTCCACCTCGTCGCCGAGTTCCACGCCGCCGAGTTGCGGCATGTGCAGGTGCCGGCGGCCGTCCCAGGCGTAGCCGAAGCCCGGTCCGCCGATCACCGCATTGGCGTGGATGACGCAGCGCTTGCCGATGCGCACGCGCGAATAGATCACCACGCCGGGTCCGAGGTGCGTGCGCTCCCCCACCTCGCAGGCCTCGCCGACGCTGACCCGCTCCGTCAGCACGACGCCTGGCCCCAGTTGCGCGCCGCTGCGCACGACGCAGCCGGGTCCGATCTGACAGCCGGCCGCGAGCGTCGCGCCGTCTTCCACGACGGCCTGCGGGTGGATGCGCACCGGTCCGCGCGGCGGCTCCGCGGGCGGCTCGCCGCGCGGCGACAGACCGGCGAAGTGCCGGGCCAGGATGGTGGCGGCGAGGGTCGGCTGCTTCACCCGCACGCACGGGCGTCCGCCGGCCTCCGTGCCCGGCTCCAACAGGAACAGACCCGCGCCGGAGGCCGCGAACTCGGCGCGCGCCGCCGCTCCCGGACCGCGCCCGCCCAGGCCCGGCTTGGTGGTGAAGAAGGCCACGTCCTCCGGTCCGGCTTCGCGCAGATCCGCCACGCGCGCGAGGCGCCGGCCCGGATCTCCTTCCAGGCTGCCGCCGACCAGCGCGGCGATCTCGGCGGCGGTGAGCGGAACCATGCCCGTGAGCGTCCTAGTATAGGAATCGTGACGGCTCGCCTGCAGGCCCCGCTGATCGCGCTCACGGTCGAGCTGCTCGAACCTCCGGCCTATCCGGGGAGACGGCGCTATCAACTCTTTCCCGAATACGCCGCCGCGCTGCGCGCCGGCGGCGCCGCCGCCGTGCTCGTGCCCGGCGACGCGACGGCCGCGGAGGCGGCGCAGATCCTGGCGCGCTGCGACGGCCTGCTGCTCACCGGCGGCGACGATCCGGATCTGCGGGCGTTCGGCGGACCGCCGCCCACGCCGGAATGCAAAGTGCTGCCGCGGGCGCAGCAAGAACTCAATCTTGCGCTGCTGCGCCTCGCCCTCGCCGCCGATCAGCCCGTGCTCGGCGTGTGCCTGGGAATGCAGATGATGGGCTTGGCGCACGGCGCGCCCTACGTCCAGCACCTGCCGAACGCGGCGGCGCACGGCGGCGGCGCGCGCCATCGCGTGCGCGTGCGCGCCGGCGCCCGCCTGGAGCAGCTGGCCGGCGCGCGCGAGTTCGAGGTGGCCTCGCACCATCATCAGGCGCTCGGCGGCGGGGCCGAAGCGCTGGCGGCCGTCGCTTGGAGCGAGGACGGCGTGCTGGAGGCCGTGGAAATGCCGGAGCGCCGCTTCGCCATGGGCGTGCAGTGGCATCCCGAGCGCGCCCTGGAGGAGCCGGCGAACCGCGGCATCCTCGGCGGTTTCGCCGCGGCCGCGCGCGCCTATCGTGAGGCATCCGCATGAGCAAACGCGAGGAACTGGCGCGCCGGCAGGCGCAGGCGGACGTCGCCCTGCGGCGCCGGCTCATCTTCATCGGCATCACCAGCGCCCTGGTGGTGGCCATCTTCGTCGGCTTGCAGCAGAGCAAGAAGGGCGGCGGCGCCGTCGTGCGCGAGCAGCCGCCGCCGCAGGCGAGTCTGGCGCTGCCGGAGATGGACGAGGCCCTGCTGGCGCAAGTCCAAGACGCCGCGCTCGCGGACCAAGTCGTTCTCGAGCCGGAGCCCTTCGCCCACGTCTCGCAGCTGGCGCTGGCGCTCCTGCCATCCCTGCTGCAGCGCCTCGACGAGCCGGCCTTTCCCTTCGCGGACGGACCGGCGCGCGCGCCGCAACTCCGCGGCAAGCCTTTCCGCGCGCGCGGCACCCTGATCCAGGGAGAGCTGCTGGCGCGCACCGAGAGCGCGCCGGTGGAGTACTGGGCCGTGGTGCGCACGGAAGCCGGCCAGGAATTCGTGCACGTGTCGGTGAACCAACCCGAGGAGCCCTTCGCCCAGGGCGACTTCGTGCTGGCGGACGGCTACTTCTTCAAGTACTACTCCACGACGATCGGCGAGGAGCGTCGCACGCTGCCGCTGTTCATCGGCCGCGAGTTGCTGCCTTCCGTGCGCCCGGTGGCGCCCGCCACGCGCCCGGATCCGGTCGCGCTGGCCGGCGTCTACGACCCGCGCATCGACGAGGATCTGCCGAAGGACGACGACGCCATGTGGCACCTGATGAACGTGGCGCGCACGCTGCAGCAGGATCCGCCGGCGCTGGACGCAGCCTTCGCCCAGGCGCCGTGGCTGGACGTCGCGCTGCTCAAGCAACTCAACGACACGCCTTCCGCCTACCGCGGCGCGCCGGTGCGCATCGCCGGGTTCTTGAGCCTGGCCGAGGTCTGGCCCGTGGGCGAGAATCCGCTGGGCCTCGCGGAGTACTCCGAGGCCTGGTTGGCGAACTCCAACTTCGGCGACATCCGCGTCATGCTGCGCGCGCCCGGTCGCATGGATTTTTCGCGCATGCAGGGCATCCACGAGTTTCGCGGCTGGTTCCAGCAGATGTGGTCCTACGAGGCGCAAGACGGCCATCGCTTCCGCATCCCGCTGTTCGTGTTCGCCGACGCGCGCCCCATCGGCGGCGGCGCCGCGAGTTCCGCGAACGGCACGCTCACTCTCGTGCTGGTCGGTCTGGCGGCCGCGCTGGGCGCCTTGTTGTTCTTCCTGGTGCAGCGCGATCGCCAGCGCAGCATCGAGGCCGAGGTCAAACTGCTGGAACGCCGGCGGCAGCGCCGCGGGAAGGAAGCGTGAGAGCGGCGACCGCGCCGCTGCCCGAGCCGGTGTTCACGCGCGGCGGCCTGCGCCGCCACTTGGCGCGCGCCCTCCGCGGCCTGCGTCCGCCGCCGTCGCGGGTGTTCGTGGTGATGGACGCCGCGGCGGCGCCCGCGGCGCGCGCGGCGGTGCTCGGCGCGCTGCGCGACGCCGGCGCCGCGGGCGTGCTGCTGTCCGCTCCGCGCGGCGAGGCGCGCAAGACCATGGCTTCGGCCGGGGCGCTGGTGCGACGCCTGGTGGCGGGCGGCCTGGACCGCCAAGCCTTGGTGCTGGCCGTCGGCGGCGGCGTCACCACCGACCTCGCCGGCTTCGCCGCGGCGCTGGCGCTGCGCGGGGTGCGCTGGGGCGCCGTCCCCACCACCTTGCTGGGGATGGCGGACGCCGCCCTCGGCGGCAAGACCGCGGTCAACCTGCCGGAGGGCAAGAACCTCGCCGGCGCCTTCCATTTTCCCTCCTTTGTGATCGCGGACGTCGCGGTCCTGCGCACGCTGCCGTCGCGCGAGTGGTCCTGCGGCTTGGGTGAGGTCGTGAAGAGCGCCATGCTCGAGGGCGAAGCGGCATTGCGGCGCTTGGAACGCGTCCCGCCCGCGGCCCTGCGCCGGCCTTCCGCCGCGCTGCTGCGCGCCGCGCGCGCCGCGGCCGCGCTCAAGATGCGCGTGGTGCGCGCCGATCCGTTCGAGCGCGGCGACCGCGCCTTGCTCAACCTCGGCCACACCTTCGGCCATGCGCTCGAAACCGCCGCGGGCCCGCGCCGCCTGGCGCATGGCGAAGCCGTCGCGCTCGGACTGCGGGTGGCCGTCGACCTCGCCGCCGCGCACGGGGTGGCCGATCCCGCCTACGCCGCGCGGGTGCGCGCTCTGTTGCGGCGCTGCGGACTGCCGGAGGCCTATCCGGGCGCTCTGCCGTCGGCGGCGCGCCTCGTCACGCTGCTCGCGCGCGACAAGAAGGCGGCGCGCCGGCGTTTGAATCTCATCCTGCCGCTCGCGCCGGGCAACAACGTGGTGGTGGCCGGCGCCGCTCCCGCCGAGGCGGCGGCGGCGATCCGCGGCAGTTTGGGCAGACGGGCGGCGCGCGGCTAAGATCCTTCGGCTCGGCCGCCCCCCAATGCCCCGCAGGGACGACCTCAACTCCATCCTCGTCATCGGCTCCGGCCCCATCGTCATCGGGCAAGCCTGTGAGTTCGACTATTCCGGAACCCAGGCG
>CAZDMB010000045.1:0-846 GCA_964506175.1 uncultured Planctomycetales bacterium | reverse complement strand
CCCCCCTCTGAAGAAATTTGGCGCTTCATTAGCCGAGCGGCCGATATTGTTGGCTTGGTTAGCTTCTTTTACCTAATTTTCGAGCAGGTTCTCATAAATGCCCAAACGCACTGACATCTCCTCGATCCTCGTCATTGGCGCCGGTCCGATCGTTATCGGGCAGGCTTGCGAGTTCGACTATTCCGGCACCCAGGCGATCAAGGCGCTGAAGGAGGAGGGCTACCGGATCATCCTGGTCAACTCGAATCCGGCGACGATCATGACGGATCCGGAGTTGGCGGACGCGACTTACGTCGAGCCGATCACGCCGGACTTCGTCGCCAAGATCATCGAGAAGGAGCGGCCGGACGCGATCCTGCCGACCCTCGGCGGCCAGACCGGGCTGAACGTCGCGATGGCGCTGTACGAGCGCGGCGTGCTCAAGGACTTCGGCGTCGAGATGATCGGCGCGCGCTACGAGGTCATCCGCAAGGCCGAGGACCGCGACGAGTTCCGCCACGCGATGGAGCGCATCGGCCTGCGCGCCGCCACCAGCGAGATCGCCCACACCATGGACGAGGCGCGCGCGGCCCTGGAGATCATCGGGCTGCCCTGCGTGATCCGGCCGGCCTTCACTCTCGGCGGCTCGGGCGGCGGCATCGTCTACAACCGCGAGGAGTTCGAGAGCATCGCGCGCAACGGCCTGCGCCTGTCGCCGATCAGCGAGATCCTGGTCGAGAAGAGCCTGCTGCGAACGGTGACGGGTGTTGCTGGCGATGAGCCGCGCTACCGGATGCTGGAAACGGTGCGTGAATTCGGGATCGAGCAGGTCCGCGCTGCCGGTGAAGAAGAGGGTGTCCGGCAGGA